>JAQCAD010000069.1 GCA_027621915.1 Pseudomonadota bacterium
CTACGCGCAGCACATTCATGTCAATGAGCCTGGCCGCGCTTTACGGCACGCCAGCCACCGATAGTTGGGCACCTTATGAGTTTCCGGAAGGCAGCTCACGCGGCGGATTGCTCACGCAGGTGAGTTTTCTCGCGGCGAATTCCCATGCGGTAAGAAGCTCGCCGACTTTGCGAGGAAAGGCTCTGCGGGAGTTGTTCCTGTGTCAGAAGGTGCCGCCACCTCCACCCAACGTGGACTTTTCCCTGCTTGAGGATGCCGGTGATTTAAGTACGGCACGTGAGAGACTGCAAATTCACTCCACTAATCCTTCATGTGCGGGATGCCACCTGATAACCGATCCAATGGGTCTGGCGCTTGAGAACTTCGACGGCGCGGGACTTTACCGTGAGACAGAAAACGGCGTCCCGCTCGATACGACCGGTGAACTTGACGGGGCGTTGTACGACGACGTGAAAGGTTTAAACGAGGCCATGCGCAACCACCCGAAATTGCCGTATTGCCTGGTGAACCGACTGTATGCCTATGGCACCGGCGGGCCGGTTTCACTACGGTACGATCGGGAGATCCTGGCACACTTCCAGGCGCGATTCTCGGCCAACGGCTACAAGGTGCCGGCGCTGTTGCGGGATATTGCACTGAGCCAGGCGTTCTCGCAGGTCAGGGCTGAGCCAGCGCCTGCGGATATTATCGCCAGTGTGCAAGATTAATCGCAGATCGCAGATCGCAAAAAGGCAGGAATGAAAGAGGAGATTGTCAATTGAACAAGCTGACCAGACGCCGCGTCCTCCGAGGTATGTTGAACGGTAGTGCCGTAACCGTCGCATTGCCACTGCTTGACTGTTTTCTGAACGAAAACGGGACTGCGCTGGCGTCGGGGGCTCCGCTGCCGATGCGTTTTGGCACCTGGTCCTGGGGACTCGGGATGAGCGAGGCCATCTTCGTACCCAAAACGACCGGGCCCGATTTTGATTTGCCTCCAGAAATCGCATCCCTCGCGCCGGTCCAAAAGCACATTAATTTGTATACGAATTTTCACGTCTTCAAAGACGCTGCGCCGAATCTGTGCCATCACTCCGGTTGGGTGATTTTGCGTTCCGGTATTGCGCCGATGACGTCTGAAAATCGCCCGGGTGAAACCATCGACGTGACCGTTAGCCGAAAGATTGGAAACGACACACGTTTTCGAAGTTTGAGTGCGACGGCCACAGGAGATGTTCGCGATAGCTTCAGCTATGAGAACGGTAATTCGGTCAACGCACCGGAATGGTCGCCTCTGCGATTTTACCAACGCCTGTTTGGTACGAATTTTCAGGATCCCAACGCGTCCGAATTCACACCGGATCCCCGCGTCCTGGTGCGCAAGAGCTCTCTGTCGCATGTGCTGGACGAGACGCGCGCGTTAAATAATGAACTCGGCACGGAGGATCGGGCCAGGCTGGACCAGTACTTCACAGGATTGCGGGATCTCGAACGTCGTTTCGATTTGCAATTGACGAAACCTGATCCGAGGGAGGCGTGCATTGTCACGGACAAACCCGAAGATCTGCCTTCTGGTCTCGATGCGGATCTGGTCGCCAAAAGACATCGAATCATGACCGACCTGATGCTGATGGCGGTGGCCTGCGACCAGACTCGTGTTTTCAACATGTTTTATGCGTCCGCGTTCTCGGCGACAACAAAGCCAGGCTATGACAAGCCGCACCATACGGCAACCCATGAGGAAGCTGTCGATGAGCGTCAGCAATGCCAACCGAACGTATCGTGGTACACAAGGCGTGCGATGGAAGAGTGGGCGCATTACGTGCAGGCGCTGGCGGATTTCAAAGAAGGTGACGGATCGTTGCTCGATCATTCGCTGATCTATGCGACGACCGACCAGTCGTTTGCCAAGATTCACGGTATAGAAGGTATTCCGATGTTCAGCGCCGGCAATGCCGGTGGCCGAGTGAAAACCGGTCTGCATATTGACGGCGGCGGAACCCCGGGATGCCGTTTGGGTTACACGGCGATGCGTTTAATGGGGCTCGATGTGCCGTCATGGGGTGACAAGAGCAATAACACTTCCAAAGAAATCGGTGAGATTTTGGCGTGATGCGGCTTGGGATTCATTTTCTTGCTGTCACATTATTTATTACCGCCGCGGCAAGGGCTGCAGAATCGGTTGATCCGGGTTCCTTACGACTGGTCGAAGATTATGTGAGTGTGCCGATGCCGCCCGGATTTCATGTCGAACCGACGGAACTCGAAGGACCGGTTTTCGCGGACAGCGCTGGTCGCACACTGTATACCTGGCCGTCCCACAAGTTGCGAAATGGTTACAGCGGTGAAACGCAGGGAAACCCGGCCTGTTACGACGAAGTACGCACTGAAACTGCGGGCCTGATGAGCCCCTATCCGCCGGGCATACTGCTGCCCGAGCTTGATAAGCGCCCCAGTTGTACAGACCTCTGGCCGCCGGTACTGGCTGCCGACGACGCAGAAAAAATCGGCAAATGGACGATAGTGGATCGAAAGGACGGCACCAGGCAGTGGGCCTATGATGAGCAGCCGCTGTACACCTCGGCAAAAGACAAAGAGACGGGCGATACCTATGGGGGCACGACGCGCAGATATGGCGGCGACTCTCCGGCAAACCGTGTGCCAATCGGCCCGCCGGCCAGGGTGCCACCGGGATTCGCGATCAAAACGACGACGATGGGCCGGCTGCTGACGACAGACAAGAATTTTTCCGTATATGTCTATGATAAAGACACGTCGGATACTTCGATGTGCGATACAGAATGTGCGAGAACCTGGTTGCCGGTAATTGCGCCGGCCGTGGCCCGGGCGGTGGGCGAATGGTCCATCATTGAACGATCACCTGGTGTCCGGCAGTGGGCGTTTCGGCAAAAGCCGCTGTATACGCACGTTCTTGATGCACGATCCTGGAGCCTCGAGGGCAGCGATGTAGAGGGCTGGAGTAACGTCTATACGCAAATGGCGCCGCCAATTCCGGAACTCTTTACTGTGCAGCAAACACTTGTCGGTGAGGTGTTGGCGGATTCGGACGGAATGACTGTGTACACCTATGTATGCGGGGATGATTCTGTCGACCAATTGAGCTGCGATCATCCCGATGACACGCAGGTCTATCGGAACGCAATGTGCGGCGGGGGGGAAGCCGAAAAATGCCTGAAGATGTGGCCCTATGTGCAGGCAGAAAAGGGCATGATTGGGAACAGCCGGGCGTGGAACGTGATCGATATCGATCCGAAAACAGGACACAAAGCCTCGCCGGAACAAAGCGACGCTTTGTCTGTGTGGGCCTATCGTGATCGACCCGTTGTCATCTACGGCGGCGACAGAAAACCTGGCGACGTTAATGGCGCAGGCACGGGTGAGTGGCGCGGGCAACGAAACGGGCTGGAGGCATTCTGGTTGCGCGATGATTATTTGGGTGGCACGCTCTGATGGCTGCCATTCCGAAGGAGCAGACGATGAAGAACCGGCTTTTGGCAGCACTGATGAGCATCGCAGTTGCGATATCGTTGACCGCCAAGGCGGACGGAGTCGGCCCCGGCGTGCCCAGGGATGGCGCGATCGGCTATGTAATGACCGATTTGTTCTGGGCGGTTTATCAAACACCTGATGCAAAAACGGAATGCCCCAGGGGATTCAACGACGGGCCTCGCGAGCAGTTCGAGATCCTGTTTCCACCAGGCGAAAAATGGTCGGTCGTGGATACCCAGTTGAAACAGGAGATTGAAACCTGGCATCCGACTGATGCGCCGGACTCATTTCCATTCTATGAAGTCGAAGGGCCGCTGTCATACGGACTGAATCTTGACGGCGAAATCGGGCCAAACGACTTTACGCATCCGGACGGCGAGCGGGGCATCGACAATGAAGTGTACCGGGCGGTCGGATGCGTCATTGGTTTTCGGGGTCCGGATGGCGTCGAGTTTATTTTTCAGAACAAGGCGATCGCTGATCGCCGTTACAACCGCACCATGATCGAACTGACCGGTGTTGATAACCTGGAAAATGATGACAATGTGACGGTATCTGTTTATCGCGGACTGGATCGGCTCTTGACCGACGCGACCGGTATGAAAGTGATGTCGGGCGGATCACAAAGAGTAGACATGCGATGGGGTGCGAGCCTGATCCGACAGACCCAGGGAAAGATCGTCAATTCTGTATTGACCACAGAACCGATTGGTGAGGTGATAATTCCCTGGATGAATCTGGGTGTGCCTACTTTTCAGCTAATACGCGACATGCAATTGCAGCTGACTTTGAGCCCCACCGGCGCGACAGGTCTGGTTGCCGGTTATGCCGACGTCGATACCTGGTACAAACAACTGATCAGGAACGATTCCACACACCATCTGAGCAATGGGCAAATCTCGGGCATCTCGTTATATAAGGCATTGCGTCGTCTGGCGGATGCCTACCCTGATCCTGAAACCGGTGCGAACACGGCGATCTCCACTGCACTCGATGTGAAAATGACACAGGTCTATATCGTGCATCCGGATGAACAAACAAGAGTGAGTCAGAATGCGACGCGTTAAGTTGACCCACGCGCATCCACGCGTCCGCTGTTGAAAATGCCTGCAGCCGAATCTGAAGTTGCCGGTATTCTTGCCGGCTACCGGCTGCCAGCGAAGATTCCTTTTGGCGCCGAACTGGCTCCGATCATGTTTCGTGCTGATTATCGAGGCGGCAAGTGGCATGCTGGCGCGCTGGTACCGTTTGCTGATGTCCCGATCAATCCCGCATCGACCGCGCTCCAGTTTGGACAGCAGGCATTCGAGGGAATGAAAGCCTATGTCAAAGCTGAATCGAGCCCCGTGCTGTTCCGGCCGAACCTGAACTGGCGGCGCTTCGCCCGATCTGCAGAGCGCCTGAAAATGCCGGTTGTTCCGGCTAAACTATTCGCAGAAGCGCTGTCATCGGTCGTCATTTCCCTGGCCGATTTTATCCCGGTTGAAAGAGGCCAGTCGTTGTATTTGCGCCCGACAATGTTTGGCCTCGACCCGCATTTTGCAGTCAAAGGAAGCGATCGTTTCGTGTTCCTGCTGATTGCCAGTCCCTCCGACGCCTACTACTCCAGCCCTATCCGCATCATGATCGAGCGTGAGAATTTTCGTGCAGCAAGAGGAGGGACAGGCGACGTCAAAGTCGGTGGCAACTACGCGGCGTCACTGAAAGCCAATGAGAACTGCGTTGCGCTCGGATTCGACCAATCCCTGTGGCTTGATCCGACTGCAGGGAAAAACATCGAGGAATTATCCGCAATGAATTTCATGGCGGTCATCGACGGCGAGTTGCACACTCCCGCGCTCAGCGGCTCGTTGCTCGAAGGCGTTACGCGAGACTCGTTAATGAAACTCGCAAATCACCTTGGCATCGAATCCACTGCCCGGGTAATGCCGGTTGACGAGTTGGTGAAGGATATTGAATCGGGACGATGCAGTGAATTATTCGCCTGTGGTACAGGCGCAATCGTTGCACCCATTTCGGCGATCGGCGAAGCGAGTGGCAGGGAGTGGCGGTTGCAGCATATTGGCGTCATGTCGTCGGAGCTTAAGGATGAACTGCTGGATATCCAGGAAGGCAAGACTGCCGATCCGTTCGGCTGGGTCGTCGGGGCAGCCGATTTGAAAGCGCTGGCCAAATTTATTAAACGCTAGATTTGGTGTCATTCTCCGGCTTCGGCATGGCCATTGCGCGTATAAAAATCCCGGCGAGCACGAGTATAAAAAGAGCAATGCCCGCGTAACTGTAAATTGTGAACTGCAGGCGTGCCTTGCGGGACTCGGCCAATACCTGTGCAAGACCCGACGAGGAGAAATCGTCGAGATGTTGTCCCGTTCGTGCGACGCGATAGATGCGGTCATTGTTCCAGTCGCTGATCAAAACATTGTCGCCGAACGCGACCAGTGCGATTGGGTCTGCGTCGGGCGGTAATGTGACACTGCGATCGTGGCGCCAGTCGTTATCGAATATGTAAATGCTGCCTTCGTTCATGCCAGTGCGCATGTTGTTCACCCACCACTCGTTATCAACCCGGGCGATATGGGTTGGCCATGTCTGACCGGTTCTTGCGGCCAAATCTGGCACGACATTGACAGCTTCGATCTTTTCGCCAAATCGGCCGCTGTCCTTGTTAACGATGCGGATCTGATGGTGGTTCGTGTCCACGACGAACAGCCGCTCACCGTCGAGCAGCAATTGATTCGGAAACAGGAATCCGCCAACGGGCTCAGCGAGCGCATCGCCGTTCGCCGAATATTTGCGCAACAAATGTCGCGTCGTGTCGGCTATATAGACGTCGTCGGTTTGCCAGTCGATAAAAACGCTGTACGCGGCTTTAAAATCGACGCCGTCAGTTCCAAAGCGCTGGCAGACTGCGGTGTCGAGGTCGCAGCGATAAAGGCCGCTGCCGGGCGACTGCGGCGAGAGCGATTGCTCATTCGTAAGGCGCTGGTACGCTCTGACATTGTCATACAAAGAACGCGGATCTGTTCCGAGGCGCAGGAGAATGTCTCCGTCGGAGAAAAATGCGACGGACCCCAGGATTATTTCTGCGCCCATCGCTCCCAGATCATGCTGCTTTAAAAAAACACCGTCGGCGTCGTGTTCCAGTAGTTGATTCTGGATCTGGATAAAGAGATGGCCGTCGGGATCTACCCGCAGCCCTGCTGGTCCACCGATTTTCTTCGCTTCGCCGCTTCCCCAGACCCAGACACCGATGGCGAGGAATGTGAGCAGAATGACAAGGGCGACAACCAGTGGGGGTACTTTGGAATTCACTTCACGTTCCGGGTGGTGGCGATGAATTAACCACGATACCCGAACCCACGATTTCAGGTCGAGAGCTGGTCGGCATTGTGAGGCGACAGGCGGAGGCAGGCACATTCCCGGCGGGAAACAGTCCTGACCGTATACTATATGGAATGATCAGTGGATATGGGCCTCGCGCGAATCGTCACCGACATCGCAGTAGTGGGCAGGTAGCCAGGCGTTTGTAGGAGCAAATCCTCAAGATCGCTCGATAAATGCTTCCCATCAAAGTATGAAAAACATATAGTTACAGCCGATTTGTCGACCAGTCCTCATAACTTGCTGACAATTCCGGTATCCTTCTGATAGTTGAGCCCCAGACACACACGAGTACCTGTATGAGCGCTAGCCGGTTAAGCCAGGCGAGTCCGCGAACAATGCGGCTGAAATACCGCGAAATCTTTCGAGCGGTCGTGCCTTTCTGCCTGTTGGCATGGGGCGGGCTTTTGTTCGCCACTGATTCCTTGTCTCCTGATGAGGTTATTCCGTTCAATTCGAAACCGGACACAGTTGATACAACTTCCGAATCGACAGAGGCGATCCTCCGAGGAGCGACGGACGATGAGGCAGGCACTACCGCCGAAGATACGGTTCGTGATGCAGCAGGTGAGCCAGCCGTCGGACCGGTCGACGATCACGACCTGGATGTTATCGAAAACGTCGTCGATCAGAACATCGTCTACGATTTTTACGGACACGAGTCGGTCGAACTTCGCGACGATCAATTCGTAGGACCTCCCAAGCCAGAGGTCACTGGAAACACCGCACCAAAAGTGAAGAAGTCCAGACCCCCGATTGCAGCGAATATTAATCTGTCGGAGCCAGCCGAGCTGCTACCGGAAATTGGTGGCATTGAGATTGGATCGATTGCGCCACCAATCGAACCGACTTTAGCTGTGTATGAACAAGAACCGCTGCTATTGCTTGGTGTAGAGGTCGCTCCCGGTACGTCTACCCGATTGGCGTGGTCGTCCGATCAGACTTTCGATGGCATCGAGGTACCGACGCCGGTTCTCGTCGTAAACGGGGCGAACCAAGGGCCAGTGCTGTGTGTTACAGCCGCGATTCATGGAGATGAGCTGAACGGAATCGAAGTTGTGCGACGAGTCCTTTATGACCTTGAGCCCGAGAAACTTTCCGGTGCGGTAATCGGCGTGCCTATCGTCAATCTGCAGGGGTTTCGTCGGGCGTCACGTTACTTGCCTGACCGTCGCGATCTCAATCGCTACTTCCCTGGTAGTTCGACGGGAAGCGCGGCATCGCGTCTTGCTCATTCCTTTTTCACCGAAATTATTTCCCAATGCGATGCGCTCGTCGATTTGCATACCGGGTCATTTCAACGAACTAACCTGCCTCAGCTCCGGGCCGATCTTAAGAACCCGAAAATAGTTGAGCTTACAAAGGGATTCGGATCGACAGTTGTACTGCACAGCAGAGGGGCATCCGGCACGTTGCGACGGGCAGCAGCGGACGCCGGTATACCGACAGTTGCTCTCGAAGCCGGTGAACCGGCCAGGGTGCAGGACGACGCAGTAACCCACAGTACCAAAGGCGTCATGACGTTACTCAATGAGCTCGGCATGTATAGCAGGACCACGACCTGGGGAAATCGTGAGCCGGTCTATTATCGCTCCAAGTGGGTGCGCGCTAACAGCGGCGGCGTATTGTTCAGCAAAATTGATCTGGGCGACCGCGTTAAAAAGGGCGATTTGCTCGGTACGGTAACGGATCCCATAACCAATGTGCGGACAGAATTGAGGGCGTCGGTAAAAGGACGCGTTCTCGGCATGGCACTCGATCAATTTGTAATGCCGGGTTTCGCGGCATATCGAATCGGTATTGAAAGGCCGGAAAGTGACTTGACGGCGCCGACCGAAATCCAGATTTCTGACAGCCCTGCAGAATTTGAACTCTTGGATGACAATAGCGAGGATTCATCTGCGCTCGCGGACGAAGACACCGGGGATGACATCGATTTCTTCGCCGACGGCGATGATGAGCCCGGGTACCTGGAAGCCAGAGACAACATCGAAGATTCTGAATGAAGGTCTAGAGCTTCATAGGGAATCCCTCGCCAACAGCTGAATCCAGCTCAAAACGTCACGACGGAAGCCCTTGTTCTCGGTTATTGCGCCGCGGCAGTATCCCTTTTCTCTAACACCACGATGAGGCCGGTCGCAGCGACGGGACTCATTAACTACTCGCCGTTTGACTGGGGCGACTCAGTACACATGACTACATGGCAGGCAACGCCGGAATGATGAATTCTGCAATCATCTCGAATGTCTGATTGAACTCGCCTTCTTCGTTGTTAAACCCATGTGAGAACACTGCCACTACCAAATCAATTTCCGGCATGATGAACAGGTTCTGCTCGCCATGGCCACGTGCAGCGTATGCGGCAATCTGTTGACCGTTGTATTCGAAGTAGCCAACCCACCACTGGTAGCCGTAGCCAGTC
>JAQCAD010000070.1 GCA_027621915.1 Pseudomonadota bacterium
GGCCGAGCTAGTCGTCCAGCCTACCGGTCCGGGTTTGATTCCCTCGATCGTAACGGCGAGAACATCGCCAGCAATGGCACCTTCTATGTAGACCGGCCCGACCAGGGGATGCACTACGCCAAACCCTTCGCGCGAACTCTGTTCCGCTACAGCGAATTCATCGGGATCAAGCTGCATGTCGCCCGCGTCCCTGCCGATCATCGTGATCCGCTCACCGGGTCTGGCACGGGCCGCCATCGGGATATCCGGGTGAATTCGATTGATACAGGCGGGATCCTCACTGCAACGCGAGCCTTCCCCACCGACGATGATATCCGCCCTGACGATCATCGGGATCAGCAATACCACCAGGAATGACAGACGATAACTATTCATGAGCAGCCTCCGGGGCTTTTTTTCGCACTGGTAACCGAGTCTAGTATCATTTCGCTCCCGACAGGAGGACAAGCAGACAATGAATAAGGAAAAGACCGAGCAATTTGTATTCAGGATGTGGGACGACTCGATCATCCCTGAACTTTCTGAATACATCAAAGTACCCAACAAGTCGCCGATGTTCGATCCGGACTGGGAGAAACACGGCCACATGGAAAAAGCGGTGACCATGCTGGAGACGTGGTGTAAAAAGCAGCCCCTCAAAGGAATGAGCGTCGAAGTCGTCAGGCTGGAGGGAAGAACGCCCATCCTGTTGATGGACATCCCCGGAGATTCTGATGATATCGTGCTCCTGTATGGCCACTACGACAAGCAGCCGGAATTCAGCGGTTGGGAAGACAACCTCGATCCCTGGACGCCGGTGATTCGGGACGGCAAATTATATGGGCGCGGTGGTGCCGATGACGGATATGCCGTATTCGGATCAGTCACCGCGATACGCGCATTGCAGGAGCAAGGCATTTCGCACGCCCGATGTGTGGTATTGATCGAAGGGTGCGAGGAATCCGGCAGTTTCGACCTGCCCTATTATATTGACCACCTCGGCGATCGCCTGGGTTCGCCCAGCCTGGTCGTTTGCCTCGATGCCGAGTGCGGCAACTATGACCAGCTTTGGTGCACGACCTCATTGCGCGGCAACCTGACCGGGACGCTGCGGGTCGATGTACTCACCGAAGGCGTTCACTCCGGTGCCGCAGGCGGCATCGTTCCTTCCTGTTTTCGGATTCTGCGGCAGGTCCTGAGTCGGGTTGAAAATGAAACCAGCGGGCAAGTCCTGGTGAGTGATCTTTTCGTCGATATTCCTGAACAACGCCGGCAACAGGCAGAACTTGCAGCGGAAGTTCTCGGCGACTCTGTCTACAGGAAGTTTCCCTGGGCCGATTCAGGCGCATCGACCTCCGAGTCGGTATACGAATTGCTCCTGAACAATAACTGGCGTCCGTCCCTGACGGTCACCGGCGCGGACGGCATGCCGGCCCTCGTCAATGCGGGCAACACCATGCTGCCAACGACAACGCTGAAACTTTCATTTCGACTCCCACCGACGACAAACGCACAAGGCGCAGCTGTCGCGGTTAAACAGGCGCTGGAGGCAAACAGTCCGCCGTTTTCCAAAGTATCTTTCAATGTTGATTCATCGATGGCCGGCTGGAACGCGCCAGCCGTTGCGAAATGGCTGGAGCAATCGATGAACAAGGCGTCCGGTGATTATTTCAACAAACCATCGGTATACATGGGAACAGGCGGCACCATCCCGTTTATGGGCATGTTGGGTGAAAAATTTCCCGACGCGCAGTTCTTGATTACGGGACTCCTTGGCCCCAAATCAAACGCACACGGGCCCAATGAATTTCTGCACATTGCTACAGGAAAAAGGCTGACTTGTTGTGTTGCACAGGTTCTGGAAGATCACTTCCATCGAAGCGAATAACGACTGCATGCGCTGTCGCCGAAGGAACTTGATTATTTGCGCCGCCTGAGCGACATCTACGACGACTTCGTCCTCAGGCGACCCATTGCAATTTTGGTGATTGTTGCGGCGTGCACCTTCTATTTCGGCTGGTACACACAGTATTTTTCGCTCGATGCTTCGGCCGACTCGCTTACGCTCGAACGCGACGAGGGCCTCGGGTATTACCGCTATGTCCGGGCGCGATACGGATCTGATGATTTCCTGCTGGTCACCTATACGCCGGATCAGCCTATATTTAGCGACGGCGTATTATCTGACATCGAATTATTGCGGAACGAGCTTGCCGCACTTCCGAACATCGAGTCAGTGACGACAATTCTGGACGTTCCACTCGTCAACAGCCCGGCAGCTGACCTGAGATTCATCGATCGCGACATTCGTTACCTCGAGGATGCCGATACCGACCGACTGCTCGCGCAGCAGGAATTATTGACCAGCCCATTGTACAAGGACTTATTGATCAGCTCGGACGGCCGCACGACTGCGTTACGCGTCGATATGCAACGGGACGACGCGTACCGAGAACTGCGTGAGCAACGCGATCAACTGCGTGAAAAAGAATTTCTGGAAGGGCTGACTGCGAAGGAGAGCGTCGCACTCTCGGAGCCCCAGCCTGAGGACAACTGGACGGGGTATACGGGCTTTATTCACAAAGTCTTGCTGAACGAATACCTCGCCAATCACCGGGCGCCCGAGGATTGCGAGTATTATCTGTGCGGCCCGCCGATGATGAATTCGGCAGTCATCAAGATGCTTAAGGATCTCGGCGTAGCTGACGAAGACATCCTGCTTGATGACTTTGGTTCCTGAACAGATGCACACACGACCTCTCCTGCTGATTTTCGCACTAACACTTGGCGCCTGCGGCGAGCCGCGCGGCGACATGCCGATGTCCGAAATATCGGGACAGACGATGGGTACCTCGTTCAGCATCAAACTGGACTCACCGGGCGGCGAATCGGGGGAAGACTTCATCGAGCGCCACGTAATCGACGTACTGTCACGCGTTAACCAGCGGATGTCGACCTGGCTTCCGGAATCTGAATTGTCAGTGTTCAACGCCAATCCGGCGACCGACTGGATCGCGACGTCCACCGAATTCTGTGACGTTATTAGTGCGGCGCTTGCCGTCAGCGAACGTACCGGCGGTGCATTCGACATCACGGTTGGCCCCCTGGTCAATTTGTGGGGATTCGGCCCCGTCGATACCGATCATGCAGAACTTCCCAGTTACGAGTCGATCGCGCTGGCTGCAGAGCGAGTGGGCTATCGGCAATTGCAAACAGACTGCGAAAAACCCGCGATCCGGAAAAAAAGGGCAGATGTCTACGTCGATCTGTCGGCCTACGCGAAGGGTTATGCGGTCGACCAACTGGCCGACTTTCTTGATACACAGGGTGTCGACAATTACCTTGTTGAAGTCGGTGGCGAGCTGCGGATGCGGGGAAAGAATGCCAGCGGCGAAAACTGGGCGATTGCGGTGGAAAAGCCTGCTGACTTCGAAAGATCCGTACAGGCAATCGTCCGGCTAACCGATATGGCGATGGCGACTTCGGGAGATTACCGGAATTTTTACGTGCTGGACGGTCGGCGCTATTCACATACGATCGATTCCCGAACCGGCCGGCCCGTCACGCATAATGCGGCTGCCGTCACCGTCATTTCTGATACCGCCGCGATGGCGGACGCCCTGGCGACTGCGCTGCTCGTGATGGGACCCGACCAGGGTTTCCGATTCGCAGAACAGGAACGTATTGCCGCCTATTTCCTGCTGCGAAAAGAATCAGGAATCGACGGGAAGGCAACCACCGTGTTTACGGATTTGTCCGAACGATGAATATTCTCGCAATAACACTTCTGCTGAGCTTCGCGGTCATCGTCGCCGTTATCGCGGCGATGAGCATCGGCGTTATGAACGGACGCCCGGCGATTCGTGGCAGCTGTGGCGGACTGAACAACGGCGGCTGCGAACTTTGCAGCGGCGACTGCACGAAAGGAAAAACGCAATGACTCCCAAATCAGCGCTGGTCAAAGACTACATGACCGGCAAGCTCATCACGTTCCACCCGGAAACTGATGTTCTCGATGCGATTCATGTTCTCGTCGAGCACAGCATTGCTGGTGCCCCGGTGACGGACGATCATGGCGAGTTGGTCGGCATGCTGTCTGAACTTGATTGTATGAAGATCGCGTTGTACGCAGGTTATCACTCTCAATGGGGTGGTCCGGTTTCTGAATACATGACAACCGATACGGAGACCGTTGACGCCGACATGAGCATCATCGATCTGGCCGAACGGTTTCTCGAAACAAAGTTTCGCCGGTTTCCGGTCGTCAAAGATCACCGCCTGGTCGGCCAGATCAGTCGCCGGGATGTGCTGCGGGCACTCGAGCAGCTGGCGCGGGACTGACACTAGTCCTTCTTGTCCATAAAACGTGCTGCCAGCATGCGCCGCCTGAGGTATGCATGTACTTCCAGCAACGGAAGTTCTTTCGGACAAACGTCTTCGCAAGCCATCATTCCCAGACACGCGAATACGCCGTGATCGCTCGCTACGACGTCGAACCAATCTTCGTCAGTACGCGAATCACGCGGATCCATCATGAAGCGCGCAATTCGATTGAGACCCGCAGGTCCGGTGAAATTGGCGTTGACATTGGCGACACCGCAAGAAGCAACACAGCAGCCGCATTCGATACAACGTTCGCCCTCGTAAATCGCCTGCGCGAGGTTGTCATCCATCCGAACTTCCTCCGCTTGCGGATCGAAATCCTCTTTCGCATGAATCCAGGCTTCGGACTTTTCGACCATCTCCCGGAACCAGGTACCGGTGTCGACGGACAGGTCGCCGATCAGTTTGAAAACCGGCAACGGATGCAAACGAACCACGTCTGGCAGGTCGGAGGTCAACGTGCGGCAACCGAGCGCGGGACGGCCATTGACCAGCATGCCGCAGGAACCGCAGATGGCCGAACGACAAGCGAAATCAAATTGCAGGCTGGGGTCCTGTGTTTCGCGAATCTGATTCAGCGCAATGTACAGTGACATGTACGGTGCTTCGTCGAGCTCGTAGCTCTGCATATGTGGCTCGGAATCGGAATCCTCCGGGTTGTAGCGAAAGATTTCGAATCGCAAACGTCGCGCTGCACCTGACCCATTCGTCGTCATATCTGCTCCTTCCATTCGCCGCGCCGTAACCTCGCACCCGGTGCTTCCCTGGTCGGCAGGCGGCCATTTTTTCCCTGCCGCTCATATACACCATCATTGTACTGATCCAACGATTCGCGCATTTCGATACGTTCGTCGCTGCCATAGCCGCGATGGCCCGGCGGCAGGTCGATCTCACCGACAGGCTCGTAACTGAATTCCGGTTCTGATGCGTCCAGAGGCCAGCGGACGAGCGTTCGACTTAACCAATCCGCATCGTTGCGCAGCGGATAGTCCGATCGATAATGCGCGCCGCGACTCTCCGTTCTGAGCAGCGCGCCCTTTGCCGTCACCAGGGCGAGCCGCAGCATGCCCTTCAGCCTCAGTGCAAATGACAACTCGGGATTCATGCCCGGTACCTTTGAACGCAGCACCGCCTTGTCGCAATCAGCCAGTAAGAATGTGATTTCGGCCACGGCCTCTTCGAGCTCCTCGCCAGTCCTGAAGATGCCGACCTTGCTCATCATCGTTTCACCCATCGCATCACGAATCGCATACACGCTTGGGCCCGTGCCGGAACGATCAAGCCATTCAGCCGCACGCCGCTCGGCGGAGTCCTTCGCCGCAAACGCAAGACTGGTTTGAACATCGAGACTGGTATCGGCAACAAACTCCGCGACGCGACGCCCGACGATACGACCGGCAACGACTGTTTCTGCCAGGCTGTTGCCACCCAGGCGATTGAATCCGTGCATATCCCAGCACGCCGCTTCGCCGGCCGCAAATAGGCCAGCCATGTTGTAGGCCTGGCCGTCTTTATTGACGCGCACACCGCCCATCGAATAGTGCTGTGTGGGTTGCACAGGAATCAGGTCGTGGGCCGGGTTCAGGCCGGCGAAATCCCTGCAGATCTCCGAGACCTCGCGCAGTTTCGTCGTCAGGTGCGCTTCGCCAAGATGGCGCAGGTCGAGCCACAGATGTGGCCCGTATGGCGTATCGACGCCTTTGCCGTCACGCATGCGTTGTTTCATGTGACGAGACACGACATCGCGGCTCGCGAGTTCCTGCTTTTCCGGTTCGGCGTCGACCATGAAGCGATGCAGGTCTTTATCCAGCAGGTAAGCGCCATCGCCGCGACAACCTTCGGTCACCAGTATGTTACTGGGCGCGAGCGCTGTTGGATGAAATTGCACAGCCTCCATATTGCCCAGGGGCACTAGGCCTGTGTTCAACGCGATCACCGCGCCCATGCCCTCATTGATTGTCGCGTTGGTCGTGTACTGGCCGTAGATTCGGCCGTATCCGCCCGTTGCTATGACAGTAGCCTTCGCGACAACTGAAAAATGCTTGCCGGTTCGAAGACAACGGACAACAGCGCCCCAGCAACGACTGCCGTCATGGATCAACTGGACGACCTCGGTACGATCGCGAACGTTTATTCCCAGTCTGACGACTTCACTGTCAATGGCATACAGCGCCGCATGTCCTGTCGCGGCGGCCGCGTAACAGGCTCGCCACTTTGCTGTACCACCAAAATCGCGGTGCATGATCAGGCCGTCGTTTTCGAGGCGCTCGTCTATTTCGACGCGTTTGCCCTTGATCACGTAGCTGTTTTTTCCGCCGCGCACTCTGGTCCATGGCACACCGAGGTGCGCCAGTTCGCGCACGGCGACCGGCGCCTCTTCAGCGAAAATCCGGGCAACTTCCTGGTCCGCACCCCAGTCGGAACCCCGCACAGTGTCCAGGAAGTGCATTGTCGGGTTATCGCCTTCCGCTTTGACGCAATTACCGAGCGCCGCCTGCATGCCACCCTGCGCTGCGCAACTGTGGCTGCGCCGCGGCGGTACGAGTGAGAGGATCAGGACATCATGTCCCGCGACAGCTGCCTCGATCGCGCAACGTTCGCCCGCAAGGCCACCACCAATGACGAGCACGTCGGTGCTGACTAGTGCCGAAGTCATGTCACCGGCTCCGTCAGCAGGAACTCGAACGGGGGCGGTAGCACTTCTGCAAGCACGAGCAGAACAACGACACCAAGCCCGAGAAAAAACCACAGCAGCACACTTTCGATTCTGCGGGTTGTTCGGCGTGACAGCAGACGGCCCGCTCCCCACTTGATGGCGAGCCGGTAAAGGCCGACGCTGGCGTGAAATTCGACGCAGACGAGCAGTATTGCGTAGGGCAACCACAGCCCGGCTTTGACTCGTGCCGCACTGGTGAGCGCTTCAATGCCCGGACGCTCACCGAACAGCGGTGTCAGTACATCGAGACCCAGCAGGATCACGTGAAAACTGCCGAGCACGAGGACCACCATTCCCGTGCGTACCTGCCAGATCCAGAGCTGCGACTCCACATGTGCCTGCAGCGGTGATATCGCACTCGCATTTGCCGGCCGGTCGCGGCCCGCATGCGCCAGCGTTTTTCCAAGCTCGATCATGCGCCTGCGCTCTGCAAGCTGCGCCGGAATCTTGCGGCTTGCCAGTGCAGCATGAATGAGGAACAAGGCGAGAATGACAACTACGGTTGGCTGGGCGATGTAATAGATTTCGAGCGTGCCCGCGAGCCAGTCGAAACCGCGGGCACCGGTCAGGATCGAACCGACGAGGATCATGTGTCCCCACATGAACAGCGCTAGCACCAAGCCGCTGGCGCCGCTGATCAGCTCGACAGTCAGTTGGCGACGGGCGTCTGTGACACGGGAGTGATGCCCGGTTAACACATTAGTCGGTATCGTCGACGGAAAATTCTTCCTGCAGGCGCTCGATTATTTCGCTGGCGCCCTCGGGTTCCCTGTGCACGATGCCGTAGTGACAATCGATGCAGGTCTCACCTTTGTCCGCTGCCTGCGAATGTTGCCTTGCCGTTCGTCGTTCCTGTGCGTCCAGATTCATCGCGTCGATACTGTGGCAACTGCGACAGAACTTCGAATCATTCTCCTTGAACTGGCGCCAGACCGACTCGGCCATTTCGGCACGATGCTCTTCGTACTTTTCCGCCGTGTCGAGTTTACCCGCGAGCTCGGGAATAATATCCAGCGAAACCACCATCTTGGTCCATACGAGCTCGAACCAGTTGTCATGCGGCAAATGACAATCTGCACAGCCGGCCCTCACACCAGCGAGATTGTTGAAATGCGACGAAGCCTCGTATTCGGGCTTGATGAAGTTCTCGTGCGAATGACAGGCATAGCAGAAATCGGTCGTGCTGGTTTCGTGCAACACGTAGTTGGTCGTCCCGAGCGCGATAGCGCCCAGCCCAAAAGCGATTAACGCCCCAAGCGGTATACCAAGTAACCACTTTTGCTTAGGTCGCGCCCACAGGCCACCCGTTTTATCATTGGCAGGATTCGTCATAGGAGCTCACCACCTTTACGCTACTTACAGGAATAGTCACGGGCCATGGGTTGTGCAGCAATCGTGGTTATCCGAGGGGTATTCATGCCAGGGATGCTTCCTCCGAAATGTGGTGGCGCATGTCATCGCGAATGTTGTTTATGCCGGAGAAAAATTCACGCATCAGGACCACCCACAGGTAGTAGCCGAATTCGGTCAGGCACAGATTGGCTGCATCGCTTTTAACGGCTCCGATGAGCCGCAGCCCTGCCAGGTCGCGCCACATAACCCGGCCGAATTGTCCGGCGAATCGCTTCTCCGCATCGTCGAGACTCATTCGTCCACTAAACAAACGCATCAAAAGAAAATAACGCATCTGTTCGAGCTGATCCAGGTCGCGCTTCCTGGTAACTCCGGTTTGACCGGCGCCTATCAACCGCAGGTAGTTGTTGATGGAAAAAGTGTTGGCGTACATCGTACCGGCCAAGTAACTGAAAGCACCGCTGCCAAGACCTACGTATTCTTCGTGTTCGACAATGTATTCGTCGAACATACCCGGCTGGCGCGAGAAACACCAGGCGGAAGAACGTTCATAGCCCTTCTGCAGCATGTGGCGCGAGATTTTTTCGTAGTACTTCCGTTCGCGCGAATGATCGACGACGCCTATCCTTCGAGCCATCGGTCGCGACGTCGAATCCGTCGTCATCAGCGGATACCAGGATGCCTGGTCGACAGCCAGCACGTCCGTCAGAATCCTGAGGTCAGATTCGAGCGCGTCTTCGGACTGGTGCGGAAAATTGAATATCATGTCCGTCTTCAAACAAATGGGACAGATGTGTTGTCAGGTTAAGCGAGTGTTTTGCTCATCATTTTC
>JAQCAD010000023.1 GCA_027621915.1 Pseudomonadota bacterium
GATGCTGGCGAGATCCTGGCGTCACAGGAAGTTCATGACATCAGTGTTGCACTGGGCGTTGACCCCGGCAACCCAAATCTGGACAACCTTCGCTATCACAAGGTATGCATTCTTGCTGATGCGGATTCCGATGGCCTGCATATCGCAACCTTGCTGTGCGCGCTGTTCCTGCGTCATTTTCGGGAGTTGATTCTTGCTGGTCACGTCTATGTCGCAATGCCGCCTCTTTATCGAATTGATGTTGGCAAGGAAAAATTCTATGCACTCGATGATAGCGAGCGACAGGGGATTCTCGACAGAATCGAGGCTGAGAATATTAAGGGCAAGGTATCCGTTACTCGCTTTAAGGGCCTTGGCGAGATGAATCCATCGCACCTTCGTGAAACGACGATGAATCGAGACACGAGGCGTCTGGTGCAACTGACGGTAAGCGCAAAAGACAATACGGACCAGCTCATGGACATGTTGCTGGCTAAGAAGCGTTCTGGCGACAGGCGTAAGTGGCTTGAAGACAAGGGCAACCTCGCGGAAGTCTGACGAGGGGACGGAGTGCTATGCAAAATCAGCTGAATCTCGAAGGCGTTGAGCAGCAGGCCTTAAAGGAATATACCGAGAAGGCCTACCTCGATTACTCGATGTACGTCATTCTGGATCGTGCGCTTCCGCAAATCGGTGACGGGCTAAAACCGGTACAACGCCGTATCACCTACGCGATGAGCGAGCTCGGGTTATCCGCTGGCCAGAAACACAAAAAATCCGCTCGTACGGTGGGTGACGTAATTGGCAAATTCCATCCGCACGGAGATTCTGCGTGTTACGAGGCGATGGTGCTGATGGCGCAGGATTTTTCCTACCGATATCCCATCGTAGACGGGCAGGGGAACTGGGGTTCTACTGACGACCCGAAATCATTTGCTGCGATGCGTTATACCGAATCCCGGCTGCGGCCTTATGCGAAGACATTGCTGGCTGAGCTCGGCCAGGGGACGGTTGATTGGGCACCCAATTTTGACGGCACGATGGACGAACCTGTTGTGTTGCCGGCACGTCTGCCAAACCTGTTGCTCAACGGAACCACAGGTATTGCTGTTGGCATGTCGACGGACGTTCCGCCGCATAATCTTCGCGAAGTCGCCAGCGCCCTGGTTCACCTGATAGACAACCCGGATGCGACGGTCTCGCATCTGATGAAACACATTAAAGGACCGGATTTTCCGACCGGTGGCGAGCTCGTTTCGCCAAGGTCTGACATCAAGCACATCTACACAACCGGCGGTGGCACGCTAAGGTTGCGAGCGTCTTACAGACAGGAAGACGGCGACATTATTATCGACTCGCTGCCATACCAGATCTCGGGAAGTAAGGTGCTGGAGCAAATCGCGGCTCAGATGCGCAACAAGAAGCTGCCCCTGGTCGAGGACCTGCGCGACGAGTCAGATCATCAGGAGCCGATTCGCCTGGTAATTTCGCCAAAAAGCAAAAAAATTGACGTTGACGAACTGATGTCTCACCTTTTTTCAACGACATCACTCGAGCGTACGGTGCGAGTCAACATGAACGTTGTAGCGCTGGATGGTCGTCCACGCACATTCAGCCTCGTTGCACTCTTAAATGAATGGCTTAGTTTCAGGAAAATCACTGTCAAACGCCGCCTGGAGCATCGCCTTCAGATTGTTCTCGATCGCCTGCATATTCTCGATGGCTTGTTGATCGCTTATCTCAATATTGACGAAGTCATAAGAATTATTCGCACCGAAGACGATCCGAAAACGGTGTTGATGAAGAAGTTCAAGATATCCGATATTCAGTCTGAATCCATTCTGAATCTGCGATTGCGGAATCTGGCTAAGCTCGAAGAATTCAAGATCAAAGGTGAGCAGGCGGAACTCAACGATGAGCGCGACGCGTTACAACAAACGCTTAAGAGTGCCGCCAAGCTAAAGAATCTGATTAAGACCGAAATATTGGAAGACGCGGAAAGTTACGGTGATCCGCGTCGAACTGGAATTGTCGAGCGTGCTGCGTCGCAGGCACTGGACGAATCTTTGTTGGTTGCGAGCGAGCCAGTTACAGTCGTGCTGTCACAAAGAGGCTGGGCACGCGCGGCTAAAGGGCATGAGGTTGATGTTCTCGCGTTGAGTTACAAGTCCGGAGACGGATTTTTATCTGCGACGCAAGGCAGGAGCAACCAACTCGCCATGTTTATCGATAGTACGGGCCGCGTCTACAGCGTGCTTGCACAGACGTTGCCGTCCGCGCGAGGGCAGGGTGACCCATTATCGGGATTGTTCAAGCCGCCGGACGGCGCGGAGTTTTGCGGCGCAATGATTGGTGATCCGGACGACAAATTCTTGCTGGCGAGCGACGCAGGCTATGGCTTTATTGCGACGCTTGATGACCTGGTTTCGCGAAACAAGGCTGGCAAATCGATACTCAAAGTGCCGCCGGGGGGCAGGGTTGTTGTGCCATCACCGGTGCCGCGTGACAGGGAGTGCCTGATCGCGGCCGTATCGTCGATCGGTCGAATGCTCTGCTTTGAAATGGAAGATCTGCCGGAACTTGCGAAAGGAAAGGGAAATAAACTCATCAATATTCCAGGCAAAAAATACAAAGATGGCGACGAGCAGCTTGTAGCAGCTGCCGTGGTACCGGAGGAAGGAAATTTGCAGGTTCTCACCGGCGCACGAATGATGACCCTTAAGTGGGGTGATCTCGACGACTATTACGGGGATCGCGCGCTTCGTGGAAGCATGTTGCCCAAAGGCTGGCGCAAGGTTGAAAGGCTCATTGCCGTCGGCAGTGCTGACTAGCCAATCGGTTAATTGCAGGAGGTGACCCGCGGATCGTTTTCCTGCTGTTATTTTTTCCGGGATTGGGATTGGCCGGGTTTTGCCGGCATCTCAACCGTTATGTCACTGCCTGCAGCACTCATCGCACGACTGCTGTCTGACTCGCTCGCATCAGCGATTGAATCATTCTCAGCGTCCATCGATTCGGGCATTTCGGTCGTCAATTCGGCGGTAACGTCGCTATCAAGTTGTGTTGAATCAGCAATCGGCATTTCGGTCGTCAAAACGCCTGGATCCTCGCCGTCCATCAGACTGGCCAGCTCCATTGCCACTCGCTCAATTTCAGCATTTAGCGCCATTGTGGCGGTGAACTCCTCCTGGTAGTCCTGCTCCAGTGCGAGGTAATCCACTGCAGAGCTTAACGTGTAGCCACCACCGACGTCGTCGGCCAATGCATCACCAATTTGAACGGCCTGCAAATCCTTCTCAGTCGCATCGTACTCTCCAATGCGCTGCTTGGTCGCGTCGACGATCATTGACAGGTCATAGTCGTCGTCGATCGGCGGCTCTTCGTTATCAAGAATTGACATCGGTTCCACCCGATGATGCGGTGCGATGATATCCGTCGGGACAAATTCCGGTTCGCGTGCTGCAGCTTCCGTAATTTCCAGGTCAAGATCCGTGTCGCCCGGAGATGTTGCAGAAAATCCAAAGTCCTGGGCGACGTCGATCATCGAAGCCGCACTCAGTCCGGTTCCGGCGCCAAGGTCCGCATCAAGTGAAATGGCTTGTGCATTGATCGTATCGGCAAACTCGAAGTCAACGTCCTGAATTGCACGTGCTTTCTGTGCCGAATCGTCGTCTCTGCGTCGTGCGGCTGGCTCAGCCGCAGCATCGCCAACTGGGCCAAATCGCTCACGTAGCGCCCTGCCGAAAAGCAACAACCCGAGTATCAGGGCAATTCCGGTGCCACCCAGCCATATCAGCCAATTCCATGCACCGCTGGTTCCGGTGCCGCGCGGCATCGCCGAACTTGCGAATGGCGCGCCGGTCGACGGGTCCGCCGAAGTTTTTGCAGGCGTCGCAGTATCGAGGCTGTCTGACCCAGCAGGTAACATGACGACGTCACCGGGGCGCAACTCGGGATCTGCTTTGCTCACGGCCAGTGACTCTTCGACTGAGGGTAACTGGAGGTCAGGCGGTGCCTCCTGATTTTTTTCAATTGTGGAAACTGTGCGTGACGCAATCTCCGGAGTTGCTAAACGGTCAGCCACTTCCGTGGCAAAGCCTGGCGCGAGCAAGCTTCCTGACGAAGGGGTTGGTGGTGTCTCGGCTAAAACGGCGAGATCGTCATTCAGATCCGGGATGTACAGGCTGGATCCGGCAATAATCCGGTTTTTGTCGTGACTGGAAAACGCCTCCGGATTCGCGGCAAATACTATGTCGACCGCACGCCACAAGCCAATTCGCCGATTTTCGATTCGGGAAACGATTGTCGAAACAGAGTCACCTGGTTGCACCAAATAACGCCCGTTCATGGCGACTGACGATCGATCAGCGGCTGTTGCCATCGCAGGTGACCGGAGCACAGGCGTCCCGGGCGAACGGGAATCGGCGTCAACCTCTGCAACGGTCCGCGTTTGCGGCACGATAGACTCGCCGATCCCGGTCTTTCGGACCGAACCTGCGCGTACTTCTCGTGGGACGGGGTCTATCATCAAAGTGTATTCGCGCATCAGTCGAGGTGTATAAGCGCAATTTACGCCGACCTGCACATTCAGTATCGGCTCGCGAATCGGCGAATTCCCCGAGATCAAAAATGCGTTACCCGTAATTGAAATTGCGGCATCGCTGAATGTGGGCATCTCGTCACCGAACCTGCCCGTTCGAAAATAGATGCAGTAACTATTAATTTGCTCGTTCGGATTCAACGCGTAAGAGATACTTGCCCTGAGCGGCTGACCGAGTGCCGAGTTAACCTGGATTTCACCAAGTTCCAGTGCGTGCGCTGGTAACGCTGTGACACCACAGGCGCTACCCACAGCAATTAATGCCGGCAGAAAATACTGCGATTGTCGTTTCATTGTTTTGCGGCTTCTTCCATTTTCGCCAGTTACATTCACAGCCTGATACCTCGCTGCCCGGTTCGAACTCATCCTTGCGATCGCGAAGCTGCACTTGAAGTGAAGCAGCTACGTACCCGTTGCATAAAAGCAGATTAGGTAGCGCCCAATGCGCTGTAAACAGACGCACTCATGGTTTTCAATTTCGGTCGCCGGAAACGTGTTTTTGATTGCAAAAATGTGACTAATGTCACAATTGCCGTCATGACGTGATTAACCGAAAACCGGAACCTGGAAACGGAAACTGACCAATTCGCGCTACTGTGACCCAATTGCCTCAAGCGTGGTGGGGGCAGCGCGAACCACTTCCTGCAGGACTACTTCGGGTTCGTGCACATAATGACCTTGCATGTAGTGGACGCCGAGCTGAAAGAGAACGGCCATCGCATTTGCGTTTTCCACGCGCTCGGCAATCGTCTCGATATTGCGTTGCTGTGCTGCAGATGCGAGTTGCCGGACAGCTTCCTGCATGGCCGTATCAGTCAAAAGAGAATGCATCAATTCTCCGTCGATCTTGATGTAATTCGGCTTGAGGATATCGAGAATCTGGAAGCGATTCTTGTCAACACCATAATGTTCCAGCGCAAAACCAATTCCGGCCTTACGCAGCTCATCCGCTTTTTCTTTCGATTCTTTTATGTACTTCGCAGCATCCTGCTCGGGTATTTGAATGCAGAAGCAGGCCGGATCGACCGCGTGATCCTGAAGTTCCGACCGAATCCATTCGACGAGAGAGTTATCCTGCATTGAATGTCGGGAAATACGAACGAACACAGTCTTCGCATTGGTGTCCTTGCAGTGCTCGATAGCCGCGGAAATGATCCAGCGGTCGATAGTCTTCATCAAATTATTCCGTTCAGCTGCCGGAAGGAACTCGGAAGGCAGAATCGAGTTGCCTTGCTCATCGAGCATTCGAATCAGCATGTCGAACATCTTTGTGGATTCACTGCGCAGACCAGCGATTGGTAATTGCGCGAGGCGGAATCGCTTCTCTAGCATTGCCGCCTTGATCCTCTTCACCCATATTTCGTCGTATTTGCGCAACCGTGTATCGATATCCGTCGACTCGCGAAGGAACACTGAGTTGCCCCCGACAGATCTGCCCTGGTCATGAGCGTCCGCGACTGCGGACACCATTTCTTCGAGACTCGAAAACATGCTGCTTACGCCGACAACGCCGACTGTGCATGTAAGGCGTACTTTTTGGTCGCCAATGTTGAATTCGTGTTTCTGCACATGTTCAACCAGTTGCTTACCCCAGACCTCAGCATCACGCTCGTTACCTCGCTCAAGAAGCGCCATGATTACGGTGCCCTCAAATCGACCTGCGACATCGCGAGGATGCATCCGCTTTCGAACCTCTTCAGAAAACTGTGCGAGAATTTCTTCGGTTTCGAGGATGCCGACCGCACTGCGCACCTCTGAAAAATCATCGGGTTTGATGTAGACGAGCGCTTGCAGACCGGATTTCGGCTTGCGCGAGAGGCGTTTCGTAACTCGCTCGAGAAACTGTGCGCGATGAAAAAAGAGCGTTGTCGGATCTCGTTTAAGGGCTTCGTGAACAAGCTTCGTTGGTTCCTCGGCCGCCGTTGGCAAAGATTCAATTCGAATCTGAACGTAAGGGCCATCATCGAATTCTACAATGCGGAATTCCAGGTCGAGGGCCGCCGCACTTCCGTCTTTCGCCCGCGTCTTCGCGTGGAGTTTGTCGCCCTTTTTCCATTTACTTTGCGTTGTGGCGATAAGCGCGCCTTTTACAGCGGCGTGGCTCTCTTCGAGGAAATTATCCATCAGCGGCAGGCCGACGATCTCGTCTTGCGTTTTTGCCTGAAATATACGCAGCCAGGCGTTGTTGACTTCGGTAACGATGCCTTCCTGTATGTACGCGATTGCCGTGCTCGAGTTTTGCATGTAGTCGTGCAGTTGTTTTCGATATTCGGTCGCCGAGTTGAGCGTCGAATTCAGTGCGCGCTCCACCCGGAACGCACGGAGTTCGCGATTGACAACGGCCAGGATTCGGGCCTTTTGGTCGCGTGACACCAAGTCAGCGGCTCCGTCTTTCATCGCCTTGAGGATCGACTCTTCATCAACTGATTCGCTGAGGGCAATGATCGGGACTTCCGGTATGAATCTGTCCTTCTGCTTGACGACTTGTCGAATCGGGTCCGGATAATTGTTCAAGTTGATAATGATGAGTTCAATCCGTTCTTTGCCGAGAATATCGTCGAATCGGCCGGGCGTCTCGATCCAGTGACAATGCGCAGTATGTCCGGCGTCCCGCAGACTTCCGTTTACGAGTTGAACATCGTCCTGAGTGCCCGATAGTACGGCGATCGATACTGTATGCTTTTCGGTCAAGTCGAGGCCCTGAGTTCCCTGTTGCCGGCGGCGCCGGGCGTGTTCTGCCAACACGAAATAAGTCTATACAGATCGCCTGAGGGAGTCCCTGATCCAGTGTCAAAAGCGTGACGGCTATCAATAAATAGGGGTTGCACCGCGCTGATTGTGCTCCCACGGGGTTCCGTACCGGCCTTTTCGGGGCCGTCAGCTGGTGCTTATCCTGAGAACAATTCACAGGTATGATTGCGCGCGCTGCCGGGATCGTGCCTCAGGCGGCAGTACCCAACGTAAATGTACCGGCCTTCGCGCCGCGTGTGGAATCGCAAATGGCAAACTACAGTACCAGTGAATTCAAATCAGGGCTTCGTATCATTTTGGATAATGACCCTTGCGTCATCGTGGAAAACGAATTCGTGAAGCCGGGCAAAGGTCAGGCCTTTAATCGTGTTCGCGTCAAAAATCTGAAGACGGGAAAAGTAGTTGATAAAACATTCAAGTCAGGTGATAGCCTCGAAGGAGCAGACGTCGTAGACACCGACATGCAGTTTCTGTACTCGGACGGCGAGTTCTGGCACTTCATGGTTGCGGATACGTTCGAGCAATATGCTGCTGACGAGAAGTGCGTCGGTGATTCGAAGAAGTGGCTGACTGAACAGGACATTTGCCAGGTTACATTGTGGAACAATTCACCATTACTTGTTGCGGCGCCGAACTTTGTCGAGCTCGAGATTACGGAAACTGATCCGGGACTGCGTGGCGACACTTCGGGCGGTGGTGGAAAACCTGCGACGCTGTCAACTGGCGCTGTCGTTCGCGTTCCACTATTCGTCGAGCAAGGAGAATACGTTAAAGTTGACACCCGTTCCGGGGAGTATGTTTCGCGAGTCAAATAAAATTCAGCAGATCTTGTTTGGTCTTTGCCAGGCACTTCACGAAACGCTGGCAAAGAAGTTCGAGCCCGGATTGATCGACTTCAGAGAACCTGGCTTCGCGTGGGCTGTCAATATCGAGAACGGCAAAAACCGCCCCATTCGCGATTAGCGGCACTACCACCTCTGATTTTGAATTGGGATCGCAAGTGATATGTCCGTGGAAATTGTGGACGTTGTCGACTTTAATAGTTCGTTTCTCGGCGGCGGCAGTTCCACATACGCCCCGACCCAGCGGGATATGCACGCACGCCGGCTGTCCCTGGAATGGGCCAAGCACAAGTTCGTCACCGCGCAATATATATAGTCCGAGCCAATTGATATCGTGAATTTCGGAAAACAACAGACCTACGAAATTTGCACTGGCGGCGAGCAGATCGTTCTCTTCTCCGATCAGCGCATCAAGCTGACGGTCGAGTATTTTGTAGTCAACTGTCATTTCAGATTCCCGGCGTAAACGTGGCTACAGATCGTATATCATTCTGACCTTCGTCAATCATCAGCAGGCGGTCAAAACCAAGCGCTACCCCGGCGGCCTGCGGCATTCCAGTAACTAACGCCTCGATAAGCATTGTGTCGATCTCGTATGGCTGAAGTCCTTTTGATTTCCTTTTCTCACAATCAGCCTCGAAACGCATTTTTTGCTCATTGGCGTCCGTCAACTCAACAAATCCGTTCGCGAGCTCGATTGGGCCACAATACATTTCAAACCTTTCTGCCACACGGCTGTCGTCCGGACAAATACGTGCAAGCGCTGACTGACTGGCAGGGTAATGATAAACAACGGTCAACCTGTCGGTCGGAAAAGTATTGGCCACGCGACTCGCCATTGCCAGGTCGAGCCACGCATCATGGTCGTCGGCAAGCGAGGAACGTAACTGCGCGTCTGCGTCAACCGTCGTTGCCAGCAATTCAACATCCGCGAGCAACGGGTCGATTGCCAGCGCCGTTTGAAATGCCTCGACGTAACTTACGAAAACTGGCGTTCGCTCGAGCCTGTATTTTGACAGCAGGCTTGTTGCTAATCCGGTTGTCTCGTGCATGATCGCCTGCAGGTCGAAATTCCGTCGATACCATTCGATCATCGTGAACTCGGGCAGATGATTTCGACCGACTTCGCCGTCCCTGTAAACGCTGCAAATCTGATAAACATCCGGATAGCCCGCAGCAAGGAGTCGCTTCATGAAATATTCCGGGGACGTTTGCAAAAACATTTGCCGGCCCGATACACAAGCGCCGATGCTTTCGATGTTTGGATCAGTTGACGTTCGAGTCGACAGGCTCGGTGTGCTGACTTCGAGAATGTCCCGTGTACCAAAGAATCGACGAGCGGTTTCCAGCATTTGAGCGCGGGCTTTGGCCATTTCCGGTGGTGAGTTTGGCCGCCAGTTCAAGGTCGTGGCGCCATTCGTCCAATGACCTCGCCCACTCTGACGGTTTGGCCATGGGCCAGGTCTGCAAAGTTGTTCGTGCATTCTGCTGGCATTAGCAATATGACGGTCGATCCCATGTTGAACCACCCAATGTTGTCCCCTTTGCTGAAACTCAATTCGCCGTCGACATCGGCAAGGTTTATCTGTTCTGCCACGCCGTATGTTCTTGGCTTGATGTCGCCAGTCCAGATCGTACTGATGCTCCCTACGTTCATTGCGCCGACGAATATCAGGACCATAGGACCCGTGTCGGTGAGCAAATGGCATATGAGTCTTTCATTTCGAACGAACAATCCCGGTAAATGGGCGACAGTTGCCTCATTTACGCTGAAAAGGTCGCCGGGAACATATCGCGCTGCGACCAGCTTTCCGGCCAATGGTGCATGCACCCTGTGGTAGTTATATGGCGCCAGATAGATCGTAGCGAAGGCGCCGTTGATGTAGGACTGTGCCTCCTGCGTGTCAGTCGCGAGCAAGTCAGTCATCGAGTATCTGAGGCCCTTCGCCTGAATTATAGAATCCTTTTCTAGAACTCCGGCAGCGCTCACCGTGCCATCGACAGGCGAAACAATTACATCAGAATTGCTGTCTATCGAACGCGCATCGTGTTCCAGCTCACGGATAAAAAAATCGTTGAATGTCACGAAGCCGTCTGGGACTGGCAGCAGGACTTCTTCGATATCAACTTTGTAAAAGTTGACGAATTGTCGAATGAAGAAATTCTTGACCCGGGTGTTACGAATTCGTGCCAGTCGGAAGACAACGGCCGTCAACAAAGCTTTAGGTATCGTTTTTTGCAGTAACACAAAAAGTAACGCGGTTAGGTCGGACATTTCAGAAAATCGAAATTCGGTCGTCACTCGACCGGCATACGGTTCTGCATCGTCGCGTTGACGATCAGCAATCCGTTGTCGTGACGAATTTCCAGAGTTACCGGCGAACCAGGAAGTGTATTGGTCGACGGTTTCATGAGCATTACGTGCAGCCCGCCCGGAGTGAAATCAACACTGGACGCAGGGTCAATCTCAATCGATCCGACTGGTCGCATTCTCGAAACGCCATCTTCAAGCGCTGTCTCGTGCATTTGCACGTCGTCGTACTGGGGGCTGTCAATCTGGTTGACTGTGATTGTCGTGTCACTTCGGTTTTCAATTCTGAAATAGGCTACGGCCGCGCTGCTGCCAGGCAATGGCGCAAGTATTTTGACTTCGACAATCGATATCGGCGGCCCCGATTCCTGTGCACACCCAGGCATTAAAGTGATGCCTGCCAAAAACCCGAGCCATGTCGACTTCACTACAGATCCATCAGAACAGGCAGATCGTGAACAAAACTGTTGACAGTATGAGGCGCGCTGAATGATGCAAAGATCTCGGCATCCTCGTTCACAACGAGGACGACGGCCGAGTGATCCACGCTGTATTCGCCATTCGATAATTCCGCCTTCGCAAAAAAAACGCCCGCTGCCGAAGTCAGATTTTGTATTTCGACGATATCACCGGTAACACCTTGAATTTTATCACCAAAATATTTGACGTAGGCTGCCATGGTCTCCGGCAGGTCCCGCTCAGGGTCGACACTTACGAATATGATGTCGGGCGTCTCCTGGCCTGATTCCCCGATTGTTTCATTTGCGATCGCGAGCTGCTGCATCGTAGCAGGGCAAATATCCGGGCAATGCGTAAAGCCGAAAAAAAGCAGGCTCCACTTTCCCTCAAGGTTTGCTTTCGTGAACGGACTGCCAGACTGATCCACCAGATTGAGTTGAGGAAGTGGTTTGGGCGCTGGCCAGACAGTAGCGGACTCCAGATTCGTCCTGTTTGTTTGAATAGCCTGATACATGAATAAGGTACCACCGGCAATTGCCAGTAGCATGAAAGAAAAGAACAGAATTTTACGTGTTGTGCCCATAGTGGCGGTATTCTAACCCAGCTTAAGGTCGAGTTCGCGAGTGCGATCTTTCCGGGACGATCGGCGGCACCCGTGCTAGATTCTGTCTGGACAAAACAGCAAAGACTTTTTCTGATGTCAAACGTCACATCCGACGATTCCGTTGCAACACTCATTCAGGTCATAGCCGATCAGTTCTCGTCGGCGAACCTTGTTTACGGGCATGGCACTGGAAACGCCACCGATGACGCTGCCTACCTGGTTTTTGCCGCGCTGGACCTCAGTCATGAAAATGCCCACGCAGAATACCGGCGAACGGTATTGCCAGACGCTGCAAGCAGGGTTCACGACCTTGCACGAAGACGCATAAATGACCGGATTCCGGTGGCTTACCTGGTTAATCAGGCGTGGTTTGCTGGCCTGAAGTTCTTTGTTGACGCGCGCGTTCTCGTCCCAAGGTCGCCGCTGGCCGAGCTGGTTAACAATCGTTTTCGGCCCTGGATCGCACCGGCACGGGTCGAGCGCGTGCTCGATCTCGGGACCGGCAGTGGCTGCATCGCTATTGCGGTGGCAACCGAATTTCCAGACGCCAGCGTCGATGCCCTGGATATTTCAGCTGAGGCACTGGCGGTCGCCAGCATCAATGTTGAACGTCACGGCCTGGCTGATCGCGTCCGCCTGATTCAGTCGGACTTTTTCTCGGCTCTAAAGATGAATGACGACAGTCCTTTTTATGATGTGATTGTCAGTAATCCGCCCTATGTAGATGCTGAAGATATGGCGGCACTGGCAGCCGAATTCAGACACGAACCTGGATTAGGTCTCGCGGCCGGCGGTGACGGTCTGGATTCAGTGTTAACGATACTGCATGATGCATCCCGTTTTCTCGCTGATCACGGTATTCTCGTCGTTGAGGTTGGAAATAGTCAGCAGGCCCTCGAGCAGCGCTTTCCCGAGGTCGCATTCACCTGGCTTGAGTTTGAAATCGGCGGTGACGGGGTATTTATGTTGACCAAAGAGGAACTCGATCGCCACCAGCATCGGTTCAGGGCACAGGATCATGTCAGGTAACAGTTTCGGCAGAATTTTTACGATAACGACTTTTGGTGAGAGCCATGGCCCTGCCATGGGCTGCGTTGTTGACGGGTGCCCGCCAGGGCTGGCCCTCAGTGAAGCCGATGTTCAGGCGGATCTTGAACGGCGCCGCCCCGGAAAATCACGCCATACCACACAGCGCCAGGAACCCGACCAGGTGCGAATTCTCTCTGGCGTATTTGAGGGGCAGACAACAGGTACGCCGATCGGTCTGATGATCGAAAACATCGACCAGCGCTCAAAAGACTACGGCGATATCAAAGACAAATTTCGGCCGGGCCATGCTGATTACACGTATCAGCAGAAATACGGCATTCGCGACTATCGCGGCGGCGGCCGATCGTCGGCCCGCGAGACGACGATGCGGGTTGCGGCAGGAGCCATCGCGAGAAAGTACCTTTTGGAGCGGCTTGGCATAGTGATACAGGGCTACCTGTCCCAGCTGGGCCCTATTGAACTGGCGGCGGTTGACCTCTCGGCAGTGGACACCAACCCTTTCTTTTGTGCGGACCCCCAGCGACTACCGGAGCTCGAGGCATTTATGGATGACCTCCGCGAGCAGGGCGATTCGATAGGCGCAAAAATCAGTGTGTTGGCGACGCACGTTCCACCAGGGCTCGGCGAACCGGTCTTTGACAAGCTCGAAGCGGATCTTGCGCACGGTTTGATGAGCATTAACGCGGTGAAAGGCGTGGAAGTTGGTTCTGGATTTGCTTCGGTCATCCAGAGAGGCAGCGAACATCGCGACGAGATCTCGGAACACGGATTTACCAAGAACGACGCTGGCGGAACGCTCGGCGGAATTTCATCGGGCCAGAACATTCTCACGAGTATTGCATTGAAGCCGACATCCAGCATTTCGAAGCCAGGCGCGACGATTAACAAAGAAGGTAAATCCGCCGAAATAATTACGTCAGGTCGACATGATCCGTGTGTCGGGTTGCGCGCTACGCCCATCGCCGAGGCGATGGTTGCTTTGGTCCTGATGGATCATTACCTTAGGCATCGCGCACAAAACGCCGATGTCAGGTCGGCGACGCCTGTTGTTACAGACTGATCCCGTCAACTTTCCTTAAACTTCCGAATCGATAAGAAACTCATGTCCGCTAAATACGATATTGCAGTGGTCGGCGCTACCGGTGTGGTCGGTGAAGCCCTGCTAGACATTCTGGCCAAGCGAAAATTTCCGTATGGAAAAGTTTACGCGCTGGCCAGTGAACGTTCCCTCGGTAAGACAGTCGATTTTGGAAATCGAACACTGAATGTCGATAACCTCGCAGAGTTCGACTTCGCCAAAGTTCAGATCGGTCTGTTTTCGGCGGGTGCGTCTGTATCCAAAGTATACGCGCCGAAAGCCGCTGCTGCGGGTTGCGTTGTCGTCGACAACACTTCGCAGTTTCGGTACGACGATGACATTCCGCTGGTTGTGCCGGAAGTTAATCCGCATGAGATTGCGGCCTACAAAGCGAAAGGCATTATTGCCAATCCAAACTGTTCGACGATCCAATTGGTCGTTGCGCTGAAGCCGATCTACGATGCCGTCGGCATTGCGCGCATCAACGTGGCTACTTACCAGGCGTTGTCTGGCGCAGGAAGAAGCGCTGTTGAAGAACTGGCCAGGCAATCGGCAAAATTACTGAACGGGCAGCCGCTGGAGCTCAAAGGCGAGGCAAAGCAAATCGCGTTCAACGCCGTTCCTCATATCGACATGTTTCTGGAAAATCGATATACCAAAGAGGAAATGAAGATGGTGTGGGAAACCCGAAAGATCATGGGTGACAACGAAATTGCCGTAAATGCAACGGCGGTTCGAATTCCGGTCTTTTTCGGACACTCGGAAGCGGTGAACGTCGAAACGAAGCGGAAAATAACGGCGAAAGAGGCCTGCGAACTGCTGAGCTCGGCACCCGGCGTTCAACTCATTGATGGCACGGAAATGGGCCAGTATCCGACGGCTGTATCGGATGCGTCGGGGAATGATGCTGTTTTTGTCGGAAGAGTGCGTGAAGACATCAGTCATCCGAGTGCAATTAACCTTTGGATTGTGTCCGATAATATTCGTAAGGGCGCCGCTCTAAATAGCGTCCAAGTAGCTGAAATATTGGCGAAAAAGTATTTATAAGCTATAGTTCACCGGCAAAGCTTACGGGCATCTACAATCTATCAGTTCAAGCTCCGGGCGGTCCGTTCTTACGGAATTGGGGAGCTGGAGAATCAGACTATGTCGTCAAGACTTAATCGTATGTGGCTCATGCCATTCCTATTGCTTGCGAGTCAGGCATGGGCGCTGGGCCTCGGAGAGATACGACTGAGTTCGGCGCTTAATGAACCGATGCGGGCCGAGATTGATTTGCTTTCGGCGACGCCTGATGAACTCGACAATCTGACAATTGGTCTTGCGTCTGCGGAGACATTTGATCGCTACGATCTCGATCGCCCTTTGTTTTTGACCCGATTGCGATTCGATATCGTCAAATCCGGCCGAACTGACGGCAATTTTATCCGGGTAACGTCGCTCGAACCGGTAACGGAGCCGTTTGTAACCTTTCTCGTTGAAGCATCGTGGTCACGCGGCCGTCTGCTTCGCGAGTACACCATATTGCTCGATCCGCCGACATTTGCACCACCGCCGGCCACGCAATCTACACAGGCGGTGACAGCACCGAGTCGCGCGACGACAGCAGACTCCGGACAAATTCAGCGGCAGGTCCCGGCGCCAGTGCCTTCACCGGCGCCCGCGAGGTCGCAGGTTCAAGCGCCGGTTCAAAGCCAGTCGCCGCAAGTTACGGCTCCCGCGCAATCGCAAACTCAGGGCCAACCGACTTTCGACGAAACCCCGGGCGACGTTCTCGTGGTTCAGCGAGGCGAAACGCTCTGGGGTATCACCACCAGGGTACGTCCGGATTCACGTCTGACAATTAACCAGACGATGTTGGCAATTTTCGAGGCGAACCCGGAGGCCTTTGGCGACAATATCAACGTGATGCGTGCTGGCGCAACGCTCCGTATTCCCAGCGCGGACGATATTTTCCGTATCAGTCGCGGTGATGCGTTTGCTGAAGTGCAGCGGCAGAACAACGCCTGGGGCGGTCTGCCTGGCGTCGTCGCACCGACCCAAGCTCGGCCGAGCCTCACGCTGGTTCCACCTGATGAGGACGATGATATCGGCCTGATCGATGACAGCGTCGATACCGGACCCTTGGATGCGACTGTTGATCAGGTCGTGGACCCGGTTGCCAGCCGGATTAGTGAAATCGAAGGCATATTGCTGGATCAGGATGCCCTGATAGAGATTCCGGACAACGAGCTTGCCGCATTAAGAGCCGAGCTTGCGGAGCTTCGTGGCGAAGATCCGCCAGTAGTCGATGTCGATGATGAAGTTCAGACAGATGATGCGGTAGCCGATGTCGACACCGTGACGCCACCGGTGGTCACATCGCCGGCTCGAGACGAGGGACTTGTCGAAAAGGCTCTGGGCCTTCTCACCAATTTTTGGGTCCTGGTTGGCGCTGCGCTTTTAGTCACCGTGATAATTCTGGTCTGGTTCATGCGCCGCGCCGCGAATCGGGACGATGAAGATGTTACAGGCGTCTGGGATTCCCTTGATGATGACGAGATCCACACTGACTCGGTTGCCTCGACCGAACGTTTGCGTGCACTGGCACGGCACGACCGCGGGACAATTGTTGTTGAAGAGACGGAGCAAACGGCAGAATCCGATCTTGCATTTGGTATGGACACGTTGGAAGTGCCATTTGTCAAGGACACGCGCGCACCGGTTAAAGATTCAAAAAAACCGGCGGTTGGCAAAAAATCCGGTGATACCGGAATTAACAAGACGATTGAAGATACCTTTAGCAGTGAAACTGCAATCAATCTCGATCAGTCAGATCCTGCTGCCGAGGCAGACTTCCACATGGCGTATGGGCTTTATGATCAGGCTGCCGATCTGATCAATGGCGCATTGACTGCGGAACCCGATCGACAGGATCTTCTTTCCAAACTTTGTGAAATCTATTTTGTCTGGGGCAATCGCGACGCATTTATCGACGCTGCAGGGCGATTGAAAGCCGCAGTTGGCGGAGGTTCAAATCCGGATTGGGACAAAGCGGTCATCATGGGTCGGCAGATTGCGGGCGATCATGAAATGTTTTCGGGCGTCAGCGCGGAAGGTGCTACCCGGGCCGTCGATTTGTCGTTCGATGGCGGCATGGATGAATCTCCCGATCTCGATATCGATTTCGCCAGCGACCCTGAATCGGACGAGAACGACGTCATTGACCTCGGAGCCGGCTTCGACGACGACATAATTGACCTTGGAGATGATGACACCGGGCAGGTGATGATATCGCCGCATGGTGGCCGCGATATCGATTTCAATGTCGACGAGCCCGAATCAGGCGCCTCGATCACTCGTAAGATGCCTGGCTCATCAGATACCGACATGTCGTTGTTTGAGGGCACACAAGACCTGCCGGCAGCAGATCTGACTGACGATGAGATCTTCGGAAATTCGTCAGCGAAGACGGTTGAAACGCCTACTATAGAGCAACAATTCGACACGGATGCAACAGGTACGTTGCAGTCATTATCGACTTCAGATAAGGATTTTCCGGAAATTGATTGGACGGCAGAAATAAACCTGGATGACCTGGGGCTCGACATCGGGGATCTCGAGGAGTCTTCCGTCGCGTTGGATATCACGGATGAAAGCCGGTCGCTCAAGTATGACGATCTCGAAATTACGGGTACGAATGCTGCGCTGGATGATGACGAATCAAGCGCGGCCACCGGCAGGAATCCGGTAGTTCTGGATGACGACGCAACGCATTTGGCTTCGTTCGACGAGTATGGTGAAGATACCGACGTGGGTATCGACACAAGCCTGCTTGACGCAACGGGTCAGAGCCAGATTCTTACGGACGATATGGCAGTAGAGACGGGCCGCCATCGTGCGGTTCAGTTGTCAGGCGATGACGAGACGATGCTCGCGCCACTGGACGACGATGATGATGATGAAGGCGATTTTGATTTCGCCAAAACTGAAGCGCTGCCAAAAGATATATTCAGTTCGAATATGTCGTCGGACGAAACCGGCAGGATGCCGGCCTTCGCCGGCAGCACCGATATGGATCTCGACCTGGACGACTTAACGGCCGCGCTTAAAGTCAGCGAAGTGGGCGATACAGTCAACCAGGGTCGCGATGACGCGACTGTCGAGCAACCGAGACTTCGTTCCAAGCGGGATAGCGGTGATACCGGCATCACTCAGACCCTGGCGCCTGAGGACATGTCCGGGGATTTGCACGAAGCCCGTACGATGACCGAGGTCGGTACCAAGCTGGATCTGGCACGTGCCTATGTCGATATGGGTGACCCTGGTGGTGCCCGCAGCATTCTTGAAGAAGTACTCGATGAGGGCGATGCGGGGCAAAAACAGCAGGCCCAGCGGTTACTGGATTCATTACCGTCCTGATTGACGACTGCTCAGTCAAGGGACAGTCGCGCCTGCCCATTAAATAAATTATTGAAGCCACGACTATGCGTGTCGCGCTTGGCATTGAATACGATGGTACCCGCTACGTCGGATGGCAACGCCAGAAATCCGGCGTCGGAGTTCAGGCAATGGTCGAGAAATCGATCGGCAAAGTTGCTGACGAAGCTGTGTCAGTGATATGTGCGGGAAGGACTGACACTGGCGTCCATGCGACCGGGCAGGTCGTCCACTTCGATACAACTGCAGTTCGGACTGGTCGGGGATGGTTGCTGGGCGCCAATTCTGATTTGCCAGAAGACGTTAACGTATCCTGGGCTACGCCGGTACGCGACGATTTTCACGCGCGTTTTTCGGCGACTTGCCGGTCATACCGATACCTGATTCTGAACAGGGATCATCGATCGGCGCTCAATCGCCATCGCGCGTGGTGGGTATTTGAACCACTTGACGAAAACGCAATGCAGGAGGCTGCGTCGCATCTTGTCGGTGAGCACGATTTTTCGTCATTCAGGGCGGCAGGGTGCCAGGCATCTACGCCGGTACGCAACCTAAGTGAACTCGTCGTCTGCAGGCAGGGAGACCTGATTGCGATTACTGTTCGGGCCAACGCGTTCCTGCAGCATATGGTACGGAACATTGCCGGCACGCTGGTGGCGGTCGGTCGCGGAGATCAACAGCCGAATTGGGTATTGTCCGTGTTGGCCGATCGCGACCGCAGCAAAGGCGGAATTGCCGCACCACCACACGGATTGACGTTAATCGGGGTCGAGTACCCGAAAAAATTTGGCATCCCTTGGAATACGTGTGCAGATGAAATTCGTTTATGATGCGAGACTATGAGCTGGTTTGAGAAATTGATGCCGTCGCGCATTAACACTGAAATTCGTACGCGTTCTGTTCCCCAGGGCGTGTGGATGAAGTGCGCGTCCTGCGACGAGCAGCTTTATCGCAAGGAAGTCGAACGAAATCTGAACGTGTGTCCGAAGTGCAATCACCATATGCGTATCGGTGCGAGGGCGCGTCTGGATTACTTTCTTGATCCAGACTCACAGGAAGAAATTGGCAGCAACCTGGAGCCTGAGGATCCGCTGAAGTTTCGGGACAGCAAACGCTATCGGGATCGAGTAATCCAGGCGCAAAAAAAGACTGGAGAAAAGGACGCGTTAGTTGCCGCGAAGGGCACATTGAAAGGCCGCCCGGTCGTGGTGTGCGCTTTCGAATTCGGATTCATGGGTGGCTCTATGGGATCGGTTGTCGGCGAACGGTTTTGCCGGGGTGCCCGATGCAGCATCGATACCAATGCACCCCTCATTTCTTTTGCGGCAAGTGGTGGTGCGCGAATGCAGGAAGCGCTTTTTTCGTTACTGCAGATGGCGAAAACAGCTGCGGTGCTGGCGGAGATGTCAGAGAGGAAAGTGCCCTTTGTATCCGTATTAACTGACCCGACAACGGGTGGTGTTTCAGCAAGCCTCGCCATGCTGGGTGACATAAATATCGCCGAGCCCAAAGCACTTATCGGATTTGCCGGACCGCGTGTGATCGAACAGACCGTCGGTCAGAAGCTGCCGGAGGGATTTCAGCGCAGTGAATTTCTGCTCGACCATGGTGCGATAGACATGATCGTCGATCGGCGCCATTTACGCCGTGAGATTGCGATTCTGCTGGCGAAACTTGAACATCGCCCAGCGCCAGCTGAATAAAGCGACTTTGCCCGTTGTGAACCCTCCCGGTTCATCAAACACGCTCAACGACTGGCTGCCCTGGCTGGAAACGCTGTCGCCGCGCGAGATCGTGCTTGGCCTTGACCGTGTGCATACAGTGCTTGGGCGACTTGATCTGCCTCGCCCATCATTGGTAATCAGTGTGGCGGGCACGAATGGCAAAGGTTCCTGTGCTGCAATGTTCGATTCTTTGCTTGGCAGGGGTGGAATGAAAACCGGTTGCTATACCTCACCGCATCTTAATTTTTACAATGAACGCATTCGCATTGATGGTAAGCCGGCTTCGGACGAACTCATTGTCACGGCGCTGGCGCATGTCGAGACTGTGCGTGGTGATGTCCCGTTGACTTTCTTTGAATTTGGCACGCTAGCGGCGCTGGCAGCGTTCGCTTCCGAGGGCGTTGATGCATGGATTCTCGAAGTTGGAATGGGGGGGCGACTGGACGCTGTCAATGCCATCGAGCCGGACGCAAGTTTGATAACGAGCGTCTCGCTTGATCATTGCGCCTGGCTTGGCGACGACATTGAGTCTATAGCGACGGAGAAGGCGGGCGTCATGCGCGCATCCAAACCGACTATTTTCGGATCTCCGGAACTTCCTGCTGCGATTTCGGCTGTAGCGATGCGGCTTGGCACTGACCTCAGAGTTGCCGGGCGCGATTTTCGATTCGAAGAACACGAAGACGACGCAGGCCAATGGTCATGGCAAGGCCGGCGAATCGTGAGGTCCGGATTACGGAGACCCGCATTAACTGGCCGAATACAACTGCAAAATGCAGCATCGGTACTGGCCGTGCTTGAGGCGTTGGAATTGGACGATTTGCTGGCGGTCGATCTAGTCAATGAGGCCTTGTCGACTGTCAGACTCGACGGTCGCTTTCAGATTGTCGACGCTCAGAATCGCTGGATTCTTGATGTTGCTCATAACCCTGGCGCGTCGGTCGTTTTGGCAGATCGGCTTCGGGAACAGAAATTTAGAGGAACGGTTACGGCCATCGTCGGCATGATGGCCGATAAAGACGTGGCGGGATTCGTTGCTCCGCTGCGGGACATCGTTGACACGTGGATTGCAGTGACTGTCAATGGTTCTCGAGCTGAGTCAGCAAGCGTGCTTGCCCGGAAAATAGCGAATGAAAGTCAAAAGCCCTGTCGAATTGTGGAAAGTGCAACGGTTGCTTTTCAGCAGGCTGAAAATAACGCTGCGTCGAACGATGTTGTATTGGTTACCGGCTCGTTTTATCTTGTCGGTCCCGCGTTGGAGTGGCTGGCAGATCGGGGACAGATTGTGCAAACAGAAGGGTTAGCAACCGGCCAATAAAGCCGTATCATGCCGACCCGGGGAGTTCTCAGTGAAGCGGCTGGGTTATACTCGCGCGAAAGGGAGCAAGCGTTGCTGCAAAACATGTCTGACAGGGCGGTGAAAGAGCGGGTTATCGGCGCGATCGTGCTCGTTGTTTTCGCAGTTCTGGTAGTCCCGGTATTTCTCGACGGTAAATCCGATCAGCAGGAAACCGTCAGTGCGGCCGTGACGCTTCCCGGACAAAATAACCAGGACCGAAAACAGCAGACGATTGTCCTTGATCGAAATCGGACTGAGCCGGTACCCGCTTCACAATTACCGACTCCCGCACCGATCGAAAAAGTTGATGTTTCAGAAACACTCACCATGGCGCCCGAAACGCCGCCTGCGCAAAAGCCTGTGGCGGCAGGTCAGACCAGCGACGCCCCGACCCCGGTTCGGACAGAGGCCGGGTCGGCTGCCACTTCGACAACCGGAATGTGGGCAGTCCAGCTAGGGAGTTTCTCGAATCAGGAAAACGCTGAGCGCCTTGCTGCTGGTCTGAGGGGTCAGGGCTATGCGGCGTTCCTGAGCCGGCTGGAAACCGATTCGGGCGCGTTGCACCGGGTGCGCATCGGTCCGCAAAAAAATCGAGAGAGCGCGGAGGCAATCGCCGCTCAGCTGGGCAAGAGCGGCCATAACGGCCAGGTTGTTCCACACCCGTGAGTGCGCGTGGCAAACTCCTGATAGAATCTTGCCAATTGTTCCATTGCGGCACCGCACCGGCCAAACCAAATGCTTAGTTTCTGATGCCGATTGTCGACATAATTATTATCCTCGCGACGCTTGTTTCAGTTGTCATCGGTTGGTTCCGTGGCCTCATTAAAGAGGCGATCGCTATCGTATCGCTGCTCGTGGCCATTTGGGCGGCAATGCATCTTGGTCCATACGCCGGAGGATGGCTGGGTGGAAATATCGATTCCACCGAGCTGCAGCTCTGGGCGGGGCGCTTTCTGATATTTGTTGTAATTCTCGCTTTGGGTGCACTGGTCGGATGGGGAATCTCCAAAATTGTGCACTTGTCCGGCCTGAGTGGAACAGACCGGGCGCTGGGCGGTTTTTTCGGCCTCGTGCGTTCCATATTGCTCGTCGGCGTTTTCGTTCTGGGGGGGCGGTATGCCGGGGCTGACGCCAATCTCTGGTGGAGGGAATCGAAACTGATCCCTTATGGCGAACACGTGGCGGACTGGATCATCGTAATGGCACCACGGGGCATAGAGATGCTCGATCCGAGCAATATGCCGCATGAGTTTCGCCTGAAAATTCCGAATGTAAACTGAGTTAGTCGAAAAGGATTTGTGAATCAATATGTGTGGCATCGTCGGAATTGTTGGAAAAAAGCCAGTCAACCAGTCGATTTACGATGCGCTTACAGTGCTGCAGCACCGTGGTCAGGACGCCGCTGGCATCGTTACCTGGGGTGATGATGGTCTGAAAATCAGAAAGAGCAATGGTCTGGTTCGCGATGTTTTTCGTCACCGCCACATGAGGAACCTGACGGGCAATGTCGGTATGGGGCACGTCCGCTACCCAACGGCCGGATCATCAAAATCATCAGAGGCGCAGCCTTTTTACGTCAATTCGCCGTATGGCATTTGTCTCGCGCACAACGGAAATCTGACCAATCACAAAGAGCTTGCGGACCTTTTGACTCGCGAGGATCGGCGTCATTTGAACACAGGATCCGATTCTGAAGTCCTGCTGAATGTGTTTGCCCATGAATTGCAGAATCTGGAAGACGGCCGACCGATGGTGGAGCAGATATTTGCTGCCATTGAAGCAGTCCACAATCGATGTTCAGGCGGATATGCGGTGGTAGCGATGATCGTCGGTTACGGAATCGTAGCTTTCCGTGACCCCAACGCGATCCGGCCGATAATGGTTGGTGAACGTGAAACACTGGCAGGCACGGAATTCATGGTGGCGTCGGAAAGCGTCGCAATGACAACGCTGGGTTTTAAAAGCGTTCGAGATCTCGGACCAGGCGAGGCAATCTTTATTTCAAACGACGGTGTCTTGCACAGTCGACAGTATTCCGGTGCCACCAGTTACTCCCCATGCATTTTCGAGTTTGTCTATTTCGCACGGCCAGATTCGATTATCGACAAACTGTCTGTCTACAAGGCGCGATTGCGAATGGGCGAGCAGCTGGCCGGGCAGATCGTCAGAGAGTGGCCGGATCACGATATTGATGTCGTGATACCGATTCCGGACACCAGCCGCACGGCGGCCGTGCAGGTTGCCTACCACCTGGGCGTCAAATATCGCGAAGGGTTTATCAAAAATCGGTACATCGGCAGGACTTTCATCATGCCGGGGCAGGCGGAGCGAACGCAATCTGTGCGGCGCAAACTCAATGCAATCGATCTCGAGTTCCGCGGCAAGAATGTACTGCTGGTGGACGATTCGATTGTCCGTGGCACGACGTCACGACAAATCATAAAAATGGCGCGCGAGGCTGGCGCAAGGCGAGTGTATTTCGCGTCGGCGGCGCCGCCAGTCAGATTTCCGAACGTCTACGGTATCGACATGCCGGCAGCTTCAGAGCTGATTGCGAATGGCCGCACAGTGAAACAAATCGAGGAACTGATCGGTGCCGACCGCCTGATATACCAGGATCTGCATGGCCTGATTCGCTCGGTAAGGCACGATAATTCCGAAATACGGAATTTCGATACATCGTGCTTTTCCGGGGAGTACGTTACCGACGACGTAACGCCCGCCTATCTTCACGCTCTTGAGACTGCGAGATCCGACGAAGCGAAATTCCATAAGAACTCCAAGCGAACAGTGCGAGAGCTGGTCGTCGGGGATGAACCCAAGGGGGCCGGTCGCGCTGTCAGCGTGTGAGTCAGGGGAGTCGATCGTCCACTGCGGAATCGGCCGGAAAACAGGAAGGCCGCCGGCATGAGCATAAAAGTCATGATTATTGACGGGCAGGCCGATTTCCGGTCCTTGCTCATGCACCATGTGACGACGCATTGGCCGGATGCAATCATCTCCGCATACGATCCTGTCGCTGCGGGTCAGCTTCCTCGTGAATTCTCGGGTGCCGGTAACGACATCATCCTGCTTGGTGATAGTCAGGGTGACAAGGATCCAATTCTGACCTTGCGTCAGTTCGCCAAGAAGCCGACTTTTCCGGCTGTAATCTATTTCGGTGACGACAATAAAGTGCAGGCTCTGTCAGCGGGCGCCACCGCCTATTTCCAGAGGGACAATATTCGACACAACGCATTTATCGTGCACGTGAGCGACATTCTTCGAAACCGACAGCGCGTCGCCTCGACAGATTCATTATTTGTCGGCGACATGGCAACCGGCATTCATCCGCTGATCAAGGGCTATCGATTCCTCAAACGTCTTGCGGTCAGCGAACACTCCGCAGTTTATGTGGCCAGGAAGGAGTCGGTCGACGTCAACATGGTGCTAAAAGTGTTGCGACAAGTGCCGGATGTATCGGACGGATTGGGTGCCTTCGATCGATTCCTGCAGGAATACGAGATGATCGCCGGGTTGCATCATCCAAACATTGTCAAGATTTACGACCTCGGCGTGAGCGATGACCACGCCCACATCGCGATGGAGTACGTTCCGGGCGGAGACCTCAGGAAACGGATAGACGAGGGGATATTGCAGGCCGATGCGGTTGAGTACATGAGACAGATCGCCAGCGCGCTTTCGAAATTACATTCATTAGGAATCCTTCACCGCGATCTCAAACCCGGGAACATCATGGTGCGGGATGACAACACGCTGGTACTGATCGATTTCGGGCTGGCCAAACGAATGCGCCTTGAACAGGAGATCACCGGCAATGGCGAGATTTTCGGTACGCCGTATTATATGAGTCCTGAGCAGGGTCACGCCGGCGATGTTGATGAACGCAGTGATATTTATGCGTTAGGTGTGATTTTTTATGAGATGTTAACCGGGAAAAAGCCCTACCTGGGGCCCGACGCGATGAGCATTATCCTAAAACACACGAAGGCACCGGTCCCAATACTCCCGCATCGACTCAGTCAGTATCAGGCGCTGTTGAACATGCTGCTTGCCAAGCGGCCACAGGATCGCCTCCAGTCGGCAAAAGAGGTGCTCGATTGGCTGTAGCATCTGTCCCGGAAACTGTTGCTGATTTTCTCGATACGCACACGCCACCAGAGTGGGTCGCAGAGGCGTGTCGACGATTACCGGAGCTTCTGCACGACCATGCCAACTGCGAGCTGAAAGCTGCGTCGACAGCGTTGGGCATTATCTATCGATATCCGGACAGGGCGTTGCTGGCGCACCGAATGTCGCGCCTCGCGCGCGAAGAATTGCGTCATTTTGAGCAGGTTAGAAAGATGCTTTCAGAAATGTCGATTCCATTTGAGCACCTCTCAGCGTCGCGATATGCAGGCACACTTCGCCGTGAAGTCAGGGACAGGGAGCCACAACGCTTGCTGGACTTGCTGCTGGTTGGTGCGCTGATAGAGGCGCGCTCATGCGAGAGATTCGCGGCGCTCGTGCCCCATCTCCCAAATGAAATTGGCAATTTTTATGCGGGCCTGCTGGCTTCTGAGGCCAGGCACTTTGAGCAATATCTGGCGTTTGCCCGCGAAGAGTGTGATGTTGACGATGATGTGTTCGAAGAACGGCTGGCAAAACTCAAAAAAATTGAGGCTGACCTGATATCTGCACCGGATAGTCAGTTCAGGTTTCATTCTGGAGTCCCCAGCTCGCGCGAACCGGCTTCTGATCATTTTCCGGTCGGCGCAGACTGATCGTCAGTGCCAAGAACGGAGCCTGAGATGCAAAAATATCAGCGTGCGAGCGAACTCAAAACCGGCCCGTTCCGGTCCCAGCGGACCACACTGCCGTGCTCGTACCAGTCACCGAGTACGATCCGCCTGGCTTGCTTGCCGTCAACCTCTATTTCATGCACGGCTGGTCGGTGAGTATGTCCGTGCAGCATGAGTGTTACATTTGCCTGCCGGAGCGCTGATTTGATCGCGGCCTGATTGACGTCAGTGATTGCCTGGTCGATGTTGTCGCCGTGCGCTTTGCTGTCAGCACGTGCCTGCTCGGAAAACGAAATTCTTTCTTCCAGTGACCTGGTCAACATCGTGGCCTGCCATTTCGGATCGCGAGTCATTTTTCGAACCGCCTGATACTGGATATCGTCGGTGCAGTAGATATCTCCATGGCTGAGCAAAACGTTTTCGCCGTGAACTTCGACGATGTAGGGATCTGTCAGAATAGTAATCCCGGTTTCGTCGGCGAAATCCTGACCAATCATGAAGTCGCGATTGCCATGCATGAAAAATACAGGAATGTTTTTCTTCGTCAGCTTGCGAAGGCCCTGTTTAATCCATGCATAGTGTTCATTGGGATCGTCGTCGCCGACCCAGAATTCGAACAAATCACCGAGAATATAAAGCGCATCGGCGTTTAGCGCCTCGGTTTCCAGGAACTGAAGAAACTGATTCGCAATATCTGGCCTGTCGACCTCAATGTGGAGGTCGGAAACAAAGAGTGTTGTCACCTTTGGCTACTCGAAATTGAAGCGAAATGCCTTTTTTATGACAATTGGAACGTTCGGGACATCCGATGAAAACTGCCCCTGCGGGCCGGTTCGTACTTCCCCAATGGTTTTGACCACATCCATTCCTTCGACGACATTACCGAAAACAGCGTAACCCCAGCGATCTCGTTGCGGGTCCAGCGCTTTATTGTCTTCAAGATTAATAAAGAACTGCGCGCCTGCCGTATGCGGGCTTTCCAGTCTTGCCATTGCAATAGTTCCGCGCACGTTACTTAAACCATTGCCGGATTCATTGACGATGAAATCACCAGTTTCCCTCAGCTGTAGTCCGGGCGTGTAGCCGCCGCCCTGAATCATGAAATCCTTGATTACACGATGAAAAACTGTGCCGTCATAATAGCCTTCATCGACCAGTTTCAGGAAATTCGCCACAGTAATTGGGGCGCGTCGACCATCGAGTTCGACAACGATGTCTCCCTCCGTGGTTTCGAACTTGATATACGGGTGCGGCGGTACCGCAACCTGTGATTGAGTGATGGGTGCCAGGGCGAGGATCAAGACAGTCAAAAAAAACTTTTTCATAGGAATCTCTGGTGTGAACTGTGGGTCACACGATACCAAAGCCGATGCGCCCACTAAAGCTCGGTCTACGTGGCGGACACCGGTTGAACCGCTATATTCTCGAATTGGCCAAGCAGATTGACTGCCTGGGTACCCAGCCGTATTATCGTGCCCCCGCCGGGCCCTGGTCTCAAGCGGGGGAAGGATTCTGGAATCGGGGCATGGCGCAGCCTGGTAGCGCATCTGCTTTGGGAGCAGAGGGTCGGGAGTTCGAATCTCTCTGCCCCGACCATGAATTGCTGAGTAATTTGGTAGCGAATTTGCGCCCGTAGCTCAATCGGATAGAGCACTGGCCTTCTAAGCCAGATGTTGCAGGTTCGAGTCCTGCCGGGCGCGCCAAATCCTCCCTCGAAGCGTGCCAGGGAGAAGTTGGTTGGTGAGGATTTATCTTTAGTGCAGGGATATATTGGGTACAAAGACCAGCCATGGTGCCGAATGAAAGTACATGGCGATCTGTGAAAACCTGCCTTTAGTGATGTCTTGTTTGAACTGCGATGACCAGCCGCAATGTTGAACGAAGGTCAGACTGTTGGTGAGGATTTATCTTTAGTGCACGGATATTCTGGGTACGAAGACCAGCGTCGGTGCAAAACGAGGGTTACTGGCGAAGTTGATATTCGTCGGTACAATACAACGATTATGGTGGGCGTAGCTCAGTTGGTAGAGCCCCGGATTGTGATTCCGGTCGTCGTGGGTTCGAGTCCCATCGTCCACCCCAAATTCTCCCTCGTCGTGCTAGTGGGAGAGGTCGGTCGGTGAGAATTTATCTTTAGTGCATTATATTTATTGGCACGATGATCAGCCGCGATGACGAACAAGGGTGATTGGCTGGTGCAAATTTATCTTGAACCGGCCGTCTTTCTTGGCAATCTGAACGCCTCAGATGACGAGCGATCGATAAGGTTTTAGATGGCGTGTTTCAGGGGAGCGGCGATTCTTAGCGGCGACACTAAAGATCGATCTGCGCCCAGCAATGCAGTTTCTAATCCATCCATAGGGCGGATTGGGCCTTTAGCTCAGTTGGTAGAGCAGGAGACTCTTAATCTCTTGGTCCGGGGTTCGAGCCCCCGAGGGCCCACCAATTTTTCCTACGGCGCGAGTCGCTCAATTGCCCAATCGTCGTTGTGCTTCGTGTAGAGGAAGCGATCGTGCAGGCGATTAACCCGCCCCTGCCAGAACTCGATTTCTTGAGGAACGACCCGATAGCCACCCCAAAACGAGGGCAGGGGCACTTCACCGTCACCAAATTTCCGTTTCATTTCGTCGAATTTCGCCTCAAGCATTGATCGTGAGCTAATCACGCTGCTTTGCGCGGATACCCATGCACCGATTTGGCTGCCCCTCGGTCGCGTCGCAAAATATTTCAGCGTCTCGGCGGTTGAAATCTTATCGGCGTATCCCCTGATTAGAATCTGCCGGCCTTGTTCGCGCCAGAAGAACAACAAAGCGACGTTATTATTCTCTTGTATCTGCCGCGCCTTGCTACTGCCATGATTCGTGAAAAAAACAAATCCACGACTATCAAAATATTTCAGTAGTACGGTTCGAGACCAAGGGCGATGATGTTCATCGACGGTCGACAAGCTGACAGCGTTCGGATCGAGTCCGTCCGCAGCACACGCGTCGCGAAACCAGACTTCGAACTGGCGAACAGGGTCAGCATCCAGATCCTCCCGCTCTAGCTTGAGACCGGTCGCGGAACGTCGCAATGCTGAAACGCTTGCGCCGACGCCCTCCGATGAGTCCCTTTTATCATCCATACCCTTGCTTCTGAATTCGACGACCGCCCGCAATTCCATACCCATGGCGGTCAAATAGCAATAAGCACCTGCCGTGCATGAAACGCTCGGCAAATGCTGATTTCGCGTTATACTTCGCGGCTGAACTGGGAGCGGCGGACGACACGGCGAGAGTGGCGGAATTGGTAGACGCGCTGGATTTAGGATCCAGTGGGGCAACCCGTGAGAGTTCGAGTCTCTCCTTTCGCACCAGTTTCATCTGGTAACGTATCTCATTGATTTTAAAATGATAATCAGCTATTCGATCGAGGCTTGCGTCTTCGATCGAACCCCAACAAAGGTTTAGAAAAAATGCAGGTCACAGTCGAATCGACAGGAAAACTTGAACGCCGTATGCGTATTGAGCTGCCCGCCGAGCGCATTGAAAAAGAAGTAGAGTCGCGCCTGAAACGCGTCGGTAAGACGGCCAAGATCAAAGGGTTCCGACCCGGCAAGATTCCGGCGAATGTCATCAAGCAGCATTATGGCTCGCAGGTTCGTCAGGAAGTTTTGTCGGATCTCATGGGCCAGAGTTATCGCGACGCCGTCCGGCAGGAAAATCTGAATCCGGTTGCGCAACCACGGATAGAGCCGGACCGGTCGTCAAAGGCCGATTCATTTGCTTATACAGCGACCTTTGAGGTTTTGCCTGAGGTCAAATTGCAGGGTCTGGACAAAATCGTTGTCACCGTCCCCGATATTGAAATCAATGATGCCGATTGTGCTGACATGCTCGAAAATCTTCGAAAGCAGAAATCCACCTGGTCCACCGTCGAGCGCGAGTCGGCAAAAGACGATCGGGTAATCGTGGATTTTGACGGCAAACTGAAAGGCGAGACGATTAAGGGCGGCAAGGGAAATGAAGTTCCAGTGGTGCTTGGTGAGGGCCAGATGCTGCCCGACTTTGAGAAGGCGCTTTTCGGTGTCAGGGCTGCAGACGAGAAGTCGTTCAAAGTCAAATTTCCCAAGGATTATCAGGCCGAGGAACTACAGGGCAAGAAGGTCGAATTCTCTATCAAGGTACACAGGGTCGAAGAGCGGCAGATGCCGCCGCTGGATGACGGTCTTGCCGAGCTTTACGGCGTGACCGACGGCGGCCTTGAAAAGCTGAAAGCAGATGTCATGGACAACATGAGGCGCGAGTCGGAGCAACGGAAGCGTTCCGATATTCGACAACAGGCGATGACTGGCCTGCTCGATGCCAACCCGCTGGAAGTGCCGGTTGCAATGATCGAGCAGGAGGCGCATTCCATGCAGCACGAGGTCATGCGCCAGTACGGCATAGAGGATCACGACCATACTCATGAACACGCACCGCCCATCGAGAATCTGCGCCCCGGGGCGGAAAAGCGGGTTCGCCTGAGCCTGTTGATTCGGCAGATCATTGACGACAACAAGATCGAGGTTGACAGTGTGCGGCTTAAGGAACGGGTCGAACAGATTTGTGCAGGATATGAAAACGCCGAAGAAATGGCCGCGATGTATCTTGGAAATCCCCAGGTTATGTCGCAGATAGAGCCAATGGTTATGGAAGACCAGGCCGTTGATTGGATTGTCAAAAACGGCAAAGAGCGGCAAAAGAAGATCAGTTTCAAGGATTACATGAAGCCGTCGGCGTAGAATGCCGGCACAACCCAATGAAAACAGGAAAATCCATGAGCGTTAATGCTTTGAATCTTGTCCCGATGGTGGTCGAACAGACCGCTCGCGGCGAACGCGCCTATGATATTTACTCGCGGCTCCTTAAGGATCGCCTGATTTTCATCGTCGGCCCCGTTGAGGACCAGATGGCGAACCTGATCGTGGCGCAGCTTCTGTATCTTGAGTCTGAGAACGCGGATAAGGACATCCAGCTCTATATCAATTCACCCGGCGGCTCTGTGACGGCGGGGCTCTCGATTTACGACACCATGCAATTCGTCAACTGTGACGTTGGCACGATCTGCGTTGGCCAGGCAGCCAGTATGGGCGCACTCCTGCTTGGTGGCGGGGCGAAGGGAAAGCGCTATGCATTGCCGCATTCTCGCATCATGGTGCATCAGCCCAGTGCCGGCTTTCAGGGGCAGGCGACGGACATCGATATTCACGCCCGGGAAGTTCTGGAACTAAAACGCCGACTGAACGAAATTATGGCTAAAAATACCGGTCAGTCGGTCGATACCATTGAAAAGGACCTGGAGCGGGACAATTTCATGAGTGGAGAGACCGCTGTGAAATATGGTCTGATTGACACTGTATTGGGCAACCGGGCCGAGATGAGCGCATCCAAGAAGGGTGATTCCAAGTAAAATCAGTGGCTTAACGCCGCTTTTCCCCTTTTCTGAGACGTGGCACTTTGCACGCCCAAAGTGCGCGTGTTATATACACATTCAGTCGTAACAGACTGATTTTTGGTAGCTAGAGGCATGACCCTATGAGCGATGACTCCCGCGGCAAGAACGAGGACGGCAAGCTCCTGTATTGTTCTTTTTGCGGCAAAAGCCAGCATGAAGTTCGCAAGTTAATCGCGGGTCCGTCTGTCTTTATCTGTGACGAATGCGTTGAGCTTTGCAATGACATTATCCGTGAGGAGCTTGAAGATTCAGGCGAGACGGGTCACGACAAGTTGCCGAAACCGCAGGAAATAAGTGCCATCCTCGACGAGTACGTGATCGGACAACCCCGGGCGAAGAAAGTCCTGGCGGTCGCTGTTTACAATCATTACAAGCGACTCGATGATCGCGCGGCAGACCGTAAGGACGATGTGGAGCTCGCCAAGAGCAATATCCTGCTGATCGGTCCGACCGGTTGCGGCAAAACGCTGCTGGCAGAGACGCTGGCCAGGCTCCTCAATGTGCCGTTCACGATTGCCGATGCGACCACGCTGACTGAAGCGGGTTATGTTGGCGAAGATGTTGAAAACATCATTCAGAAACTTCTGCAAAAATGTGATTACGATGTCGAAAAGGCCCAGACTGGCATCGTCTATATCGATGAAATCGACAAGATTTCCCGAAAATCCGACAATCCTTCGATCACCCGGGACGTTTCGGGTGAAGGTGTCCAGCAGGCGCTCCTGAAACTCATTGAAGGCACGATAGCCTCAGTGCCGCCGCAGGGTGGTCGCAAACACCCGCAGCAGGAATTTTTGCAGGTTGATACCAGCAATATCCTCTTTATTTGTGGTGGTGCTTTTGCGGGGCTCGAAAGGATAATCCAGGATCGTTCGTCCAAGAGCGGCATTGGTTTCGTCGCCAATGTGAAAACTGAGCAGGAACAAAAGAACGTTGGTGAACTGCTCAACGAAGTGGAGCCTGAGGATCTTATCAAGTTTGGTCTCATTCCTGAGTTCGTTGGTCGTCTGCCCGTTGTGGCAACGCTTGAGGAGCTGGACGAGGACGCCCTGGTAAGCATCCTGGAAGAACCGAAAAATGCCCTGACAAAACAATATCGAAAACTTTTCAATATGGAAGGCGTCGAACTTGAGTTTCGCCACGATGCGCTCCGTGCCGTCGCCAAGCGGGCAATGAAACGCAAGACCGGCGCCCGCGGACTTCGAACGATTCTCGAGAGTGTCCTCTTGGACACCATGTACGAGTTGCCCTCATCGTCGAGTGCGAAAAAGGTGGTGCTGGATGAAGCGGTGATCAATGGCGAGACCCAGCCGTACGTCATCCACGAGTCCGAAGAGCCACCGACAGTCAATATCGAGCAACAAAAACGTCCAACCGGGTCTGATCATTGAGAATGGGGGTCAGAACCCTTTTTTGGTGTAGCCCGAGAGCAATATCGTTGTAGTGGTCAAATAAAGGGTTCTGGCGCCCTTTTTATTGCGTCTCCCTTTCGCTTGGGTAAGGGGGTAGCAACTGGCCGACAGATTGAGCGGGATTGCACTCGTCGTGCGTGTGCGTCGGTTCGTGCGAAACAACGGATTCAAACTTGATTCCGGCAGTTTCGGACGCATGTCCCGCCTATCTAAAATGCGAACTACCCTGGCGTTGACTGGAAGGACGAACCTTAGTGTCTGAAAAAGATTTGACGATTGATATCGATGTTGATGACCTCGTGAGCGAATTCGAGGACGATGCAAAAGGCGTACCTGTACTGCCATTGCGAGATGTCGTCGTGTACCCGCACATGGTTATCCCGCTGTTTGTCGGTCGCGAAAAATCGATCGTTGCGCTTGACCGTGCAATGAATAGTGGCAAAAAGATTCTGCTCGTCGCGCAGCAGACAGCCGATATGGACGATCCGGCACCTGAAGATCTTTACTCCGTCGGAACTTTAGCGACGATTCTCCAGTTACTCAAACTACCAGATGGCACCGTGAAAGTGCTGGTAGAGGGCGGAGCGCGCGCTCGCGTTGACGAGCTTTTCGTAAGCGATCACTTCGCTGCGGAGATCAGCATTCTCGAGGAAGAAGATCGCGCCGAGGAGCGCGAGGTTGACGTACTTGTTCGCTCGATCGTCGCGCAATTCGAGCAATACGTGAAATTGAACAAGAAAGTGCCGCCCGAGATTCTCACATCGCTATCGGGAATCGATGAGCCCGGCAGACTGGCCGATACCGTTGCAGCGCACATGGCGCTGAAGCTTGCAGAAAAGCAAAGAATCCTTGAAATCCAGGACGTGAAGGCCCGTTTGGAGCAGGTTCTCGGAATCATTGAAGGCGAGATCGACGTTCTGCAGATTGAGAAACGAATTCGCGGTCGCGTCAAACAACAGATGGAAAAGAGTCAGCGCGAGTACTACCTGAATGAACAAATGAAAGCCATTCAGAAAGAACTTGGCGAAATGGAAGATGCGCCGAATGAACTCGCCGACCTCGAGAACAGAATTGAAAAAGCGGGCATGACCAAGGAAGCCAAGGAGAAGGCAAGCTCGGAACTGAACAAACTCAAATTGATGTCGCCGATGTCTGCAGAGGCTACGGTCGTTCGCAATTACATCGACTGGTTGTTGAAAGCGCCGTGGAAGAAGCGCACCAAAGTCTTAAGAGATCTCAGCCGTGCCGAGGAAGTGCTCGAGGAAGATCACTACGGACTAGACAAGGTGAAGGAACGCATTCTTGAGTACCTTGCCGTTCAGCTGCGGGTAAGGCGCCTCAAAGGACCGATTCTTTGCCTGGTAGGCCCGCCGGGAGTGGGTAAGACTTCGCTGGGACAGAGCATTGCACGAGCGACGAATCGTAAGTTCGTACGAATGTCACTGGGCGGAGTCCGTGACGAAGCGGAAATACGCGGACACCGGCGCACATATATTGGCTCCATGCCAGGGAAGATCATTCAAAACCTGGCCAAAACGCGCGTACGCAATCCGCTGTTTCTGCTGGACGAAGTTGACAAGATGGCCATGGATTTTCGTGGAGATCCTTCGTCAGCACTGCTGGAAGTTCTGGATCCTGAGCAGAATTCAAGTTTCGCCGATCACTATCTTGAGGTCGATTTCGATCTTTCGGATGTGATGTTTGTGTGTACCGCAAACAGTCTCAACATTCCGGCGCCTTTGCTTGACCGAATGGAAGTCATTCGTATTCCCGGCTATACCGAGGATGAAAAGCTCAATATTGCACTTCGTTATCTCATCCCGAAGCAGCTTAAGGAAAACGGCCTCAAGGATAAGGAGCTTTCCATTAGCCGGGCGACAGTGCTGGACATCATCCAGCATTACACGCGCGAGTCCGGTGTCAGGAATCTGGAGCGAGAGCTGTCGAAGATTTGTCGCAAGGTGGTCAAGTCGCTGCTGCTCAAGCCAACAGGTAAAGGTGTTCAGATTACGCCGAAGAATCTGCAAAAATACCTCGGCGTCCGCCGTTTTCGCCATGGCAAGGCTGAGGAGAATAACCAGGTTGGCCAGGTGACCGGACTTGCCTGGACCGAGGTCGGCGGTGAGCTACTGACCATTGAGGGCGCAGTTGTGCCGGGCAAAGGCAAACTCACCCATACGGGTCAACTGGGCGAAGTCATGACCGAATCCATCCAGGCTGCCATGACTGTAGTCAGAAGTCGTGCAGCGGTTTTGGGTATCGATCCTGACTTTCATCAGAAGCTCGATGTGCACGTCCATGTGCCTGAGGGAGCGACGCCAAAGGACGGACCATCTGCGGGAGTTGGCATGTGCACGGCACTGGTATCAGCACTAACCAATATTCCCGTAAGAGGTGCTGTCGCTATGACCGGCGAGATCACTTTGCGTGGCGAAGTGTTGCCAATCGGCGGGCTGAAAGAGAAGTTGCTTGCAGCCCACAGAGGGGGCATAGAGACCGTGCTTATTCCCCAGGAGAACGAAAAGGACCTGGCAGAAATCCCGAAGAACATCAAAGACAAACTGAATATTGTTCCGGTGAAATGGATTGATCAGGTTCTTGAGGCAGCATTACAACATCTGCCGGTGCCTATCGCTAAAACGGACCCCGCCAAACCGGAGCCAGAGGCGGCCCAAAAAGCTGAAAAATCAACCGATATTGTCCGCCCCCATTAGGTTCGAAAACCCTTATAAACACTGGCCTTGTTGACGCTGTTTTGGTCACTTGGTATAAGCTTACGCGAGCTTTACCGGGCTGAAAGCTAAGCGTGGCAAGGTGTTGGCGACTTACATTTGGAGTCGCCGGCGTTATCAAAGGGTAAATGCGTTCGCAGAAACTGGAGCGCCCACGGAGATGCGGGACAATTTTTTCAACAATCCGCATTGTTAAATTCTGATTATCAATACCAAGGGTGAATGCATGAATAAGAGAGAACTCATAGAGGCGGTTGCAGCTTCGGCAGGTTTGTCGAAGGCTGATGCAACCAAGGCGGTCGACGGCGTACTTGACAGCGTTACTCGCACACTCGCGGGCGGCGGCGGTGTATCGCTCGTTGGCTTTGGAACATTCTCAGTTAAAGCACGCGCAGCCCGTATGGGACGTAATCCGAGAACCGGTGAAGCGATCCAGATTAAGGCGAGCAAAGTGCCTGGTTTCAAGGCTGGCAAAGCCCTGAAGGATGCCGTAAACTAGCGCGCCCTTCGGGTCGGGGGGTAGAAAACCTGTCGTCTTGACGTTGGTTTTCGACGTTCGATCTGAAGTTGCGACCTTCGAGTCGCAAACACTATTTGGGGACAGTGACCTTAATTGTTTCTTTGCCAGGCTGAGCATGAATTCGGCTTAGGCAATTAAGGTCACTGTCCCCGATTTCTGTGTTAACTGGGTGCTTAGCTCAGCTGGTAGAGCATCGCCCTTACAAGGCGAGGGTCGGCGGTTCGATCCCGTCAGCACCCACCAGGTTATGGAGTGGTAGTTCAGTTGGTTAGAATACCGGCCTGTCACGCCGGGGGTCGCGGGTTCGAGTCCCGTCCACTCCGCCACAAGAAAGCCGGGCCCCGCAAGGGCCCGGCATTTTTTTGTCTGCCCTTGTCATTGTGAGCGCACAGAAGCGATCTTCTCGCCGTTCCGATACCGTTGGCAGGTCGCTTCATCTCGTCGATCCTCGAAATGGCCACTAGTTACTTGGCGTCTGTTGCCACGTGAAGTATCATCGCACGCCAGATTTTCGTAGCTGCAACGATAGCTTAACCATCCATTCCTGCCACGACTGACTGCAGAACGTGGCCCCCTAAACTACTTAGACGAACCGTTATGCTTCAACATATTCGTGAACGATTCACCGGCGTGTTTGCCATCACACTGCTTGGCATGCTCGCCGTTTCATTCATTTTCTTCGGGATTGGCAATTTCACTTTTCTCAGCGGCGGCTATGCCGCAAAAGTTGCTGATGCCGAAATCTCGATCTTTCAGCTCGAGAATGCCTACCAAAATCAATTGCTCCAGTATTCCGAATACGGAAACCTGCCAGCAGAAGCACGGCAGCAACTGAAATCGAACACGCTTGAGCGGATGATTCGTGAAACCGTGGTTGACCTGTATGTCGCCGACGAAGGGTACCGGGTGGGTGATCAGCAAATCGCGGAAATCATTCAGTCGGCGTCTCAGTTTCAGGACAATGGTGTATTTAGCAAAGAACTGTATTACGCGTGGCTTGAGCAAACCGTACAGGATCCGCGCGTGTTTGAAGCCCAGCAGAGGCAGGCGGTCCGTCTGAGTCAGCTGCAAAGAGGCGTTGGCGCTACTGCCTTTGTTACGCCGAGCGAATACCGCCAGTATTTGAATCTGTATGCCGAAAAACGCCAGGCATCGATCGCGATATTTGACATCGCATCGCTTGCCGAGACCATCGTCGTTCGCGATGAAGATGTGCAGGCATATTACGATTCGCGGCCAGACGACTTTCGATCGCCGGAATCCGTAGATTTCGAATTCCTGGAAATCAATCGCCAAACCCTGGCCAGCGAAATTCAAATAGGTGACGACGTTCTGCAGCAGTATTACGAAGACAATACGTCTCGCTTCCAGCAGGATGAGCGACGCACAGCAAGTCATATTCTGATTTTGTCCGGAGATAATGAGGTTGCTGCCGAAGAGCAGGCACGCGCGCTTACCGCCAGGATCAATGCGGGTGAACCCTTTGCTGATCTCGCGCGGCAACATTCAAAAGACGGCGGTACGGCTAACCAGGGCGGCAGTCTCGGCACGGTCATGCAGTCGCAAATGCCTGGTGCGCTGGGCGATACAATTTTCTCGATGGAGCAGGGTCAGGTACGAGGCCCGGTGAAAACGGATTTCGGTTTCCACATTGTACGTCTCGATGAAATTGTGACAGGTGGACCATTGCCCCTGGACCAGGTCCGGAGCGAGTTGCTTCAGGAGCTTCGCGCCCAGGGCGTCGAGGGCCAGGTCCAGCAGTTGGAACGGCAACTCTCCGATGCGCTTTTCGATGCTACGGATTTGCAGTCGGTCGCAGCAGCTGCCGGTCTCCCCGTGCAGCATGTTGCGGGATTCACGCGAAGTGGCGGCGAACCATTCGGCCAAAATCAGGCGGTCATCGAGGCTGCATTTGATTCACTGACTTTGAATGATCACGAAATTAGCGACGTCATCGAAGTCGATGTCAATCGATCCGTAATGATTCGGGTAACAGAGCATCATGAAGAATCACGGCGCCCGCTCGATGCGGTACGCGAGGATATCGTATTTGCCCTGCAGTCCGATCGTGCTTTGAATATTGTTGATGATCGTTCACGTCGATTGCGTGAGGCGTTGGAGGAAGGTCGTCTTTTTGCCGATATGGCACGCGAGCTGGAAGCCAGCTATACGCCGAACCTGACCGTCGGTCGTACAGAAGAAGATGTTGACACGGCGGTTCTCGATGCAATCTTTCGTGCGAAGAAACCGTCGACCGGTAAGGCTCGCCTTGGCAGCGTGGTAACCACTACTGGTGACTATGCCGTGTTCTTGGTCCATGCAGTGATCCCTGGACGACCGGAATCGATCCCGCTTGACGAGCGCGACCAGCGCAAGGAACAACTTCAATCGGTCGCAGGTGCAATGACTTACAACGCGTTCGTCAACGAGCTGACCAGCAAGACGGATATCGAGCGAAACGAGAGCGCACTGACCGAACAAGATTTGCTGCAATAAGAAACGTATGATGGTCCTGCTGGCGCGGTGCCGGCAGTGTCCTGTGCAATACCAAATGCATTGCCGGAGTCAACGATGAGAAAACTCGAACTTCACTGGCAGATCCTGATTGCCATTTTGCTTGCAGGTATTGCCGGCTATCTGGTCAATAGATCGATTGCCGCGGGTGTCGACGACCCATCTCTTTTCGGTGTCAGTCTGATCGCGGCATTTGACTATGTCGGCTCGCTGTTCCTGAATGCATTGAAGATGATCATCGTGCCGCTGATCTTTTCATCGATTGTCATCGGCGTGGCGGGTATCGGTTCCGGTGGCAACCTTGGAGCCCTGGGCGGCCGCACGCTGTTGTTTTATTTAGCGACCACCCTTGCGGCAACCTGTCTTGGTTTACTTCTGATTAATCTTGTCGGGCCGGGGTATGTCGATGGCGTGCCAGCGGGCGCCATGCTGGCACTGGATACATCGGGCGCCGATATTGCTGCCATCGCTGAAGGTCGTGGTCCGGGCGACGTTGCGAAAGTTTTTCACAGCATGGTGCCGCCAAATATTGTTCAGGCTGCCGCAGATGGGCAGATGCTGGGCATCATATTTTTTGCGATTCTGTTCGGATATTTCATGACGCGCCTCGCGCATGAACTTGCAGAACCATTGTTCAAGTTCTGGGACGGGGTTTTCCATGTCATGATGCGCATGACGGAATGGATAATGAAATTTGCACCCATCGGCGTTTTCGGCCTGGTAGCGAAAGTCGTCGCGGAGGCTGGGTTCGGCGCTGTTCGACCGCTTTTTGTTTTCGCGCTGACGGTTATTCTGGCGCTTCTCCTGCATATTCTTGTGATCATGCCGCTTTTCTTAAGATTCGTCGGCAAAGTGCATCCCTACAAAATGTTCCCGGCGATGGCACCAGCAATGCTTACCGCGTTTTCGACTGCGTCTTCATCGGCCACGCTCCCGGTGACAATGAAGCGGGTCGAAGAGAACGTCGGTGTATCGAATAAAATTTCGAGTTTTGTATTGCCGCTCGGCGCGACCGTCAATATGAACGGCACAGCGCTTTATGAATGCGCAGCTGCGATGTTTCTTGCACAGGCTTATGGCCTCGACCTGACGGTGGGCGTTCAGTTTTCGATCGTGTTCATTGCACTGATGACATCGGTTGGTGTGGCCGGCGTGCCCTCAGCATCGCTTGTAGCGATAGCGATCATTCTCGGAGCAATCGGCTTGCCCGTTGAAGCAATTGGCGTCCTGCTGGTATTCGACAGGGTCCTGGATATGGCGCGAACGGCCGTCAATATTTTTGGCGATGCGTGTTGCGCGGTGATCGTCGCGAGGCTGGATGGCGAGAAGACGAATATCGCGATTGACTGACGTGAATGCGTCAGTCCTCGTCAAAAACCATACCCATAATATTTGAACCTGCATCAACAAAAGTCGTTTCGCCGGTGATGCCGCTGGCAAGATCCGAACACAGGAATGCGGCCGCGTTGCCGATTTCTTCAATGGTCACGGTGCGACGCAGCGGCGCTGATTTCTCGGCGTAGCTGAGCATTTTCCGAAAACCACCGATGCCGGCTGCTGCCAGCGTTTTGACGGCACCCGCCGAAATTGCATTGACCCGAATCCCCTGCGGACCGAGATCCGCCGCCAGGAAACGAACACAGGCTTCGAGGCTTGCTTTGGCCAGCCCCATTACGTTGTAGTTAGGGACAACCTGGGTTGCGGCGTTGTACGTCATGGTCAGAATCGCGCCATTGCGACCCTTCATCATCGGCTTCGCGGCCTTGGCGAGTGCGGCGAGGCTATAGCTGGAAATGTCGTGCGAAATTCGAAATCCCTCGCGAGTGACTGCGTCGGTGAAGCCGCCTTCCAGCTGTTCTCGCGGCGCATAGCCGACCGAATGCACGACGATGTCCAGGCCGTCCCACTGCTTGCCAAGACCGGCAAAGACAGCATCGATTTCTTCGTCGCTCGATACGTCGCAGGGAAACAGCAGATCAGTATTCTGACCGAGTCGCCCGGCGAGTTTTTCGACGCGGCTCTTGAGTTTGTCATTTTGATAAGTGAATGCAATTTCCGCACCTTCGCGCGCGAAGGCCTCTGCAATTCCTGTCGCGATCGAACGATCACTCGCGACGCCGACGATCAGCGCGCGTTTTCCGGCCATGAAACCCATTCGTTTTCCCCATCTGTTTTTTCTAATCAATTAAAAATAAAGGGGTCAGAGCCCTTTATTGGGCTCTGACCCCGTTATTGATGTCAACTGGACTGTGCGGTGACGTCAACGTACATCATCAGTTTCTGCCCAGGTCTCAGTATCTTGTTCTTGTCGATTTTGTTCCAGCGGACCAGGTCCGAGACAGTGATTCGGAAGCGGCTGGCGATCAGGTAAAGCGAGTCGCCACTGCGTACGGTGTAGTTAAGTTTCCGCGTCGTGCCATTGCTCGTGACGACGTTGCCAGGCACCGCCTGGTTCGTCCACACCACCAGGTTCCGGCCAACCGAAAGCGTGTCGCGCGGAGCCATGCCGTTCCAAGCTGCGAGCTTGTTCATGTCGACGTCGTAGCGCCGGCTGATCGTCCAGAAACTCTCGCCTGATGCGACCACATGATCGATTCGATTGCCCGATCGCGTCGTATTCTGTTTTCGGCTGCGTCTTTCATCCGCGCTTTGCCCATATTCGCTAAGCGGTTTCGTTGCGACCGGAATCATCAGGTGATCGCCGGCGCGAATGGTGTTGCCGGTCAGTTTGTTGGCACTGCGTATTGTCGCGATGGTCGTGTTGTAGCGCTCCGCGATCTGGGAAATTGCTTCGCCGTTTTTTACTTTGTGGCGTTGCCAGCGCAGGCGCTCTTCCGGTGGCACGGATTCGAGCGCTGAAATGAAGTCATTGGCGACGTTGATTGGCAGTACGAGGCGATGCGGGCCATCCGGGTCCGTTGCCCAGCGGTTGTAGCCAGCATTGAAAGCATAGAGCGTATCGAGTTCAATTCCGGCGAGTTCGGCTGCAAGCGCAAGATCCAGCTGGCCACCGACGTCTGCAACAACGAACTGCGGTTCATCGACGAGCTCGGGAAGTGTAATCCCGTACTGCGCGGGGTTCCTGACCAGTGCAACCAGCGCCATCAGGCGCGGCACGTATGCGCTTGTTTCGCGCGACAACGACAAATTCCAGAAGTCCGTTGGTTTGGACTTTGCCTGGTTGCGTTTGACCGCTTTGAGCACATTGCCTTCGCCCGAATTGTAGGACGCTATGGCAAGCAGCCAGTCTTCTTTCATCAGGTTGTGCAGATAAGCCAGGTATTCCAGCGCACCTCTGGTCGAGTCGACTGCGTCGCGTCGACCGTCGTACCACCAGTTCTGGCGGATGCCAAAACGTTTGCCCGTGCCGGGGATAATCTGCCACAGGCCGGCAGCGCGACCGTGCGAGTACGCGAAAGGATCAAACGCACTTTCAACAATTGGCAATAATGCAAGTTCGAGTGGCAGGTCCCGCGCTTCAAGTTCGGTGACAATAAAGGGCAGGTAGCGTTGCGCGCGTGTAAATACACGCTCCACATATTCCGGATTCTTGACGAACCAGTTGAGCTCTGACTGAACGCGGTCGTTCATCACCGGGTCCAAAGAAAACTCCCGGCGCAGTCTGGCCAGTAGATCGGTAGAAGGTCTGGATGCGACCGAAACTTCTGTGGCCAGTGGATCGAGTTCCAGCCAGATGTGGTCTGCCTGTTCGGTGAACGGGCTGCCGATGATAGAGGCCTGGGCAATATCGTCGCCGGGGAACGCCGGATTGGCTGACGCCGCGCCCGGCCAGGCCAGCGCGCCCAACAGGCACGCTCCTGTCAGCAATCGGGAGCGAAAACCCGACGATAATCCCTGTTTTATGTTCAGCATGCGGATATCCTACGTACGGGCGAGCAGCTTGCAAGTACCAGTTTCACAGCCCGGACAGACCAGCAGACGCGGAACCTGATCCGGCGGGCATCGGCCGAGGTGGGCAATCGAAATGGCAAAATTAATACCGGAACCCGAACAATCGCAAAGAACAGCCACCGATTGGCTGAAAACGCCATTCGGGCAGGCATTGCTGGCCCACGAGGCGCGCGTGGTTGAGGAGGCCTTCGACGGTAAATTCGGTGAGCAACTGTTGCAACTGGGCCTGTGGGGCGAGCCCAACGCCTTCACGCGCTTTGCGCGCACCCAGCGTGCCTGCTGTATCGCCGACTGGCCGGACAGGGTGCCTGGCGCGGCCCTGGGCGCGTTCGGACAGCTGCATCGGTTGCCGATCGCAACCGAATCTGTCGATGTCGTCTTTCTGCCGCATACGCTGGACTATTCCGACGATCGGTCCCACGCGATCCTGCGCGAAGCTGACCGGGTCCTGACTCCTCACGGACACCTGGTGGTGCTTGGATTCAAACCGGGCGGCCTGTGGGGCCTGAGACGCCTTGTTCCCGGGGCGGGCTTGCCGCCTGGCGCCCCGCATCTCATGTCCGACCGCCGTCTGTCAGACTGGCTGCTGCTCCTTGATATGCGGATCCACAGCGTCACCCGTTATTTCTTCCGCTGGCCGCTGCCCGGCAACAAGGGTCAAAGTTCGCCGGAGTGGGAAAATCGCGGCCGGCGATTCTGGCCGGAACTTGCGGCATGCTATATGCTCTCGGCCCAGAAACGGGTCGTTACCATGACACCTGTGAAACAGCCGTGGCGCGCGCGTGCGAAGGTCGTCGGCAGCATCGTAGAACCAACAACCCGGGTTTCCCGCATTCGCTTTGACCGAAATCGTTGAGATATATACTGACGGAGCCTGCAGGGGTAATCCCGGTCCCGGCGGCTGGGGTGTTCTGCTGATTGTCGGCAAGCATCGCAAGACCGTGCATGGCGGTGAGCCGCTGACAACAAACAACCGTATGGAACTCAAGGCGGCAATCGAGGCGCTCAACGTGCTGAAGGAACCACGCCACGTTCTCTTGCACACCGATTCGAAATACGTGATGGATGGCATCAATGAATGGATGCCCAACTGGAAAAAGCGCGGCTGGAAAACAGCGGCAAAAAAACCGGTCAAGAATCAGGATCTGTGGCGTGAGCTGGACGATGCCATCGCACGCCATGAAATCGAATGGAAGTGGGTACGCGGTCATACCGGCGTGCCCGGCAACGAAGAAGCGGATGCATTGGCCAACCTGGGCATCGACGAGATGATTCTGGACACATAATATTGAGTCATTGCGAGCGCAGCGAAGCAATCTTCATGAATTGGCAATGACGCTGGGGAAAACATGCGCCAGGTAGTTCTAGATACAGAAACAACCGGATTGTCGGCCGCACAAGGTCACCGAATTATCGAAATCGGTTGTGTCGAATTGGTAAACCGGCGCCTGACCGGGCGCGAGTATCACCGCTTCTTGAATCCGGATCGTGATATCGACGAAGGCGCCGAAAGAGTGCATGGCATCAGCCGCGCCGACCTCGAAGGGCAGCCACGCTTTCCGGAGATCGTCGATGAGTGGCTGGAATTCGTCAGAGACAGTGAACTCGTCATCCACAATGCTGCATTCGATGTGGGTTTCCTCGAGAACGAACTGCAGTTGATGAACCATCCGAAACCTGCCATCACCGATCACGCGATGGTGCTGGACACGCTGTCGCTCGCGCGAGAAATACATCCGGGACAGCGCAACAGTCTCGATGCGTTGTGCAAGCGTTACACCATTGATGCATCCGGTCGCGACGTGCATGGCGCGTTGATCGACGCCGAACTTCTGGCGCGCGTCTATCTTGCGATGACCGGTGGTCAGGCTGCGTTGTCACTGGACGAAGACGAATCCATCGATGTCGGTATCGGTGTAGAGGTGCTGGTGCGGCCGCGGCGCAATGATCTGAACCTGGTCGTCATCAGGGCGAGCGACGAGGAATTGGCCGCCCATGAGGCGCTAATGGACAAGATGCAGGAAGCGGGGCCCTGCCTGTTTCGCGATTGATGGAAACTGTTATCGCCGATGGTATACTGCACACCGAACTCGTTGGGGGGATGGGCGACAGCATTCAGTTTGCCGCCTTTATTTTTGCCTTAAATTCATGGCATTAGATAAACAATAAGAGAAGCGAGCTATGGAAGTATTAGAATGGAATAACGCGATGATGGTGTCGGGCATCATCCTGACGCTGACGTTCATCGGCATCTTTACCGAGGCGGTGCACGGATTTCACCGGACGAAATTCGCAATGGGTGGCGCGGGATTGATGATCCTGGCCGGCCAGTATTTCGGCTTCTACAATACCGAGCTTGCAGTCGAAGCGGTCGATTGGAACGTCGTGTTCCTGCTGGGCGGCATGATGACGATTGTAGGCATCATGATTCCAACCGGTGGCTTCCAGTATCTCGCGTACAAAATCGCCGATATGACGAAGGGTAATCTGTTTTTCATGATGGCGTTGATGGGCACGTTGGTTACCGTGCTGTCATTGCTGCTCGACAACGTGACTACGGTGGTCATATTCGGGCCGTTGATCATTCTAATCTGTAAATCGATGAAGGTTACGCCTGTTCCTTACTTGCTTGCCGCCGCATTGTTGTCCGATACGGGCGGTGTTGCGACACTGGTCGGCGATCCCCCGAACCTGATGATTGGTTCCGCGGCGGACATCGATTTCAATACGTTCCTATTTCACATGGGCGGCCTGGTGTTTGCAGCCTGGATAGTAATCCTTGTCTTCCTCAAGTTTCTGTTCAGGAAAGAGCTCGCCGAGAGACCGGTGATGCCGGACTTCAGTGAGCAGGAGGTCATCAAGGACCCGAACACCTGGAAAGTTTCCTTGTGGGTGCTTGTAGGCATGGCGGTGCTCTTTGTTTTGCACGGCAAGCTGCACTGGGAGCCGTGGTTTGTTGCAGCGATCGGACTGACTACGCTGGTCTTCGTCGCGCATCACATCGAACTTGACGAATCTTTTTCCAAGGCTGAGCTGAGCCTGCTCATGTTCTTTGTTTCGCTCTTTATTCTTGTAGGTGGCGTTGAAGAGAGCCACTTCCTCGAGTATCTCGGCCAATACATTTTCCCATTTGTGCAGGCGGATCTTATGACTGCCTGCATTGTATTGATGTGGGGTTCAGCGGTCTTTTCTGCGGCAATCGATAACATCCCCTTCACGGCTGCGATGATTCCTATCATCATGGGTATGGAGACGCAGGGCATCAATGTCACGCCGCTATGGTGGGCACTCGCGGTTGGTGTTGGAATGGGTGGTAACGGTACGCACCTGGGCTCAACCGCCAACGTATTTATTGTGACGATTTCAGAGCGGCTGGCCAAGGAAACCGGCGACAACAGTTACCGCATCACGCCGGGATTATGGTTCCGCAAGGGCTCACCGGTCATGATCATGACGTTGGTCGTCTCATCGCTGATTTTCTGGTTATTCTTCGACTTCTACGAAAATCCGCTGCCGTCCTCGTCGTTCGGAAAGTAGGGCATGACAGAGGGGTTTAGTAAGAAACAAAAGGGGTCAGAGCCCGTTATTGGGCTCTGACCCCTTTATTGAGATTAAGGCCGGTTTTTACCGGCCTTTTTCGTTAGTGGACTAAAGATCAATCCGCACCGACCAATTGCGGAATTACTGTCATTGCAGCCGGATTGGGCCTTTTTGTTACTGGTCGTTGTAATTCGCGCCTGGTTTCACAAGGCGCTCTGCGACCTCGATCACCAAAAAGGCCCCACGACTGTGCTTTAATGTCGTCGCGTAATAAAATCAGTGGCTTACACTCTGAAAAAGCACAGAATCAAAATCAATGAGCTTTGACATCCACAACATAAGAATCGGCGTTATTGGCCTGGGCTATGTCGGCCTGCCGCTGGCCGTTGAGTTCGGACGCAAGTACCCGACGGTCGGATTTGACGTCAAGAAATCCCGAATCGAAGCGTTGCTAGGCGGAACTGATTCGACACTCGAGATATCAGAAGCTGAGTTAGCCGAGGCAACTCGATTGACGTACAGCTCGTCAATCGACGATCTCCGCACGTGTAATCTGTTTATCGTCACAGTGCCAACGCCAATAGATGAGGGAAACCGGCCGCTACTGACCCCGTTGCGTGATGCCAGCATTACAGTTGGCAGCGTGTTAAAAAAAGGCGATGTAGTCGTCTACGAATCGACCGTCTATCCTGGCGCCACGGAAGAGTTCTGTATTCCTTTACTTGAAAATGGCTCAGGGCTCAAATTGAACAAGGATTTTTTCGCCGGGTATAGTCCAGAGCGCATCAACCCTGGCGATCGCGAACATCGTTTGCCGACAATTTTGAAAGTGACTTCGGGATCGACGCCCGATGCGGCGGAATACATCGATAAGGTTTATCGATCAATTATTACTGCCGGTACTCACAGGGCGTCCAGCATCAAGGTTGCTGAGGCTGCAAAAGTAATCGAGAACACCCAGCGCGACGTCAATATTGCATTGATAAACGAGCTGGCGATGATTTTCGAAAGAGTCGGAATCGATACTCAGGAAGTGTTGGAGACTGCCGGTACGAAGTGGAATTTCCTGCCGTTTCGCCCAGGTCTTGTCGGTGGCCATTGTATTGGCATCGATCCCTATTACCTGACTTACAAGGCACAACAATTGGGCTATCACCCGCAAATGATTCTCGCTGGTCGTCGCATCAACGACAATATGTCACTTTACGTATCATCGAGAATTATCAAACTGATGCTCGGCAAGAGCATGCAGCCAAATGGTTCGCGCATCTTAATTATGGGGCTGACGTTCAAAGAGAATTGTCCTGACGTGCGTAACACAAAAGTTGCCGATATAGTGACCGAGCTTTCGACTTACGGTGCTATTGTCGACGTCCATGATCCCTGGGCTGACAGCGAAGAAGCGATGCGTGAGTATGGGATTGCGCTCATCGAAAATCCCGACGAATGTGCTTACGATGCGGTGGTGTTGGCGGTCGGCCACAAGCAATTCATCGATCTGGGCGAGGCCAGGCTAAGAGCTTACGGCAAGCCGAAATCTGTACTTTTCGATATTAA
>JAQCAD010000071.1 GCA_027621915.1 Pseudomonadota bacterium
CATCATTCACCTCGTTATGGCATTTTAACGCCTTAACTCGGTGTCCGGTTTTAGTAGACCACTTCAAAAGGCCGGCCGAGTCGAGCTGTATGAAACTACGCCTCTTGCGAAATACCTTTCCAGCGTTTGCAAGAAACTGAAAGACGCGGACCGCGTTCGCATCGTTCATCTGCTTGCGGAAGTAATCCGGAGTGACACTTCTGTCAGCGTGCTCGAAATTGATTTCTTCAACAGGGTCGCGAAAGCCCTTAAGGCGACTCCCGCCGAAGTCGCCGGCCTCACTTCACTCTGATCAGCTCTTGCGGTCGTTCGGCGTGAAATGAGGAATCGTTTCGTCGCCGTACGATCGGATTACCTCTGAAATAACGATGTGGTAGCCGTCATACCAGCGGCTGTATTGCTTTTTGGCTTCGAGATGATGCGGATTGCGCGAGAAAGATTTCAGCGCCTCAAGCGTTTCCCAATAATACGTCGCATTAAACACAGCGCCATCGCCTGACTTCCAGGTCTCGGCGCCGAGATACCCCTGGGTTGCCTTCGCTGCCGCGTCGATCAGCGCATTCAGGCGGTGAAATTCATCGTCGTAAGTACCTGGCTTGAATATAAATGCGGCGCTGTACATCCTGTTACTCCGAATCCGTTAGAACGATTGATAATTCCCCGTTACCATAGCATCACATAACGTCACGCCGGGATGCACGTCGATGAAAATATTTGCCACAACGGTACTTGCCCTGTTGCTGAGTTCCACGCCGGCGCTAGCCGCGGAGAACAGCAATTTTGATTCGGATGGCGTAACCCTGCGCTACCTGTCGGGCGGTTCCGGAGAAACTGTTGTTCTCCTGCACGGTTTCAGCGGATCGGCCCAGGGTCTGTATGTCGATCCGGGAACTTTCGACGCGCTCGTTGATGCGGGTTACCGGGTCGTCGCCATGGATCAGCGTGGCCACGGCCAGAGTGAAAAACTTTACGATGCCAAAAGCTATGGCATGAACATGGTCGAGGATGTCAGGCGCCTGATTGATCACCTTGCTGTAGGTAAAGTGCATCTCGTTGGATACTCGATGGGAGCCAGGGTCGCAAATACTTTCCGCAGCCTTTATTCGGATCGACTCCTCACGATTACCTTGGGCGGTTATGGCTGGCCGTGGGAGGGACAACCGGTAACCCTGGAAGAGGCAAAGAAGCAGATTGTGAATCGAACTGTTCTGCCCGGTAATGACCTGATGGCGCTGGCTGCTGTCAGTGTCGGGTCATACGAGCTGGTGCCGTCCGAAGAGAGTTTGCGCACCAATACGGTGCCGGCATTTGCCATCATCGGCGACAAAGACGAAGTCATCTCAAGTCAAAATTTGCAGACGTTCAAAGAGACCATGGCCAATCTCGAACTTGTTGTCATACCCGGCACACACGCCGGTCCTGACGGAGCACCTTACAAGCCGAGATTTGCCGAAGAACTGATTCGTTTTCTGATGAAACATGATAAATAACTCGTTTTATAACAATTCGTTAACGATCGTTTTTAATGTTCTTTATTGATAATGATTCCGGCGAAAATCGGATCCGCCCCTTTTTCAGACTGACCTTGTTGCGATCGCCGGCGACACGAGACTCGCACGACGCGCCGGGCCGTAGACGGCCAATTGCCCTACCATCCAGAGCACCAGCATAGACACAGGGATGATGTACCACGCGATCGGAGTCAGGTCGAACGTCTGAACCATCCACATGTTCAGTGCCACCGCCAATATGGCGCCCGACACGACACCAATCGAACTGATCAGAAAGTTTTCCAACTGAAAATGCCGAAGAATTGACGGCCTGGTTGCGCCAAGCGCCCGCCTCGTTCCGATTTGCTTTGTTCGCTTTGCCACACTGAAGCTTGCGAGACCGACGATGCCGAGACTGGTAATGGCGGTGAGCAGACTGACGATGAAGACCAGTAATTTAATCATGGCCGAATCTTCCAGGTAAGCCATGCGCCGTGCTTCGGTAATCGTGCCGGGACTGTCAATAATTCGGCCGGTATCCCGCTCGGCCAGCAAGCGTTCGAGTTGCGGCATCACCTCGTCACGGTATCCCGGCTTCGCCCTGATGACATATCGTGCAAAACTCTGACCGCGCTTCATCGGAACCAGCATCGAACGCTCGACACCGGCCCAGCTTTTCCATGGCGCCTGCATTCGATCCACGATTCCAATAATGGTCACAGGCTGGTCCTGTTCGATATAGGCGACTTTACCAACCGCCTGCTCCGGAGTGATGTCGGGATACATTTCGGCGGCCATGGCTCGTGTCACGATCGCAGATTCCGGCCAGTCCGGCGCACCCTCGGGGTCGGCCCAGACTATCTCCGTCGTCGCGAAATTTCGACCGGCGATCAGGTCTACGCCGAACGTCTCAATACCATGCTCGTCGGCAAAGTAAATCGCCGTGCCGGTGCCGTCTATTCCTTCTCCAGGTTCCGTCTGCAACGCTTGTGACCAGCCGCCGTCACGCAATGGAAATGAATTCGTCAACATTGCATTGACAATACCTGGAAACGCGCGAATCAAATCGAGATCTTCTGCGACCATCGCCTGGTATTCCAGATCCTTGTCAAAGCTCGAACTGTCGATATAGAAAATATTTTCTTCATCGATGCCGCTGGGACGCGCCATCAGTCGCGAACGCTCCTGAATAATCGCAATCGCGTTCACCATGAGCGCCATGGTCGCTGCGATTTGCAGAGCGATAAGCAGGAAGCTGCTCTTGTTTCTCAGCAAAGCTCGCCAGATCGGTCCTATATCCATGATTAGCGCCTGATGCCTCCTGAAAAAATGAAAATCAAAGTGTGTTCAGCTGGCTTGCCGGCTGTATTCCACAAGCGCGCCAGGTCGGATAAACGGCGGCACCCAGAGCTGAGATCAGTGCAAGTCCAATCGCCGCAAAAATCATCAGCCAGTCCATCGTGACCAGTTTCGTTACGAAATCGAAATCACCATAGAGACCTTTGATTCCCTGCAATCCAAGCCAGGTCATCGCAATGCCGAGAACACCTCCGCCAAAGCCGATGATTCCGGCTTCGACAATATATTGCGAAAATACGGCCCTTCTGGAGGCACCCAAAGCGCGCCGCAACGCTATATCACCGGAACGACGCATGATCTTCGCAAGCAACAACCCAATCGTGTTGAGCAGGCAGACAACCAGGAAGAGAACAGCCAGTCCAAGTAATACCTGTACGTCGTCAGCGACGACGTCCTGACTGTCCATCCACTCCATAACGTTGCTCAGGCGGTTATTCATCGGGCGCGGAAAACGCCCGAGTGCCTTTTGCGTCTCTACGTAGGCGTTCAAAAAATCCATATAATCCTGCTTCTCGTCCGCACCGTGTAACTCAACCCAGAATTGCATCCATATGCATTCCGAATACAGGAATGCATCGAAACCACCCTCGTCGACGGGCTTCCAGCAATTGGTATTGCCATCACTGCTCAGCTCATTGGCAATACTGACGCTGAAGGGGAAATATGCTTCTTCCGCATCACCGAATGATTGATTGTTGACGTCATAGAATTTTGGCGTGGGGTCCCACATATCCAGCACGCCCGTAATTCGATAGTGGTCGCCATTCATAACGATCGAGCGGCCCACTGAATTCACACCTGCGAATAACCGCTCATTAATCTCTTTATTGATCACGACCACGTATTCCAGGCTCTCGTCGGAATCGACGTCCCAGCCGCTGCCGAAAAGAAATGGTATGTCGAACATTGAAAAGAAATCAGCGCTTGTGCTACGCGAACTCACCTCGAAAGGTAGCTGGCCGGCTTCTTCGGGTTGTATGACACGGCTCGACCGGTAACTCAAAACCTGGCGCCGTGCTTTCTTTGCCGCAAGCAACGCGGTCCCGTCGCGATAGGTCACCTGGACCGGCGGTAAATCCGGTTCTTCGGCAGCTTCGTGAGGATCCCAGCTATCCACCTGCACGTGGTAAAGCACGTCCGACCGATGCGGAATAGGATTGCCACTCATGACATAGTCAATATTCACAATCGTCATGCACGCGCCGATTCCCGTTGCAATTGCCGCAACCATTAAAGTACTTAATATCGGATTACGGCGGATGCTTAACAATCCGAGTTTCAGGTAGTAACGGAACACGATGATTCTCCGTCCCGACGTCAGCCGCCCACCGCGACTTGTAGTTGTGGCTCTACCGAACTCAGCCGTCCGTCCCGAACGAAGATGTTCCGCTTCGCTCGTCCGGCGAGTTTCGGTTCGTGCGTGACCATGATGATGGTTGTGCCTTTCGCGTTGATTTCTTCGAGAAGTTGCATGACGCTCTCGGCCATCTCCGAATCGAGATTACCGGTTGGTTCATCGGCCAGGAGAAAGCGCGGCTCACCTGCAAGGGCACGTGCAATAGCGACGCGTTGTTGTTGACCGCCTGAAAGTTGTGACGGCAGGTGTTTCATTCTGGATCCAAGTCCGACCATGTCGATGACTCGCTCGATTCGCTCTTTTCTCTCCGCAGCATTGAAGCCCCTGTACCGCAGCGGCACATCAACGTTGTCGAAGATATCGAGCTCGGGAATCAGATTGAAACTTTGAAAAATGAAGCCGATCTTTTCATTTCGCAGCCGCGATCTTTCCGTATCTCCAAGACTGGATGTATCTTTTCCGTCCAGTTTGTAAGTTCCACTGCTGAATTCCTCCAGCAGACCGGCTATGTTGAGAAACGTTGTTTTGCCGGAACCGGATGGCCCGGTTACCGACACGAATTCTCCCTCACCGACTTCCAGGGAAAAGTCCCTCAACGCGTGTGTCTCAACCGTCTCTGTCCGGTAAACCATCGATACGTTTTGCATGCTGAGCATCGTTTGTGTCTCCTTGAAATACATTAATCGGTAATCAGCACAGATTCGGCACTGCGAAACTGTTCGATACTGGAAATGATCACCCGGTCGCCCTCGACCAGACCGCCCAAAACCTCGATCTCGCCGAGGCTGCGCGCGCCGATGACAATTGATTTGCGAATTGCCAGCCCATTTCCGTCAAGCACGTAAGCCACGCGGCCGCCACCGGACTCGAGAAACTGGCCTCGCTGCAAGGTAAGGACGCCGGGTTTTTCTTCGATGAGAATTCGAGTCGTCAGCCGCTGGTTCTGCCTGAGATTGGTCGGCATCCTATCGGTGAATCGAATCCGGCTTCCCACCTGGCTGCTGACGATTTCCGGCGAGATTGCGACCAGCTGACCCGCATAACGGTCGGTGCCGATCAGGATTTCGGCAAGCATTCCAATCCCCAGATCATCGGCGTAGCTTTCCGGAACCTGTGCATCGATTTCGAATCGTGTCAGGTCAACAACGGCCATTACCGGCATATCGCGGGCCACTGCAGCTTTCTGGTCTACAAGGAGATCTCCGACGACACCATTGACCGGCGACTTAAGCGACAACTCGCCAACCAGTCGCTGCAACTCATCGACCAGCAGTTGCTGGCCTTGCAACTCCAGTTCACTGGCTTGCAACTCAAAAGCCAGCCGCTCGTCAAACAGATCAGCATCGGCGACTGCATGCGCATGTGCCAGTTCTGCGTTGCGTAAATCGTCTTGCGCTTTTTCGAAATCAATGACGGAGATGACCGCGACGGCGTTGGCCTGATCGGCGCGCCGTTTCTCCCGGTTGGCGGCAACCAGCGCAACGTTCGCAAGATCGGCCGACTTGCGTTTCTCCAGTGCCTGTTGACGGGATTCGATACGTTGCCGCTGCAATCGTACGGCGAGCTGATCTCGCGCCGACAGCGCCTGTTGCAACCGATTCATCAGTTCGGGGCTGTCGACGCGCGCGACTACCTGGTCTTTCCCGACAACCGACCCGGCTTCAACCAGCAGCGTGATGGTTCCGGGCGCCGGCGCATACAACGTCGGACTCACGGCGGCAACTACGCGTCCCTGGACAGAGACGTCGCGAACGAGGTCAGCGCGGGTAACAGTTGCAATCCTCAATCGGTCAAGCGGAACCGTCACCGTGGCGATCGCCCACCGGTTAATCGCTGGGATCATGACCCAGACCAGCACCAGGATGACCAATAGTGCCGAACCACCAATGATATTGCGGTTTCTATGGCCTTTGGGTGCCAGTTCTACATCCTGGCCGGAGGTATCGGAAATCTTCAGTTCTCGCCCTCAGGCCCCGTGGATCCGGGGTCGCATTCAGTATTGTCTTCTTTGGATGCGCGAGCTGAGAAAAACGTTTAGCGCCATACTGGTACAGGTAATTCGCCAGTCATTCCGCTCGAAGCTGTAACGACACTCACTTCGATGCGGTAAATTTAGGATCGCTTGCCGCCAGGCTGGCCAGCGCATCATTGCCGTCCTGAACAGACAGCCGGATCAGTGCCGCGTTGGCGTCCACCGACATCAGGTAAGCGTGCCACGTTTTTTCATCGCGGCGCCGATAGTGTCCGGAAAGCTCCCAGCCCGCATCGGTCGGAAACAGGTAAACCTTGCCGGCCGCCCGGACGCGATCGACCGCATCCGATATCTCGAGTCCTTCATCGGCCACGTAACTGCGCAGAATGTCCCGTGAGGCGATTACGATCGCTTCCTCTTCTGCGCGACGGACAGATCGCTCGGAATCACTGATCCATTGAAAGGAGCCAATTGCGACCATCAACCCGACAGCGAAAGCGAATACAACTCGAAAAACCTTGTGACTCATGACCATCTAGGGAATTCCAATCAATTTATGCGTCTGCAGACTGAGCTTCCAGAGCGGATGCGCGAGGCAATACTCAATTGCTGCGAGAGTGTTCTTGTCTTTCTGGTCGTTGTCCAGTGGCTGCAGGAAATGGTGAGAAAAGTTCATTTCGGCGAAAGCCGCCGGCTGCGCGTCGAGCTCGACCTGCGGATAAACCAGCTTGAGCTCATCGCCGTAATCCTGCACAACGGCTGCCGATGCTTTCGGGCTGACGCAGATCCAGTCGATACCATCCGGTGCTTTGACCGTGCCATTGGTTTCGACGCCAATCTCAAAACCTTCCGAATGCAACGCATCAATCGCCTGATCGTCGAGTTGCAGTAACGGTTCGCCGCCGGTGCATACGACGTACGGTTTTGCGGCCCCCTGCTCATGAGGCCAGGCTGCTTTGACAGCTTCGGCGAGCAGCGTCGCCGTCGGGAATTTTCCACCACCGGGACCGCCTGTACCGACAAATTGCGTGTCGCAAAACTTACAGATCGCCGACAACCGGTCCGGTTCCCTGCCCGACCAGAGATTGCAGCCGGCAAATCGCAGGAAAACAGCCGGTCGACCAGTCTGCGCGCCTTCGCCCTGCAGCGTGTAATAGATTTCACGAACGGTGTAGGTCATAGCGAATGCAGCGGATCTTCGATGCCGGCCTCGGAAAAGCCTTTGGCTCGCAATAGACAAGCGGCGCATTCCCCGCAGGGCGGTCGCTGACCTTCATAACAGGTGTGAGTCAGTGCCATCGCGTCAAGTGCGCCAAGTTTCTCTGCCAGCAGGACGGTTTCTTTTTTCGACAGCGTCATCAACGGCGTGTGAATCGTAAATTTCCTTTCCATTCCAAGTTGCAGGGTAGTAACCAGCGAGTCAATCGTCTCCTGGCGACAATCGGGATAGCCGCTGTAATCGGTTTGAGCCACTCCGGTGACAATATCGGCGATTCCGCGCGGCCACGCATAGGCGGCCGCGAACGTCAGGAATATCAGGTTACGGCCCGGTACAAACGTATTGGGCAGGCTCCCGCCGAGGCCGGCCGCGACATCAATCTCGCTGTCGGTAAGTGAATTCCCACCAAGTGCCGCAAAAGTATCAATTGGTAGCTCCGTTTGCCTTATGCCTGCCTGCTCTGCGACCTGCCGCGCGCACTCAAGCTCGATCCTGTGGCGTTGCCCGTAATCATAGGTGACAGCCTCGACGTTATCCCGGCCAAACCGGTCGATGGCCCAGTAAAGACAGGTAGTTGAGTCCTGTCCGCCGGACAGGACGACCAACGCCCGTTTACTCATGCTTCAGGTACCCAGTCGGGCGATTTCTTGCCGCGTATGCCATTTTCAAAATCATTCCAATCCGGACGCTCATGCGTGACAAGGTGCTCCCGGGTCAGATCCTCCGATGCCAGCCAGAGGCGTGATGCCTGGTCAGCGTCGTGCATGTGACTGTCGCCCTCGATGGTCACGGCATTACAGTCCTCAAAATAACTGCCACTCGTCGATTGCAGCGACTCATTTGTTGCAACAAAGCATGACGTCGCAGCACCTTCCTCAATCGTCTTGCCGCTTATCCTGGTCAGCATGTCGAACCCGGCACGAATGATGGCAGATTCACGGCGCACGATATTGGTGCTGATAACGCCCGGGTGAACAGCGTTCGATGTAATTCGTGTGCCCTTGAGTAATCTTGCAAGCTCAAGCGAAAATAATGCGTTGGCGAGTTTCGAATGGGCGTAGGCAAGTCCGTCGCTGTAGTCGCGCCGCATCTTCAGATCGTCGAAGAGGATGCCCTCGGGGGGCGCACTCCGGTACGCCGCACGACTGGAGACCACGACGATTCGACCTTGCCAGGCAAAGAAAAGCCGATCGAGCAGGCGGTTGACCAGTAGGAAATGACCAAGGTGATTGACGGCAAAATGCTTCTCAACGCCATTCACCAGTTCGTGCCCGCCGCCACGCATCCCCGCATTGCAAACCAGAATATCGATCGGCGAATTCAACGAGCGAATGGCCTTTGCGCATGCCACGACCGATGCATAATCGGACAGCTCGAGTTGCACTGGTGTCGTGACGCCCCGCACGCTGGCACAGGCCTCCTGCGCCTTGTCGAGCGTCCGGCCGGTGCCGATGACGTAAGCGCCGCGTAACGCCAGCACCCGCATCGTTTCGTACCCGATGCCCGAATTGCACCCGGTGACGACGGCGATCTTACCCTTGAGGTCGAGTCCCTCTGTGACCTCTTCCGCCGTAGCATCTTCGTCGAACCGGCTTCGCTGAACATTCGTCGCGGGCACGGTCTCTGGCCCGCCGCAGGCGGCCACGACCGGCGCCGCAGCGACGGTC
>JAQCAD010000024.1 GCA_027621915.1 Pseudomonadota bacterium
TAGTACATGTCTCTTGGCATGTCTATCCCCCGCCAAGTAGTACCTGAAGGTGTCGTTAAAGTCGTGCCTCAGTCGGCCTTCCAGAATCTTGTTGTTGTTGAAAGGAGACTGAGCGCAGGGCCAAAAGTTCGCAGAAATGTAAATTGATGTCAATCTGGCAGGCACTTTCCGAAACCGGAATAGAGATCCATGCACTCGGTGTTGCTCTCAGACCACAATAATTAGTGCTCACTACCGGTAGAATTGAGCCGAATCAATGACTTGCCTGCATGCGCAGAAACGGTCTGCAGTTTCACTATGAGTAACGAGCGAAAACCAGGCGGCCGATGGGGCCGCTCAATGAAATACTTTCTCCGCTGGCACAACGACGATCCTGTCTTCGTCAAGATCCAATTCAAAAGACTGGATCAGTTTGTCTTCCAAATGTATTGCGGCCGACTTCTCCGACTCGTAGCGCATTGGTGAGGGCAGATCCGCGACCAGACGCTGTTTAAGATCTGCGCCATCTTTGGTCACAAAAACATACTGCATGTGTTCTGCAGCCAGATTTTCGCGGATCACACGATTGACATCGGCAAGTGTCAACTTTGAAAGTCCTTCACGTACATATTCCGGAAACTCATCAATTTCGTAGTACAGGCTGTCCAGTGCGTAGCCTAATTGCTGCGACTGGCCGTCGGTCATCAGGCTGGCAAAACTACTAAGGTATGTTCTTGTCGCCTCAAAGTCCGATTCGGACATTCCATCCCTGGCGAGCTTTTCGAGTTCGAATCTGGCGGCGCGAGTCGCGAAGTGTGCATCATTATTATTTCGTACCGGACGTACCCAGATTTGAAAAATTTGATGTTGCCGGCCCATATTGGTGCCTGGCCGCATGTTGTACATGCCCCCCGGAAAATACTCGACATAAGCGTAGTCTCCGTAATTCATCCCGCGATCACTGCGAAGACTTTGGTACAAACGCCCGTTTTCACTCCGGTGCTCACCCAAATACGAGCGAGCGAGCCACAAAGCAAGCCAGTCAGGGTCGCCCCGTTTTAAGTCAATCGGAAAACCAAGTGAAACGGCGACGCCAGACGTTTCTTTTTCAATAATCGTCGCTGCGCTCGAATCGATGCCGTCGATCGCCGGCAGTACAACCCGAGTTCTTTCGCCCGCCGGCAGCACCTGCAAATCCCTGCCAATCCTCGTTGCGAACGAATCAGGATATCCGCCGGACAAACCAACAGTGAGATTATTAACCGTATAGTAGCTGGCATAAAATGCCTTGACATCTTCGAGGTTGATCGCGGCAATATCACCGCTGTTTCCAAGGTTCAGTGAACCATACGGGTGGTTCGCACCATAAATATCACGATACAAGACCTCCTTCGCCAGTTCTTCATCGTTATCGCCTGCGAGCCCCGTTCGCACCGCGTTTATCTGGTGCGTCTTGATTCGCTCGAAGTCCTGTTCGTTCCAACCGGGGTTTAACAATTGACTGCGTACATAGCGGTACCACGTATCAAGATTATCTCTATGCACCTGCCCCGACAGGCGCGTCATTTCCTTATCGACGCTGGAATCAAATCCGCTGGCAATCGGATACATCGCATCATTAATTTCCTGAGTCGACCAGGTCGCTGACCCGGCGTCCGTCAGCATCGAAGCCGTCAGCGCCGCCAGCCCTTTCTTTCCCGGCGGATCCTGAGCTGCCCCTGCATGTACCAGGATCGACACGTCGACGAGCGAAGAGGATGCCAGTGGGATCGCGACAACGGCTACCGGAACCATCTCACTCTTCGCGACGAACTTTTCTGCTTCCTTAAAATGGTCGGTCTTAGCCGCAAAATTGACCGACGAGCCAGCAGAAGTTGCGACGCTTGCCGCGGACGACACCAGTTCATCCAACGTGAGGTCACTATCCAGACCCGCGATACCTGGGGAGTTGGAGAGGGAAACGGTCACCCTGCTGGCATCGGTAAAATATTCGTTCGCAATGCGACGAATATCCTCGCCGGTCAAATCATCATAAGCCTGGTACATCGCATTGATGGTTTCCGGCGTACGGTCGTACTGCACATAGTCAGCCAAAGCGCTGCCGATATTTGAAGAATTATCCAGTTCCGATGCAAACGAATAACGCAGCCGGGATTTGGTTTCGTCAATCTTCGTTACGTCAACTGATGTCGTCCGCGCCTCTGCCAACGTCGCCAGTATTGCTTTCTCGACATCCGCCGCATGTGCCTCGTCGGTTAGCCGAACATATATAAGATTGAGATTCGGGTCTTTGTTCAACGGAAAATCCGTAGCGAGCTCGTCCACGGTCTGATCTTCGATAACCAGTTTCTGGTAAAGCGCCGAAGAATCGGAAAAGTAGATGGACGACAACAGGCTCATCGCCGGCATATCTTTTTCACCAGATACGAACGCCGGGCTGCGAAAACCAATGAGCAGCCAGGGCTGCGTTTCGCCCTCCCATACGATGTGATCGTAGTAGGGGCCCTCCGGCGCAGGTTCAGCGGGAATATCAACCGTATACTTACCGGCCTCCCAATTTTCCCAGTATTTTTTGACCAGGTCGTAAGTCGCATCCGGCTCGACATCGCCGACAATGAGCACCGCCACCTTTTCCGGTCGATACCAGCGATCAAAAAACGCTTTTGCATATTCGACCTGATCGGGCATCGCCTCGATGTCTTCGATAGACCCCATCGTCGTATGGCGATACGGATGGATGCTGAACTGCAGCGCTCGTGCCCGCTCGAAGGCCGCCATCAGCGGGTTGGAGTGATTCTTCAGGTACTCGCCTTTGACGGCGAGAGCCTCGGTCCTGAAATCCGGCTCAGAATAATCGAGACGCTGGAAACGATCCGCTTCCAGCTCGATGATCTTTTCCAGGTCGGGCTTGGTAAACGTGGTGTAGTAATTGGTGTAGTCGTCGGTGGTATACGCGTTTGAATTGGCCCCGGCTTTCTTCAGTATTTGTGTGTAGGCAGCGGACGGATACTTTTCGGTTCCACGAAACATCATATGTTCGAAGAAATGCGCAAACCCCGACCTTCCCTCCTCGACTTCATTGCGCGATCCCGCCTGCACCAGGATTTGCAAATTCACAATGTCCGGATAATCCGTCTTAACGATGATGACACGCAGACCGTTGTCCAGGCTTCGCATCAGGTAGGGCGTATCGAAAATGCGTGATACCGCCCCATCACCCAAGTCTCCCGCTGACGCGTGACTTGCATCAGGCACATCCTGCTGGCCGCAGGCCGCGAGAACCAGACTGACGATTGCACCAATCACTCTTAAATTCATCAAAACGCTCTCCGAACAGATTACAATTCCCTGCGACAGGACTGCGTCGAAGCATAAGTGGTTCGCCGCACAATCGAAAGCGCAAATTGTGCGGAATCGAGTGTCAATCGGGCTCGCGCCCAACGCTAAGAATCGAGGAAACCGCATTGAACAACTTTTTCAGATCAATGACTTGCACATTTGTGCTGCTGGCCACACCGATCGCGAACGCTGGCGAGACGTTGTTGCATTCAGTAACCGGCTATACGAGCACGAACAGCGGCGTTATTGAATTCAGCACCCTCGTCATCGACTCAGACGGACGCGTAGTCGCAACCGGTGGCGATGAACTGATTGCTGAGTACGATGATGCAATCGCGATTGACGGCAAAGGGCGCTTCGTTTTGCCGGGCTTGCACGATAGCCACGGGCACGTTTCCAGCCAGGGCTTTCTCAATGTAGAACTGAACGTGACCGGCTCCGAAAGTCAGGGCGAGGCCGTTGCGAAAATCGCAGCTTACGATAAGGCCAACCCCGGGTCTGGCTGGATCAAAGGCCGGGGCTGGAACCAGGTGCTTTGGCCGGTCAGGGAGTTTCCAACGGCCGCCGCCATTGATGTGGTCGTATCAGATCGACCCGTATGGCTGCGACGCATTGATGGACACGCCGGTTGGGCGAACAGCAAAGCACTCGTGATTGCCGGCATAGATAACGACACTGCTGATCCGGTCGGCGGAAAGATTATCCGGGACGACAATGGTGTTGCCACCGGCACCTTGATCGATGCCGCAATGGATTTTGTCTCGTCACAGGTGCCGCCCTCGAGCAAGGATGACTACCGTCGTGCATTTATGGCCGCATTCAAAGAGCTGACTTCACTCGGACTGACCAGTGTCCACGACGCCGGCATCGATATCAGCGAAGCTGAGGTCTACATGTCGATGGCAGATAACGGTGAAATTCCGATGCGAATCTACGCGATGATGTGGGAGGCCGGCGAAAATCTGGATGCAATCGGCAAGCCGATTATTGGTTATGCAAATGACAGGCTCGACATTCGATCGGTCAAACTGATGTCCGACGGGGCGCTGGGCAGTCGCGGTGCGGCAATGATCGATCCTTATGAAGACGACACGGAAAATCGCGGCCTTCGCATGTATACGCAGGACGACGTCAATGCCAAAGTTAAAAAGGCAAATGATTTGGGTTTCCAGGTCGGCATTCATGCTATTGGCGACTTCGGAAATCGACAGTCACTTGACGCTTTCGAGTATTCCCAGGGACGTATGCCGTCCCCATTGAGAAACCGTGTCGAGCACGCCCAGATTATTGCGCTGGACGACATACCGCGCTTCGCGGAACTCGGCGTAATCGCGTCGATGCAAGCGACGCATGCCACCAGTGACATGAACATGGCAGAAGACAGAATCGGATCGGAGCGCCTGAAAGGCGCCTACGCGTGGCGAAAGCTACTCGAATCCGGGGCGGTGATCGCCAATGGTTCGGATTTTCCAGTCGAATTCGCGAACCCGATGCATGGAATGTACGCGTCGATTGCGCGCAAAAGCCGGGCAGGACTCCCGGACGGAGGCTGGCATATCGAGGAAGGTTTGACACGTGAAGAGACATTGCATTCGTTCACTCTCGCTGCCGCGTATGCAGCGCTGCAGGAAGATCGGCTTGGTAGTCTTGAGCCTGGCAAGTGGGCAGATTTCATCGTCGTCGACCGGGATTTTTTCAAGATTCCGGATGCCGAGATCGATGACATCCAGGTCCTGCAAACCTGGGTCGGTGGCAAGCTTGTCTATGAACGCTGCGAGGACCCGGACAGTGCCGATTGTGAAAACTGAGGTGACACGTGATTGTTGAACAGGTATGGGTCGGCAACGATTTTCGTAATTTTAACTACCTGATCGCCTGCGCCGAAACCGGAGAGGCGCTTGCCATCGACCCGCTCGACTTTCGTAAATGTCTGGCGGCGGCCGAGCGAAACGGCTGGGCAATTACGCAGATACTCAATACGCATGAACACGGCGATCACACGGGCGGCAACAAGGGAATGGTTGCGGCCACCGGCGCGAAAGTCATTGCGCACGCAAATGCCGGTAACCGGATCCCAAACATTGACCGAGGTGTGGGCGCAGGAGACATCATCAGCGTTGGCAAGTCAGTCGAGCTTGAATGTCTGGACACACCTGGCCACACGATGAGCCATATCTGCCTTCTGTCGCACACCGACCAGCCCGCCCTGTTCAGCGGCGACACGCTGTTTAACGCGGGTGCCGGCAACTGCCACAACGGCGGCCACCCGATAGAGCTGTACAACACGTTTGCCAGCCAGCTCGATGAACTCGGGGACGATACCCTGCTCTATCCAGGTCACGACTACCTTAAGAACAATCTCGAATTTACACTCGATAGGGAACCGGAAAACTCTGACGCACGGCAAATGCTGCTCGACTACGCAAACCAGGATCCGGAAACGGCACTGATTACTACGCTGGCCATGGAGCGGAAGATGAATACGTTTTTTCGACTGGATAGCCCGGACGTCGTTGCGAAACTCAAACGGGAATTTCCGGCATTGGGTGATGCGCCTTCACCGAGGGACATTTTCTTGAAATTGCGTGAGCTTAGAAACAAATGGTAGCCGCTCAGCGAATTCTTTGTTGTAACTCTTCCAGTCGTCGCGCCTGTGCCGTGCTCGGAAAGACGAGATGACGGGAAGCCAGCCATAACCACTGGATAGCATCGTATACCCTGATCTGCTCGGCAAGCCGGTCAATGAGCTCTGCACCAGCCCCCCCGGCATAGGCATCGAGCAGGATCCTGGCATTTCGATCGTCCAGATTGTGAAAACCGATGGCAGATGCCAGATCGAACAAAGGATCATTGTCACAGGCGAATTCCCAGTCGATAAGCATTAATGTCGAACTCTCGATTATATTCGCCGCAACAACATCGTTATGGCAACAAACGGAGTTGCCATGAACCGGCACGCTATTGATGACATCAACGCAATGAGTCGCGAACGCATGCAACCCATGCCGCCTTTCCAGGTAGTTTTCGTAATTCCGCGCGGCCCTGGCAACATCAAGTCGGTTCCCACAAAGCGGCAGCGCATGAACTCTGCGCAAAAGCCCGGCGAGCGCTTCGAGCTTTTCCGGCGACCTGAGATCGGAAGCATCCCAGGCGCGGCCATGAACAAAGGTCATCACCAGAATACCGCGTTCTTTGTCAGCGTAAATCACCTTGGGAGCCAGCACGGCTTTGCCAGCGCGCTCCAGAATCAGCATTTCGCTCGTGCGATCAAACTGAAAAAAGCCTGCTTGCTGCGCGTCGAGGCGAAGGACATATTCACTTTCATCTCGCCGCACGTGATAGGTACGATTGGTCAGGCCACCTTTCAACTCCTGGACATCGCACTCCGAGGCACTCCATCCCGGAACGAGGGCCAATGCTTCGAAGGCATTCAAATCTACGCTCATACTCTCGCTGCAACCTCTTGATTCCGCCAGGATCGGGTCCAGGCTACCAGGCCAAACGGGATCAATATTACATACAACACAAAAAGCATGGACGTCAGCTCCAGTCCGCGGGACCAGTAAACCACGATCGATACAATATCGATGACAAACCAGTACCACCAGTTTTCCAGGACTTTCCTGGCAATCAGAAACGTCGACCAGATCGCAGCAAAAGTCGTTGCGGAATCGACGTAGGGAAACGCCGCGTCCGTATAGCGGGTTAGCAAGAATCCAGAGCCCAAAGCCAGGATCACAATTGCTCCCAAAGCGATTGCATGGGTCTTCGGCGTGTAAGTGGTGACCGGAATTTTTTTCGCACCGCCAGTGTCAGACGTCCACACAGACCAGCCATAAATTGCCATTGCAAAATAGAACAGGTTGAGCGCCGACTCCATATATAACTTTGCATCAAAGTACAGATAGACATATATCGCCGTGCTGATTCCGGCACAAAACCAGCACCATATGCTCTCGCGGATTGCCAGCAGCAGATATAGAACCGCAAAACATACAGCGATAATTTCACTCGGCGTCCATGTGCTGAGATCTGACAGAAGCTCGGAAATCGACGATGCCATGACGTTTTATCAGTCACCGTGCGGGTTGTTCAGGATTTTTATTGCGAAGACCGCTTTCGGCAGCTTTTCGAACGTCGTGCCGATTTCTTTGTGCAAGGCAGTCATCACGTCGTTGTATTCGCCGCGGATTTGGGTACTCATTGAATTAGTAGTTACTTCAATCGACGGGTGAGAATTCAGACGCCCGATCACGTCGTCAATCGGTGGAATAAAATTCGCGTCCAATGGATAAAGACTGATATCAACTGCCACACGCATCGTTAAAACCTCATATCGAATGAAACGCCAGCCTGGCGCGGATCGCCCTGGCGAATATATAGCGTCGGTGGAAAATTCGGCGGTTCATTGCCAAAGTAAAAGCCGCGGACAGCATAATGTTCATCGAAAATATTTCGAACCCATAGTTGCGCCGTCCATCGTTCCGCCTCATACCCAAGGCGCGCGTTCGCCAATGAATAGGGTTCGGAAACCTGATTATGCGAAACGTCGAAATAGAATTCATCTTTTGCCGAGAAATCGATGCGGGCAAAAACACCAGACGTGTGACGATATACGCCACCAATTGCGATCGTGTAATTCGGCGCATGTGCCTGGTCACGGCCGTTTATGCTGACCTGTGGAGTTACAAATTCTTCGAATTCTGCGTTTAGCAATCCAACACTCGCGTGCAACTCCAACGTTTCACTCGGATACCAGCGAATATCCGCTTCCAGGCCGATGGTCCGGCCCTCGGCTGCATTGTCCGTAAAGAAAACGAAGGACGCCGGATCGTTCGGGTCTATCTGAAATGACGTCTCGACCTGTTGGTTCTTTCTCACGCTATAGAAAATCGTCCCGCCAAGATGCAATCGGTCGTCGAAGGATTTCGTTTTGACGCCGATATCTATATTCCACATTGATTCCGCACCGAATTCACGACGTCCCGCGGGTACGAGTCCGAGATTGAACCCGCCGGCTTTATAACCGCGTGACAATGTGGCAAATCCAGTCGAGGTATCATTGAATTCGTGTGCGTACCCCAACTCCCCTCCGGCCATGTTCTCCGATGGGCTGAGGTCAAGCCCTCCGGAATCACGGTAATCTACCTCCCGGCGTTCCGCTCGAACGCCGAGCGTCAGTCTTCCTGACTCACTGACGGCCTTCTCCAGCTGGCCGAATACGGCGGTGCTGAAGGCTTCAAAATCACTATTGAGCTGGTCGTCCAGCGAATCTGAGAAATTGGATGCCGGATCGAAATAGTCTCCCCGGTTTGTTGTAACGAGATCTTCAGCCGTTTTATTCATGTAGAAACCGATAATCCAGTCCGTCGTTTTATTGAATATCCGGCCCGCCTCTTTGGAAATGAATCGCATCTCCCGGTTCAACGTCATACGTTGTCGATCATTTAATGAAACGTAGTTGTAAAGAATCGGCGACCAGGCCCCGTCATTGCCCCAGTCGGCGTCAAATGAGAAATCGATATCGGAGTCCACCACTGACGTGACGGACGTGGCTTTGAATTTGTTGCTGCCGTCCCAGTCAATATTGAAAGATGCGCCGAGGCTTTTTTGCATGTCTTTGCCAGGTTTGTCGGACAACACCGTGAGGCTGTTGTCGATCGCAAATGCATCGTAGCCATCAGCCACATCGATCAGCATGCCGGTTAATTTGAACGACCAGTTGTCGCCAGCGCTCCAGACGTACCGTCCTCGCAACGACGTCTCATCCCTGCCGTTGGTATCCTTACGGCCGAGATAGGAATTATTGCGAAAACCATTGCTCTCATAATGATGTGCGCTGATACGATAGCCTCCGTTGCCCGCAGGCCCACCTAACGCAATGCCGCCGCCAATGGTGTTATCGTCTCCGGCCAGCAGATTCAGGCGACCGGAAAATGACTTTCCCGGGTCGGTACTCTGAATGTATATGAGGCCTGCGAGCGCGTTGGCGCCATACCGGGTTCCCTGTGGTCCGCGCAAAATCTCGATACGATCGATATCGAATAGCGTCGCAATGCCGCCGATGCCACTGAAGTCGATATCGTCTACAACAAATCCCACGGAAGGGTTTGGCGCCCCTTGATATTGGGCAAGCTCCCCCACACCACGAATCTGGAGATATTTCGCGCGATGACCATCGCCGGACCAGTTAAGGTTCGGCAGGCTGCCGATCAGCTCCTCGAAATGTTGCACCGCCGTTGCCGATATTGTTTCCGCATCGAGAATGGTAATGCTCGCAGGCATTTCTGCAGCGGGCCGGCCACGGTAGTCAGCGGTAACGACAATTTCAACGACAGGTTCGCTGTCCTGGCTGAATGTGTCTAAAGGCAAGCAGGCACACAACGCGACCAGGCTTGATCGCGATAAGTGTCTGGCTGAATCCATCGGGAAATCCTCTTCCTACGCCGGCATTACCCGGATCAGGTGCTAGGGTTCCCGTTGCGGTACGTCTGTCCAGTCGCACCAAGGATCTCAGGTCATTCTGACCACCCCTGTGATGTGCGGAACTATAACGCATTTGACAGTACTGAGTGAGGCCGATCGTCGACTTCACTCATGATCGCTCGAGCCGCGCGATAAGACTGGAAGTGTCCCCAATCCGCCTGCGATCTCATTAACCAGGCACCGACGAATGCGGATTGATCTTTAGTGCATCAATCGATCAGGGAGCCTTTTCAAGCCGCGCGATAAGACTGGAGGTGTCCCCAATCCGCCTGCGATCTCATTAACCAGGCACCGACGAATGCGGATTGATCTTTAGTGCATCAATCGATCAGGGAGCCTTTTCAAGCCGCGCGATAAGACTGGAAGTGTCCCACCGCTGCCCGCCCATCTCCTGCACCTCGGCATAATATCCGTCCACCAAACGGGTCATGTCCAGCTTCGCGCCGTTTCTCCCGGCTTCTTCGATCGCAATTTTCAGATCCTTGCGCATCCACTCGACGGCAAAGCCGAACTCGAAGTCATTGTTGACCATCGTTCGCCAACGATTTTCCATTTGCCATGATTGCGCAGCGCCCTTCGAAATGGCTTCGATCACTTTCGTCGTATCGAGATTCGCGCATTTCGCGAAGTGCAGCGCCTCTGACAATCCCTGCACGATGCCCGCGATACAGATCTGATTGACCATTTTCGCGAGTTGACCTGAGCCAACCGGCCCGATCAACGTGATGGCCCTGGCGTAACAATCCATTACCGGCCTGGCGATTTCGAAAACAGAATCATCGCCGCCAACCATGATGGTCAACTGGCCGTTTTCTGCACCAGCCTGCCCACCGGACAAGGGCGCATCGAGAAAGCCGACGTTCTTCTCGCTTGCCGCGTCGGCAACTTCACGTGCGACAAGAGCCGATGCCGTCGTGTGGTCGACGATCACACTACCATCTGGAATTCCGGCAAGCACTCCATCGTCCTCCAGGATTACGGCGCGAACGTCCTCGTCATTGCCGACACAACAGAAGACAATTTGTGCTGTCTCGGCAGCGACAGCGGGCGTAGCCGCACTGGTGCCACTGAATTTCTCACACCACTGGTCTGCCTTCGCGCTGGTCCGATTGAATACAGTGACTTCATGCCCGGCCTTCCTGAGATATCCCGCCATTGGATACCCCATTACACCGAGACCGACAAATGCGACTCGCATAAACTTGCCTCTTGATTATTAACGTGGGTGCAGCTTTTGTGGCAAACGGTCCTAATCGTACACGGACCTCTTTCGCGGCTAAAGCCGCCCCGAAAGATCGACGCCAGAGCGATCTAGGCAGCCTGCTCTTTCCCAACGGATTTCGGCATCTTTTTGCGAGGGTCAAGACCGACAGACCGTGCGATTATTTCACGCATGATCTCCGAACTACCGGCATAGATCCTCGAGATCCTGGCGTTCACATACATGCGGCTGATCGGGTATTCGTCCATATAGCCGGCACCGCCATGCAGCTGCACGCAGGCATCCACTACGCGACCTTCAAGCTCGCTCGTATAGAGCTTCGCTTTTGCCGCATCGTCTGCACTTAGGTTGCCTTCGTTGTGCTCGACGACGCATTGATCGACAAACGCCTGCGCCACATCGATTTCCGTTCTCATATCCGCCATTTTGAATCGCGAATTCTGAAAGTCACCAATCGCCTGACCGAACGCTTTTCTCTCCGTGATGTATTCCAGCGTGATATCGAACGCCGCGTTTGCAGTGGCGAGGTAACCCACCGCGCCAAGCAGCCGTTCTTCGGCAAGGAAGTGCATCAGCTGATAGAAGCCCTTGTTCCATTCACCCAGCAGGTTTTGCTTAGGTACTTTGACGTTGTTAAAAAACAATTCCGCCGTATCCTGACTTTTAAGTCCCATTTTCTTCAGGTTTTCGCCGCGTTCGAACCCGTCCATGCCGCGCTCAACCACGAACAGGCTGAGTCCGTGTTTACTTTGATCGGTTTTAGCAACGACGACTACGAGGTCGGCAAGAATACCGTTTGAAATATAGGTCTTCGAACCATTGAGCAGGTAATAATCACCCTTGTCATCCGCCTTTGTGCGTATGCCGGCAACGTCGCTGCCAGCACCAGGCTCTGTAATCGCAACCGCGAGAATATGCTCGCCGCTAACGCATTTTGGTAACCATCTCGCTTTCTGCTCTTTTGTTCCCAGTTCGCCGATATAAGGTCCCACGAGGCGACTATGCAGTGTGGCGAAGAAACCAGCGTCGCCGTATCGGGCATTTTCCTCGATCAGCACCTGTTCGTAACGAAAATCTTTTACGGCCGCACCACCGTATGCTTCATCGGCCCACATTAACAAAAGGCCTTGTTCGCCGGCCTTCAAATACGCCTCACGATCAACAATGCCCTGCTCCTGCCACCTGTCACTGTGCGGCTGAATTTCGTTTTGCAGAAAGCTTCGGACCGAGTCACGAAACGTTTCATGTTCTTCATCAAAAATACGTCTTTTCATTTCAGTTTCCAGAGTGTGTAGGTCGGCAAATTCTATTTGCCTTGGAATTCAGGTTTGCGTTTTTGCAAAAAAGCCGCAACGCCCTCGGCGCTGTCCGAACTCTCACGCAGGGATTGCTGCAATGGCGCTTCGACATCGAAAGTACTCGCCCACGAACCGCTTGCGGCATGACGCATCGCCTTTTTGGTCGCAGCGATCGACAACGGCGCGCGTTCGACCAGCGACTTCGCCCAGCTTAATGCTTGCTGCTGCAATGAATCGGCGGGAACCACCTTGTTGGTCAGGCCAAGTTCAAGGCAGCGATCTGCCGTGATGCGTTCCGATTCAATGCTCAATTGGAATGCTCGCCGGTATCCAAGCTGGTGCACGAGCAACCAGTTGAGGCCGCCATCGGGAACGAGTGAAATCGTCGTAAACGGCGACAGGAGAAACGCGTTGTCCGCCATGATCATCAGGTCGCATACGAGGGCAAATGACATCCCTATTCCCGCTGCCGATCCACCTACCGCTGCAATGACCGGTTTTTCCATGTTCCAGATGCACTCGAGAACCGGCCGGTATTCTGTCTGCAGCATATCTTCAATGCTGTCATCAGGATTCAGGCTGCCCTTCAGATCCGCGCCGGCACTGAACGAACGTCCCTCGCCGGTCAATATCACGGCCCGTATTGTCGAATCGTCAGCGGCGCGCTGGCATGCGGCCAGCAGATCGGCTCGCAAGACCTGGTTAAACGAATTCAGCGCTTCCGGTCGATGGATCGTGACGATGGCGACCTGGCCGTCAGTCGCGTACTTGACTGTTTCATAGTCACTCATCGAACGCTCCTAGGCAGCCGACCGTCTCGCGGCAGCATCGGCCTGGCCGTAAAACGTTTCGCCCTTTTTCGCCATCGATCTCAGGCGCTTCGGCACCGCGAATCGCTCGCCGTATGCCGCTGCAAGCCGGTCGGCCTCAGCAACAAAAGCAGCAAGCCCTTCGGTCTCAATGAACGAGATCGTCCCGCCGGTATACGCTGGAAATCCCCAACCGAAAATGGACCCGATGTCCGCATCGGCCGGGTGCGTGACAACGCCCTCATCCATGCATCGGACTGTTTCGATCGCCTGTATGTACAAAAGACGCTTCCGGACTTCATCCGGCGTCGGCTGACTATCGGCGAGGGGAAATTGCTCACTCAGTCCGGACCAAAGGCGCTTCTTTTCGCCGTCCGGATATTCGTAGAAACCTTTGCCGGTTTTCTTGCCGGTACGGCCAAGCTCTTTGACAAACCTGGTGATCACTTCATCTGCAGCGGACGGACGGTATTTCGAACCCAGGGCATTCCTGGTCTGCTCCAAGACGTGATAACTCAACTCCAGCGACACTTCGTCAGTGACCGCCAGCGGTCCGACCGCCATGCCGGCGTGCCTGGCCACGTTTTCGATCAGCGCAGAATTTACGCCTTCCGCCAGCATCGTGATGCCTTCCTTGCTGTAGGTTCCGAACACGCGGCTGGTATAGAACCCGCGACTGTCATTGACAACGATCGGCGTTTTCCTGATTTGTTGAATGTAGTCGAGCGCCTGTGCGATCGCGACGTCGCCCGTCTTTTCGCCAATGATTACTTCGACGAGCGGCATCTTGTCGACCGGAGAAAAGAAATGGATTCCGATGAACTGCTCCGGCCGTTTCGATGCCTCGGCAAGGCCGGTAATGGGAAGCGTTGATGTATTCGACGCAAAGATCGCATGTTCGGCAATTATCGCTTCCGTCTTCCCGGTTACGTCGGCCTTGATCTTGCGATCTTCAAATACTGCCTCGATGATCAACTCACAACCCTCGAGATCCGCATAGTCCGCCGTCGTAGTTATCCGCTCCAGAATGTCAGCAGCTTCGTCCGCATCCATCTTTCGACGGTCTACGCTTTTCTGCAGCAGGCTACGCGCATAGTCCTTACCCTTCTCCGCATCGGCGACTGAACGATCGAGCAAAATGACCTGCATTCCTGCATAAGCGGAAACGTACCCTATCCCAGCACCCATCATGCCAGCGCCCAGAACGCCAAGCTTCGTAACCGGCCTTTTCGGTGGCCCCTCGGGTCGCCGCACCAGTTTGTCGGCAGCGCCTTTGTTAAGGAACAACGTCCGGGTCATGTTGCGCGAAGTCGGGTGCATCAAAAGTTTCGTAAAGTACTTCGATTCAACATCAAGCGCTGTGTCCATCGGCAGCACACTGCCTTCATAAACGGCAGACATGATTGCGATAGGTGCCGGATAGTTATGATTCGTTGCTTTTTGCAACAATGCGGTGCCGACCACCTGGGTTTGAATCGCACGCGGATCGAGAAGGCCTGCGCCGCCCGGAACTTTGAATCCTTTCTGGTCCCATGCGGGGGTTGCGTCTTCGCAACTCATTACCCACCTCTTCGCCGCTTCAATTTCTCTGCCCTGATCAACGACCTGATTGACGAAGCCCAGCTCGAGCGCTTTCTCGGGCGCGAGGTGAGTGCCTTCAGTCATGAGTCGCAGCGCCGGCTCAATACCCATCAGGCGTAGCAGTCTTTGTGTTCCTCCCGCACCGGGCATCAGACCGATCTGAACCTCAGGCTGGCCCAATTTTGTCTTTGGGTTGTTGCCGACAACGCGGTAGTGGCATGCCAGCGCCAGTTCAAGTCCACCACCCAAAGCCGTACCGTTTATCGCCGCAGCAACCGGTTTGCCACAGGTTTCGAGCTTGCGGTAAGCCTGCTGCAGCTTGCGGCACCATGCATAGACTTCTGCTGCGTCGGTCCGCTGATCGAACGTTGCGACCATTTCCTTGAGATCGGCGCCCGCCATAAACGAACTTTTTCCCGACGTGACTACCGCGCCCTTAATGTTCGAATCGCTTTGGATCTTCGCCGCAACTTCGGCAATGTCATCCATGAACTCAGGTGTGATGACATTCATTGGCTTGCCCGGCACGTCAACTGTGACGATTGCAATGCCGTCCGCATCAATTTCGAAATTAATTGTCTTCATTGTTCAATCCAAATTCTGTTGGAGCGGCTTCAGCCGCAAATATCTAAACTCGCTCAATGATCGTCGCCGTGCCCATTCCGCCGCCAATGCACAGATTAATCAGGGCGGTGTTCAGATCGCGACGCTCAAGTTCATCGAGCACCGTTCCAAGTATCATCGTCCCGGTCGCGCCCAGAGGATGTCCCATCGCAATAGCACCGCCATTGACGTTTATCTTGTCGTGAGGAATTTCCAGGTTCTTCATGAACAGCATGACGACAGATGCAAATGCCTCATTCAGTTCAAAAAGATCAATATCCGCCGTCGTCATGCCACAACGTTTCAGGACTTTCTCCGCTGACGGCGTCGGACCAGTAAGCATGATCGTCGGATCCGAACCAATCGATGAAAAGCCAACAATTTTCGCGCGTGGCTTGAGCCCCAGGGAATCACCCATCTCTTTATTGCCGAGCAACATCGCTGCACATCCATCAACAATGCCGCTTGAGTTTCCTCCCGTATGCACGTGATCGATCGCTTCCAGCTGAGGATATTTCTGCAGTGCGACCGCATCAAAGCCAGCCTGGTCACCCATTACGCTGAACGCCGCTTTGAGACCCGCGAGATCTTCCATGCTCGTGCCCGGGCGCATATGCTCGTCTTTGTCGAGCAACGTCATGCCGATATGATCCTTGATTGGTACAACGGAGTTTTTGAAATAACCGCTTTCCCAAGCATGCGCTGCGCGCTTCTGACTTTCGACGGCATAGGCATCGACATCCTTGCGCTTGAATCCGTTCAGGCTCGCAATAAGATCGGCACCGATACCCTGCGGCGCGAAATACAGTCGATACGCGATGGCCGGGTCCGCATGCATTGCTCCGGAGTCAGAACCCATGGGCACGCGTGACATACATTCAATGCCACCACCGATCGTGAGATCAGATTGCCCCGACATGATTTGCGCCGCCGCTGTATTGACCGCCTCAAGGCCCGATGCGCAATAGCGATTCAGTTGTTTGCCCGGGACACGCTGGTCATAGCCGGCGTTCAACACCGCTGTGCGTGGAATCACCGATCCCTGTTCTCCGACCGGTGACACGCAACCCATAATGACGTCATCAAGTTTACTGGTGTCCAGATTGTTTCTGTCGCGCAGGCTTGCCAGGACCTGGGACGCGAGATCGATCGGTGTCACCTCGTGAAGTGAACCGTTGGACCGGCCGCGGCCGCGTGGGCTGCGCACGTGATCGTAAATAAAGGCGTCTGTCATCATTTAATTCCTGAATTGGCCCTGAGTGAAAGTTTGAGATGTTTTTTCATATCTTCATTGGCCCCGTGAAAATCAACCGAAGTCGGATGAATCAACCACAGGTACGTCATGCCCGAAATGTAGGCAATGTACTGCGCAGCAACACTTTCCGGGTTGACGTCGTCACGCACGCTGCCATTTTCGATGCCAAGTCGAATCCACTCCGCGACATCATCTCGTTGTCGTTGATGCAGATTGACCGAGGTTTCCTGATATTCCGATTTCGGGCTCGCCGCCGCGCAATAGAGGATCTGCAGCACGCGCGCTTCCCGCGGCATGTCCGAAACAAACCGAAAATAGGCGTCCAGTGCGGCGCACATCGCGTCGACGCCAAATTCCTCACCGACGCCGTCGTTCAGGTAGTCGAGCCAGCGGCGCGATATCGATTTACAGACCTCGTCGAACAAACCTGCCTTGGAGCCAAACCGGTAAGTCGCCAGTCCCCGGCTATACCCGGCCTTCTCGCCAATCGCGGCAAGCGTCGTTTTGTCGGTGCCATGCTCGAGGATCAGATCGACGGCCGCATCGAGCATTGCGCGATCCGAGATGGCCGTTCGTTCAGACTGTGTGAGCGTTCGGTCTGACGGCGATGATGTCTGGAGATTTGTGGACACGGGGTCGGTGTTTACAATCCTAAAAACAACAACTTACGTTAAGAATCAATATACTTGCTGTTGACAAGCAAGTGAGTATACGCCCGCGCCCGCCGCCGGACAAGTGCAAAATTGCCGCTATCGCGTCAGACTCGCGGCACTATGCAACCGGGTCATGTGAGTGTCTGCAGGATGATTGGAGCTGAGCGAAAGTCTTGTCGAACGATTATTTTCAGCCTGTGCATGGCCGCTATTGGCGCGTGCACACCGGACGAACCGACCCCGCCGTTCCAGTTTGTGGAAGCAACCATTGGCGATGTCCAGGCAACGATCGTTGCAGGCGACATGTCGTGCACGCAAATCGTAAAAGGTTATCTGAAACGTATCGAAACTTACGACAAATCTTCGGGGCTCAATGCCGTCATATTTACCAATCCGGATGCTGTCGCAAAAGCCGAACGGATCGACGAACGCGTAGCCGCCGGGGAAAAGCTCGGTCCATTGTTCTGCGTGCCAGTGCTTCTCAAGGACAATTTCGACACGGCTGATATGCCGACGAGTGGCGGATCGATAGCACTCAAAAGCAGTATTCCTCCGGACGATGCTTTCATGGTGCGAAAACTTCGGGAGGCTGACGCAATAATCATCGCCAAAACGAACATGGCAGAGTGGGCGTTCAGCGCCGGACAAACAGTCAGCTCGTCCTACGGTACGACAGCGAACGCGTACGATCTGGATCGGGTGCCCGCCGGTTCGAGTGGCGGAACAGCATCCGCCGCGGCCGCCAGTTTCGGCGTCATCGGCATGGGATCGGATACCGGCAATTCGATCCGCGGGCCTTCATCACATCTCGCGCTATTCGGCATTCGCTCGACTATAGGACTGACAAGCCGTGACGGCGTCATCCCGCTATTTTTCGACAGGGACATCGCAGGACCAATGACCCGTACGGTTACCGACGGCGCAAAAGCATTTAACGTATTGGCAGGCTATGACCCGGCGGATCTTTATACGACCGCAGGGCGCGATCGACGTGAGCCCGATTACACGCACTTTCTTGACCGCGGCGCGCTGCAGGGAAGACGGATCGGGGTTCTTCGAGCGCTGGTCAATACTGAAGACGCCGATCCGGCTGTAATAAAGGTTTTTGAAAAGGCGCTTGTTGATCTTGAAAAAGCAGGTGCCGTAATCGTGGACAACTTCGCCATCCGCAATTTCGATGAGCATATTGACGCCGACTACTGGTGCAATCGATTCCGGTACGACGTGGCCGTATACCTCCACTCTCTGGGTGACGATGCACCCATCACCGATGTCGTACAGGTGCTGGAGTCCGGTGACTACTCGCCCTACATTGAGGGTCGCCTTGAGCGCTGGAGTGTGAATCCGTCGGATGTACATCCAGAAGACCTGGACCCGCCGTGCCTTGATTACGATGAGCATGAAGGCAGGCAGGCATATCTCGCCGATGCCGTCGGGTCGATGGATGATGCGGGCGTCGATGCAATTATTTATCCCTCATGGACAAACCCGCCCGCGCACGTTGACAAGGGCGAAGAAGAGTATCGCGGTGACAACAGTCAATTGGTCGCGCCGGCAACCGGACTGCCGGCGGTTACCGTGCCGATGGGCTACACCTATCGCCACTTGCCTGCGGGTCTGCAGATACTTGGCCGACCCTACTCAGAGGGCCTGTTAATTGGTCTTGCCTACGCATATGAACAAGCTACGATGCATCGCGTACCGCCGGATTCCTTTCCTGAACTGGTCGATGAGCATTGATGTGTTCGGACGAACGATAGTTTTGACCAGCCTGTTTGCAGTCGGACCAACATTACCGGCACAAGAATTGCCGTACCCACACCGTGACGAAACCATTGGCACTGTCAGGCAGGTTTACGACGGCGCTCTCTTCCCTGACATCCAGGTCAATACGTTTCGCAATATTGATCGATTGTTTCCGACGCGTGCTGTCCATGCCGGAATCTCAGCGTCGAAGCTGACAAATAGAAAAGAGCAGTTGCAAAATTTTCGCTTCACCTCGAGAGAGAAAGAGTACGACCTGTACGACTTTCTTTCGCTTAACCGGGTGAGCGGAATAATCGCCATTAAAGACGGGGAGGTCGCGTTCGAGGAGTATTTCCTTGGCAATACCAACAAGACGAAATGGATGTCGATGTCAGTTGTAAAGTCGATAACCGCCACGCTCGTCGGAATGGCCATCAAAGATGGACACATCGGGAGTATCGATGACGCGTTGACCGATTACCTGCCGCAATTCAAAGGCTCGGCCTATGACGGAGTCACTGTTCGAAACCTGTTGCAGATGGCATCAGGTGCCGAGTGGAACGAAACCTATACGGATCCGAATTCTGACCGTCGTGCGATGCTCGAGGCGCAGATCTCACAGCAACCCGGCGAAATTCTCGCGTTGATGGCTAACCTTGATCGCGCCGCGGAACCAGGTACACGCTGGAATTACAGCACCGGAGAAACATCAGTAGTTGGCGCACTCGTCCGTGCGGCGACCCGCAGGCCTGTCGCCGATTACTTGTCCGAAAAAATATGGATTCCGTACGGAATGGAATCCGAAGCGAGATGGTGGCTCGAATCCGCTGACGGTCTCGAAATCGGCGGCAGTGGGTTATCGGCCACCTTGCGCGACTACGCGCGCTTTGGCCAGTTCATGCTGGCCGGCGGCGTCATCAATGGCGAAGAAACATTGCCTCAGGGTTGGGTAGATGCCGCCACGACATCGAAAACCATTGGCGGGGAACGCGTTGAGTACGGTTATATGTGGTGGCCGCTCGACAGGGGCGCATACGCGGCGATTGGGATCTTCGGCCAGTTTATCTACGTCCATCCGGACAGCCGACTCGTGGTTGCGATGTGGGGCGCGCAACCGAAACCAGTTGGCACCGATGCAATTGATGAATATGATTTTTTCAACGCGTTGTCAAAAGCGCTGGAATAAGAATTAACGACCTGAAGACCAGGGGTCAGTACTCAGGTACTTCATCCCGGAATCGCATGCGATGATTGCGATTGTTGCGCCGGGCAACGGTCCCTTTAACAAACTCAACGCGGCTGAAAGATTTGCGCCAGTCGAGAAGCCGGCGAAAATTCCCTCTTCCCTCGCAAGTCTTTGCGTCATGTCGACGGCGTCTTCGCTTGTCACAGTCAAATATCCGTCCGCCACAACGCCATGCAATTGATCGAGATTCGACATCGCATATCCGCCGCCCTGGATCGGATGATCCACTTTCGTGACCATAGTGCCAGCCAACGCAGCAGCACCTTCCGGCTCGACAACAAAGCAGGCGATATCGGGGTCTTGCTCCTTGAAATAACCCGTGCAACCGGCAAACGAGCCGCCGGACCCGACGAAATCACAAAAAGCGGTGACCCGGCCCCCGCTCTGTCTCCATATTTCCGGCGCCGTATGTTCATAATGTGCGGCCCTATTGCCGAGATGCCTGAACTGATCGGCACGAAACGCCCCGCGTTCATTGGCTAACCGGGTTGTTTCCTCGTCGACCCGTTTCAGATCATCGCCGCTCACTTTGCCCGCGCACGCACCCGGACCCTGGTCGACAAGCACCACTTCAGCACCGAGTGCACGCATCATTCCAGCGCGCTCCGGCGAATTTCCTTTAGACATTACGGCAATGAACGGATAACCCCTGACCGCGCAGACGAGTGCGAGCCCGGTTCCCATGTTTCCGCTTGTCAGCTCGATGACGGTTTGGCCGGGGCAGAGCGTGCCGCTTTTTTCCGCCGCCTCGATAATGCAAAGAGCCGCCCTGTCTTTCTTTGACGCTCCCGGATTCAGGTATTCAAGCTTCAGAAGAATCCGACCGTCGAGTTCCTTTGTGATCCTCTGCAAATCGACCAACGGCGTATTTCCTATTGCCTCGGCGACAGACGCGCAGACTTCATCACGTTCCTTCTTCATTTCGATCCAAATGCACCGTCAGTATCGAACTTGCGAATTTCGTCATTGGTGAAGCCCCAATCCAGCAGTAACTCCCGACTACCGGTTACCGGCGCAAAAGGCCCTGACCGCACCTCAGACACAGTACGTGAAAAACGTGGTGCTGGAGCCGGCTGGACGACACCATCCACTTCAATAAACGTATTTCGCGCTTTGTTATGCGCATGCTGCGGCGCTTCCGCGACAGACAGGACCGGTGCGAAACAGGCATCCCTGTCGGCGAAGGTCTCGCACCACTCAGCACGCGTTTTCGTTACGAAGATTGACTCGATTGTTTTCTGCAGAGTCGGCCAATTTGCCTGGTTGTGCTGATCTTGCGGCGAAACTCCGGTGATCCCCAGCGTATCCAGGAGTTCGCCATAGAAACGAGGCTCGATCGCACAAACGACGACGTATTTCTCGTCACTCGTCTTGTAAGTTCGATAGAAGGGCGCACCACCATCGAGGAAATTGCTGCCGCGTTCGTTACGCCACAAACCGCCGGAATACATGCCATAAAATAATGTCATCAATGACGCGGCACCATCGACCATTGCTGAATCAACGACCTGACCTTCGCCGGATCGATGCACTTCCAGCAGTGCGGCCAGAATGCCAATTGCGAGATAGGCTCCGCCGCCACCGAAATCTGCCACAAGATTCAATGGAATCGCCGGGCTGCCACCTTTTTCACCGATTGCCGCCAACGCACCGGACAATGCCGCGTAGTTGCCGTCGTGCCCAACGGAATCGGCGAGTGGGCCATCCTGACCCCAACCGGTCATCCGCCCAACCACGAGGCGACGGTTTCTCTGCCGGCAAATATCCGGCGCGAGGCCCAGTTTCTCCATCACGCCCGGACGGAATCCTTCAAATATCGCGTCCGCGGATTCACAAAGTTTCAGTATGAGTTGCGAACCGGCAGCAGATTTCAGATCTACTGCAATCGCCGGCCGGCTTCGGTTCATCAAGTTAAATCTTGCCGGCAAACCAACGCCAACATCAGTTCCGCCGGGGCGCTCAATCCGAATGATTGATGCGCCCATGTCGGCGAGCAGCATTCCGCAAAACTGCGTTGGGCCGATTCCGGCCACCTCGATGATTTTAAAGCCCTTCAATGGGCCCATGGCGATATCCCGCAGTGTGCCTTTTTGAATTCTACAGACTGTTGCAGAGGTGTCCGCCGTCTACGGTAACAATGCTGCCCGTCATGTAACTGCCGGCGTCCGAGGCGAGCAGCAGCAGAGGGCCCGATATTTCCTGCAGCTCGCCGACCCGCCCCATCGGCACCACATGTTTCAATTTTTCATGGGTAGATTCATTAAACTGATGTTCGTTGATTTCGGTTATGAAGTAGCCCGGCGCAAGCGCATTGACACGAATATTGTTACGTGACCATTCGAGCGCCATCGCCTTGGTTAACTGAATTACACCGGCTTTCGACGCGATGTATGAACCCAGCGCTTTGCTCACGCGGTAGCCGAGTATTGACGCGATATTAATAATGCTGCCTGGCCTGCCCGATCGAATCATCGATTTTGCAGTGGCCTGCGCAACCAAAAAAACGCCCTTGAGGTTCGTATCAAGCACATTGTCCCAATCCGCTTCACTCATTTCTGTCAGGTAAGCCTGGCGGGCAATGCCCGCATTGTTGACAAGAATATCGGGCGTACCGAGTTCACTCTCGGTCTCCCGCACACAATTGGTAACCGACAACGTGTCGGTAACGTCGAGTTCCAGGCAAATTGCATGACCACCGCTATCACGAATTGCTGCGGCGGTCTCCTCGAGCTTCTCCCGTCGCCTTGCCGCCAACGCGACTTTCGCACCTGCGGCGGCAAGCGTTGTGGCGAATTGTCGGCCCAGTCCGCTACCTGCGCCGGTCACGAGTGCGACTTTGTTTTCCAGGTTCAACCAGTTCATGACGAATCTCGCTTTTTGGGCACGGCATGATTCGGGTCACGCGACTGCCTTTTGTACGTGCCGGTAGCCGTCGCGCAAAGGCGATGACTTTGCGGGTCCATCAACCTGGCCTGTGCGAAAAACAATGACTGGGTAGTCCTGACGAGCTCGCCTTCTGCAATGGCGGTTTCGGCAGTATGCGGCGCCATATAATTGCAATTCAGATTTACTGTGATGGCCACGAATTTCTCAGACACTCCGTAACTTCCTGCGACAGCGCCGGCGAGATCGAGGAGCGATGCGATGACACCGCCATGAAGATATCCAACCGTATTGCGATGATCCGGACGCACCGGCATTTCGATTTTGGTGTAGCCCTCTTTCCACGCAATTATTTTGAATCCGAGAAATTCAAGATAGGTGTTTTTGTTAAACGCCGGGGGATCGAGAATACTGCCGGTTTGATCGTTGCTCACTTCGGGACTACTCCTGATCGGCGAAGAATCGCCAAAAAAATATCTGGTTCCGGTCGAACCCGATAATTGTCGGTCTGGTCTGAAAAAACGATCGTACCGCTCGCATTGGTTACGACCAGCGTCGGCAATACGGTATCCGGTGCATAGCCGCCAGGCAATCCGATCGGAACGCCATTGGCAACCCCGATACCAAGCGATGCGGCAAGGTCGTTGTCTTTGTCTACCAGAAAACGAAAGGGGACTTTGTGCATCAATGCCAGTTTGCGACTTTGTTCATCCGGTTGCGGACTAATCAGAACAATGTTGATGCCCATGGCCTCCAGGTCCTTGTACCGGTTGGCCATCTCCTTTATCTGCGCCATGCACAACGGGCACCAGTTTCCCCTGTAGAACAACACCACAGCGGGCGAGCCCAAAAGCTCCCCGGAACTGAAACGCCCGCCATCGCTGTCCGGAAGTTCGAACGCGGGTAGGCGATTACCGACCGCAAGGAGTGCGCTGGGTACCCGGCCGAATCGCGAGTACCAGAATACATAAATGCCGAAAATACACGCACTGGCCAGGGCAACCGCGGTAGGCGCCCATCCGCCTGTAACCTCGATGAACTGCTCCCACACCGCGACCATGACGCCTGCGGCGGCCATGGTCAGCAGGAACGGCAGGTTTTCGCTGGTGCGTTCTTTCGAACTTAACGTGAGCCAGCCGAGCAGGATCGGCAACGGTAAAGCGGCGATTGCCGCGCCTAGCCACGCCGTCTTTTCATGATCCGACACGAAAGCCTGAAACAGGGAAAAAACCAGCAGGACTAAAACAATCCCGACTGCGGGAAATATGAACAGGGATTTGAGTCGGGCGTCGATAACCACAGGAAAACCATCGCAATTGTAATGTCGCCAAGCTTACCTCAGATTATCGGCGCGGTCAGAACCCGGCATCTGTCCCGATCCTGGCGGCCTACATATTGCGTCGATATTCGCCACCGACTTCGTAAAGTGCCGCGGATATTTGCCCGAGGGAATTGGATTTCACCGTCCGCATCAGTTCTTCGAACACGTTTCCGCGCGATCTTGCGACGTCTTTGAGACTGGCAATCGCCGCCGCGGAATCTTCCTGGTGCCTATCACGAAATTGCCGCACATGCCGAATCTGGTCGTCTTTCTCGGCCTCTGTCGAGCGGATTAACTCAAGGTCATGGACTTCGTCTTCCTGTCCTTTCTTGGGCAAAAATGTGTTCACGCCGATCAGCGGATATGACCCGTCGTGCTTCTTGCTTTCGTAGTAAAGGCTTTCTTCCTGGATCTTGCCGCGCTGGTACATGGTATCCATTGCACCAAGCACACCCCCTCGCTCCGATAGTCGATCGAACTCCTTGAAAACAGCTTCCTCTACAAGATCCGTCAATTCATCGATGATGAACGAGCCCTGCAACGGATTCTCGCAATAGTTCAGCCCCAGCTCCCTGGCAATGATCATCTGGATCGCGACGGCCCGACGAACGGATTGCTCCGTCGGCGTCGTCACTGCCTCGTCAAAGGCGTTCGTATGCAGGCTGTTGCAGTTATCAAAAAGTGCGTACAGCGCCTGCAATGTTGTACGAATATCGTTGAAGCTGATCTCCTGTGCGTGGAGGCTTCGACCGGACGTCTGAATATGGTATTTCATCATCTGGCTTCGCGGGCTCGCTCCATAGCGTTCCCGCATCGCCCGGGCCCAGATTCGGCGCGCCACCCGGCCTATCACCGAATACTCCGGATCCATGCCATTCGAAAAAAAGAAACTTAAGTTTGGCGCGAAATCGTCGATGCTCATTCCGCGGGCAAGGTAATACTCAACGATCGTAAAACCATTCGACAAAGTGAAGGCCAGCTGGCTGATCGGATTCGCACCGGCTTCGGCGATGTGATATCCACTGATCGATACGCTGTAATAGTTGCGAACTTTATTGTCGATGAAAAACTGCTGCACGTCACCCATCATCTTCATCGCAAATTCCGTCGAGAAGATGCAGGTGTTCTGCGCCTGGTCTTCCTTGAGGATGTCGGCCTGCACCGTGCCTCGCACCGATGCCAGCGTTTGCTGGCGAATTTGCTCATAAGTTTCCGGATCAACCAGCTGGTCTCCGGAAATACCCAGCAACGCCAGCCCCAGGCCATCGTTTCCGGCCGGCAGCTTTCCGCCATAGGTTGGTCGCGGTTTACCCGAAAAATACGCGTCGATCGTCCGGCTGGCGACATCCCAGCCGCCAGTTTCCTTGAGGTGCTTTTCGATTTGCTGATCGATCGCGGCATTCATGAAAAATGCCAGGATCATTGGTGCCGGACCGTTGATCGTCATTGAAACGGACGTCGTTGGCGAACAAAGATCGAACCCTGAATAAAGTTTCTTCAGATCATCGACGGATGCGATCGAAACACCGGAGTTTCCAACTTTGCCGAAGATGTCCGGCCGCACGTGCGGATCCTCGCCGTATAAAGTCACCGAATCGAAAGCAGTGGACAGCCTGGCGGCATCCTGCCCAAGTGAAAGATAATGAAAACGTGCATTCGTTCGTTCAGGCGTGCCTTCGCCTGCGAACATCCGGGTCGGATCCTCGCCGAGGCGTCGATAGGGATAGACACCTGCCGTATACGGATACGCGCCGGGCAGGTTTTCCTTCATCAGGAATTTGAGTCGCTCGCCCCAGTCAGCGTAGTCGGGAGTCGCAATTTTTGGAATCTTTTGATGACTCAATGATTCGATATAGTTGGATCCGGTAACCGCCTTGCCACGCACTTCGTAGGAATATTCATCGCAGCGAACGGCATCGCGTCGAGCGGGCCATTCGCGCAGCAGGGAAATCGCATCGCTGCTCAACTCCTGCAACGCTTCCTGGTATCGCTGCCGAAGGACGAGGATGGATCTGTCCTTGTTGTCGGCAAGCGCGTTTGGCATATACGCACCAAGTTTTTCTGGCAAATCAGGATCATCAAGTGCCCTTAATGCCTCGTACAGGTGTTGCAATTGACTCGCCGCGCCAGCCTGTCGAAGCACGCTTTGATTTACACCGCGGCCATGCTCGCTGATCTCCGCCAGGTATCGAATGCGATTTCCGGGAATGATCGCCATTGCGCGCGGCTCTTTTTGTGAGACATCCAGCGCTGGCGTCCACAGCTCGTCGTCGAGTCCAAGCTTGGCCGCCATCCGCTTGCACAGTTGAAAGAACATCCAGCTGATTCCGGGATCATTGAACTGACTGGCGATCGTCGGATAGACCGGAATGTCTTCGTCGGCCGTCTCAAAACGCACGTGATTTCTTTTCCATTGCTTGCGAATATCGCGAAGTGCATCTTCGGCGCCTCGTTTATCGTATTTGTTCAATACGATGACGTCCGCGAAGTCGATCATGTCGATCTTTTCGAGCTGGCTTGCGGCGCCATAGTCACTGGTCATGACGTAAACGGAAAAGTCCACCAGGTCTACAATCTCACTGTCGCTCTGGCCGATGCCTGCCGTCTCCACAATGATCATGTCGAAATCCAGCGACTTCAGGAAGGCAATCTGATCCGCCAGCACCTCGCTGGTCGCGAGATGTTGTCGTCGCGTGGCAATCGATCGCATGTAAACGCGTTCGGAACGCAGCGAGTTCATGCGAATTCGGTCGCCGAGCAATGCACCCCCCGTTCGTCGACGGGTTGGGTCAACGGCAACCACAGCAATTTTCATTTCCGGGTAGCCAGTCAGGAATCGATTGAGCATTTCATCGGTGACACTGCTCTTGCCTGCGCCACCCGTACCTGTGACTCCAATGACAGGGACAGTTCCCGATTTCAATTGCCACTCTTTTCGCAACGCAGCAAGTCCTGCTTCGCCGAACAGGCCTTGCTCGATCGCCGAAATCGTCGCAGCGACGTCAGTCGACTGTCCTGCACGGATTGCCCTGGGAGAAATTGTGGCCCGACGCCCTTGCTCTGTTCGCGAGATGAGATCCGCGATCATTTCCTTGAGGCCCATGTTCATGCCGTCGTGCGGGTGATAAATGCGTTCAACGCCGTAATCCATCAATCCGGCGATCTCATCCGGCGTGATCGTTCCGCCGCCACCACCGAACACTTTGATATGGGGTGCGCCCGACTCGCGGAGCCGATCGATCATGTAACGGAAGAATTCGTTATGACCGCCCTGATACGAACTGACGGCGATCGCGTCAGCGTCTTCCTGGACGGCGGCGCGAACGATGTCATCGACGCTGCGGTTGTGTCCCAGGTGAACGACTTCGGCGCCCTGCGCCTGAATCAGCCGGCGCATGATATTGATCGCCGCATCGTGGCCATCGAACAGCGATGCAGCGGTGACAAAGCGTAGCGGAGGTGTCTCGGTCTTGCCGGATATCGCCGGCAAATCGGATTGAGCGATGCTCATTGCCCTGTACCCTCGAACTGATTGCGCCGGAAATCACCGCATATGCGCGGTTATTTCTTTTTAAATCAATAATTTCTGGCGTTGCAATAATTTTAATGTAGATTAAAATAATGCAGTCTTGACAAGAGTTCAAGTGCGTAGCGACGGTAAATACAGGCAAATATTGAAAATGACCGCAAAACCTGATGAAACCCGATTCGAATTGCAACGGCACCGCATTCTTAAAGCGGCGGCCGCCTGCTTCAACCAGAAGGGTTATAGCGGCACGTCCCTTAAAGACGTGTCTCGCCACCTTGGGCTGACGGACGCTGCGCTTTACTACTATGTCAAAAACAAGGAGGAGCTGGTCTTCCAGTGCTATCTGCGCGCGGCCGAGCTCGGACGAGAAGCGATGGAACGGGCAGTTCGTGACGGCGACACGGGATTTGAGCAGGCGCTCCTCTACATCCAGTACCACGTGGAGATCATGGTCGGCGATGCCGGACCGGTCGCGATAATGAGTGAAATTCCGTCGCTCAAGCGTGTACACCGCAACGAAATTCTCGAAGTTTCTCGCCAACACAGCGCGAGCTTCGAAACGATTCTCAGGCGCGGAATCGAGGATGGCAGTATCGCGCCGTGCGACGTACGCATGACCGGAAACGCGATCATGGGATCCATCAACTGGATCCCGAAGTGGTTTCACGGCAAAACGGATATGGCGGCGGACATTTGCAGTGAATTTCCGATGATCCTGACGCTGACACTCAAGAACCAGGACCGTCGCCCCGTTAGCTAACGGGATCTGCAAATCGAGGATCACGCTTTTCAATATTGGCACGGGCGGCTTCGGCCTGGTTCTCGCCGGCCATTACGATAGCCTGCAGTTCGGCTTCACGACGCAGGCCGGCTGCCGAATCACCCTTCCACGATTCGTTAATCAGTTTTTTGATTGCCCTGATGGCATCCGGCGATTTTGCAGCAATTTCTGCCGCTATCTCCTTTGCCCGCAGAAACGGATCATCGACCACTTGTGTAACCAGTCCGGCCGTCAGCGCTTCATCAGCGGAGAGTATGCGTCCCGTATACGCAAGTTCGCGGGCCTTATCTTCCGCAATTACGCCTGGCAACGTCGTCGTGATCGCCATGTCCGGAATGAGACCCCATTTGATTTCCATCACGGACATTCGGACATCCGGCGCCGCGTATCGCATGTCCGCTCCCATCGCGATCTGCAGCCCGGCCCCGAATACCGTGCCACGCAACGCGGCGATGACCGGCACTGGCAATTCGCGCCAGAGGGTCGCCGCACTCTGAAAGAAATTCGCCGTACTTCCGGTTCGGGGAGCCAGCTTCGCAGCAACGTCCTTTCCGACACCGACGCCCTGAAAGACAGAAATATCGATCCCGGCGCAAAAATGCCCGCCGTCTCCGTGAAGAATGACAGCGCGCACGGACTTGTCACTGGCCAGCGCATCAGCAGTCTGTATCAGCGCCTCGAACATCGCCGTATCAACTGCATTTCGCTTGTCCGCACGATTCAGCATCACAGTTGCAACATGGTTTTCTATCGTTGTGATGATTCGCTCAGTCATATTCAATTCCTGAAATTTTCTTGCCTAGGCGGCAAGCGTACATTTGCCGTTGTTGATAACGACGACGTTCCGCGCGCTTACCTTGCAACGGAACGAAACGATATTTCGGTCCTGCCACATCTCGGTCGTTACGATATCGCCCGGAAATACCGGCGCGCTGAAACGAACGTCAAATCCGGTGATCAATGTGAAGTCGTAGTCGCAAACTGTCTTCAGTACAGCACGACAGGCAATTCCGTACGTGCAGCGACCATGCAGAAGCGGTGCATCGAAGCCGGCCTCCCTGGCAACCAGCGGATCCGCATGCAGTGGATTGAGATCACCTGACAAGCGAAACAGCAGCGCCTGATCAGGCCGGGTTGGCAGATCGCAGACGAGGTCCGGTTCGCGATCCGGCAGTACATGGCGCTCCCGTGCAAGCGGCGGCGGCCCACCGAAGCCGCCGTCGGCCCTGGCAATCAATCGACTGACAAGCGTACAGATAACCGTATCGTCGCCGGTCCGACGCAATTCCGTTTCAATCTCGATCTCAGCGCCTTGCTCGGCACCTCGATCAATAACGCCGGTAACCCTTTGATTGGCAAGAAAATTACCTGCTGGTGGCAACGGACGGTAGAGCGCCAGGCTTTGCGTCCTGTGCAATATCTTTCGAACGTTGCAGCCGGAACCGGCAAGAAATGATTCCGGGACCAGCATACTGGCGAACGTCGGGACGGTATGTGGGCCGCGTTGTTCAAATACATAAGGCAACTCGCGCGGGTTTCCTGGGTCGCTGCCGAACCCCGTCCCAAGCGCATAGAGCACGACATCTTTTTCGTCGTAACTGATCGGGATGTCAGACAGACTCGCTGACATCAGTGCGTCGTACTTGATCGCCATTGTTTCATTCGTTCGCTGGATGGAACTTCGGGGATGCATTCTAGCAGCTTGTTGAACCAGCCTCAGTTGAGCCTTTGCGCGAACTCCCATCCGATAGTGGCGAGCGGTTCCACCGCCTGAATCGCACGCTCCGCGTGTGCGCTCGAAGCCGTGCCGTCGCGGACGCGCCCGGCTATGCCCTGGAGGATCGCTGCAAGGCGGAAAAAGTTGTAGGCCGCGTAGAAATTGCGATCCGGTATGCCATCGACGCGTCCGGTTCGTTCGCAGTACCTTGAAACGTATTCGTCTTCTGATGGTATCCCCAGCGCAGCGAGATCTTTGCCGACCAGGCCGGTGCTGCCGATACCGATTTTTGGCATTTGCCAGGACATCAGGTGATAAGTGAAGTCTCCCAGCGGATGACCGATCGTCGACAGCTCCCAGTCCAGAACGGCAATCACCCGAGCCTCGGTCGGGTGAAAGATCAGGTTGTCGAGACGAAAATCCCCATGCACGACGGTCGATGCATCGTCCGTCGGAATATGCGCCGGCAGCCACGCCATCAGCCTGTCCATGGCATCGATCTTCGAAGTCTCGGAGGCGACGTACTGCCGCGACCAGCGGGAGATCTGCCGTTCAAAGTAGTTACCGGGCCGGCCGAATTCTCCAAGACCCAGCTTGGCAAAATCAAAAGCATGCAGGCTGGCGATCGTCCAGTTCATGCTGTCGTACAGCGCGCTGCGTTCGTCCGGGTCGCATTCGGGCAAATCGAGGTCCCAGAAGATCCGGCCCTCGACAAATTCCATGATGAAAAACATTGTGCCAACAACTTCGTCATCACCGCATAACGCCAGCGGCCTGGGAACCGGAAAGCCCGCAGCATAGAGCGAACTGATTACCCTGAATTCTCGGTCGACTGCATGCGCGGAGCGGAGTAACTGGCCGGGTGGTTTTCGACGCAGGACATATTTCCCGGATGGCGATTCCAGGAGATAAGTCGGATTCGATTGCCCGCCTTTGAACTGCCTGACAGAGAGCGGAGCCCTGAAGCCCTCCACATGCGAGAGCATGTAGTCCTCGAGCCTTGCCAAATCGAATCGATGGGCATCAGATACGTCGCGCGTTCCTGAATTCTGTTCCTGGCGTGTGCTCATGCGAACAGTTTACATGCGGAAGATGCCGTACAGCGTCTCCTTGTCACGCGGATTGTTCATGGAGGCGGATATTGCCTGGCCCAGCATCCGGCGGGTATCAATCGGATCAATCACGCCGTCATCCCATAACCGCGCGCTGGCGTAGTAAGGGTGCCCCTGCTTATCGTATTGCCGGCTGATGCGGCGCTCGTAATTCGTCTGTTCTTTCTCCGGCCATTGTTCGCCACGCAATTCCATGCCTTCACGCTTGACGGTCGACAGCACCAGCGACGCCTGCTCGCCACCCATCACCGAAATTCGCGCGTTCGGCCACATCCAGAGCATTCTCGGGCTGTACGCCCTGCCGCACATCGCATAATTTCCCGCGCCAAACGAGCCGCCGATGATCACAGTGAACTTGGGCACTGAGGCCGTCGCAACCGCGTTCACCATTTTCGCCCCGTCTTTCGCAATGCCACCGTGCTCGTACTTTCGACCGACCATGAAGCCCGTGATGTTTTGCAGAAAAACCAGCGGAATCCCGCGTCGATTACAAAGCTGGACGAAATGCGCGCCTTTTTGCGCGGATTCCGAAAACAGGATGCCATTGTTCGCAACAACGCCAACCGGATACCCGAACAAGTGAGCGAAACCACAGACGAGCGTTGGGCCGTAAAGCGCTTTGAATTCCTGAAACTGCGATCCGTCAACCAGCCGGGCGATTATTTCGCGAACATCGTATGGGTAACGAAATTCGCGCGACACGACTCCGTACAACTCATCCGCCGGATAGAGTGGTTCCGCCGGCTCGCGTAGCTTCAATGGAATCTCTTTTCTCCAGTTCAGGTTCGAGATCGATTCCCGGACCATCGCCAGTGCGTCTGCATCATCTTTGGCGAGATAGTCCGTCACGCCGGATATGCGCGAGTGCACGTTACCGCCACCGAGCGTTTCGGCATCGACTATTTCGCCTGTGGCCGCTTTGACCAGCGGCGGACCACCAAGAAAAATCGTTCCCTGGTTGCGCACGATGATGGCTTCATCACACATCGCCGGCACGTACGCGCCACCCGCCGTACACGAGCCGAGGACTGCCGCAATTTGTGGAATTCCCCTGGCCGACATCTGTGCCTGGTTGTAAAAGATCCGGCCGAAGTGATCGCGGTCCGGAAACACCTCGTCCTGCATGGGCAGGAACGCCCCGCCGGAATCAACGAGATAAATACACGGCAGCCCGTTTTGTAGTGCCACTTCCTGGGCCCTGAGATGCTTTTTTACCGTCAGCGGGTAATAGGTTCCACCTTTCACCGTTGCATCATTGGCGACGATGACACAGTCGATATCGCTGACCTGACCGATTCCCGTGATAATGCCGGCCGAGGGCACTTCATCGTCGTACATGCCATAGGCTGCGAGTTGTCCAATTTCGAGAAACGGAGAACCGCGATCGACAAGCGATCGAATCCGGTCCCGAGGTAACAATTTGCCGCGCGCCACGTGTTTCTGACGGGCGCGATCGCTGCCGCCTTCGGATATCTTGGCTTTTATGCCTTTGAGTTCGGCCGCAAGACCCCGATTCGACTCATCGTTTTTCGTAAAGTCCTTTGAGTCCGACTTGATTTTTGTTACTAGAATCGGCATTGGCGTGATTGAATATTTTCCGTCAATTGGTGGCGTCAAACAACTCGCGGCCAATTAGCATACGCCGAATTTCGCTGGTGCCCGCTCCGATTTCATAGAGCTTGGCATCACGAAAAAGGCGACCAGCGGGATAGTCGTTAATATAGCCGTTCCCGCCCAGCGCCTGAATCGCCTGCCCCGCCATCCACGTTGCACGCTCCGCCGCCAGCAGAATGCAACCGGCCGCATCGAATCGAGTCGTCCGCGAATCGTCGCAGGCTTTGGCTACAGCATACACATAGGCGCGGCACGAATTCATCGCCGTATACATGTCTGCGATTTTTCCCTGCATCAGTTCAAACGTCCCGATTGGCTGACCGAATTGTTTGCGGTCGTGAAGATAAGGCATCACCAGGTCGAAACAGGCTCTCATGATGCCAAGCGGACCCGCAGCCAGCACCAGCCGCTCATAGTCCAACCCGCTCATTAAAATAGCAGCACCCTTCCCTTCAGTTGCCAACAGGTTACCTGGTGGCACGCGGCAATTGTCGAGAACGATCTCGCCGGTATCGGATCCGCGCATGCCCAGTTTGTCGAGCTTCTGCGCGGTACTGACGCCGGGTGCGTCCATTTCAACGATAAAGGCACTGAGCTTGTTGTGGCCGTTGTCGTTGAACGCCGTCACAGCGTAGACGATCGAGATGTCCGCTTCCGGCGCGTTCGTAATCCACATTTTGCTGCCATTGAGGATCCACGCATCGCCATCCTTTTTCGCGGTCGCCGTCATTCCCATAATGTCCGAGCCCGCGCCAGCTTCGCTCATTGCCAGCGCACCGACATGTTCGCCGGAAACGAGTTTCGGCAGATACTGCTTTTTCTGTTCCGATGTACCCCAGCGTCTCAACTGATTGACACAGAGATTGGAGTGCGCGCCGTAGGAAAGCCCGACGGAAGCCGACGCCCTGCTGATTTCCTCCATCGCGACCACATGTGCGAGGTACCCGAGCCCCGCTCCACCGTACGCTTCCTCGACAGTGATACCCAGGAGTCCCATTGCGCCCAACTCGGGCCACAGGTCGCGGGGGAATTGATTGGACTCGTCAATTTGCGCGGCGCGACAGGCAATGCGATCTGCGGCGAAATCGCTGACTGACTCTCGCAGCAGATCGATGTCGTCACCGAGGCCGAAGTTAAAGTCGAACATGGTGTTTTCCCGGGAGCTTGAGACTGGTCGGAAATGTTCTTCGAGCAGGCGGACGAACAGAATACCATTGCGACGGTATGGGTTTCTTAACTAATTGTTTATATTGACATTTTAAATGCTGCTGAGGTCGTCGATAAAGAGCGAAAACAGCTCGTAATGTGAGCTGATACCCAGTTTGCTGAAGAGATTCCGTTTGTGCACCATGACTGTGCCCGGGGCTATTTTCAGCTCCCGCGCAATCGATTTTGATGAATGCCCGCGAAGCAGTAATTGACTAATCTCGCGCTCTCGCCTGGTCAGCGTGTTCTGTCCGAAATTCGTGAAGCAACTTGTCAGGCGTTGATGAACATCATCCTTGCCGCGCACGTTGCCAGAACGAGATACCCAGGCACGCCATATGCTCCGCAGAGTCGCATGCACCATCGGCTCGATTAGATTGAGCCGGTTCAGTTCGGCCTTACTGAACATCCTGTCGCGACGGCCAACCACGAGGACCACGGTCGTACGTTTTGATACCGGCACGACGAAATCCATTTCATCCAGAAGATGCGTTCGTTCGCAGTACTGACGATAGTACTCACTTGAACGAAACCGATCCGGAAGTTCATCCCGAAATCGACACAAGCGTGGTTCCCTGGTTTGCAACGATAACTGGTACAAGGGATCAAGCAGGTACGGACCAGCCAGGTATCGCTCCACATAGTGCTTTCGACCCGCTGGTTCGAGCGTGTGATGCAAAACGTCGGGTCTCGCGTCATTGTGAAAGGCAATGAGGCAGGTTCCTTCATGATCGACGACGGCATCAATCGCTGCCGCAAGTCCTACGGCGACGGACTTGCCTTCCGTTGACCCGATTATTTCGGCGACTGCTTTATGCCACGCCGGCGATTCGAATTTGCTCACCATGAGTTAGGGATCAGGGCTCCTGTGCTTCAAGCTCGTTCCAGATTTCACGCACCCATTCCCGAATTAACAATGCTTCTTCCCAGCGGTCGGACAATTCCCGGCGGTTTCCATCCGTGATGGCGTATGGCGGCGGACCCAGCTCGCACAGGAAAATCAATGTGGCGTTTGCCGCGTTACGTGCACGCCACTCACGCATGCCCTGTTTCCACCATCGCCTGAAAATATCAACCCATGCCTGGTGCTGTGGAAATCCGATTTGAATCTGCACCTGCTCCCGATTGGCAATGCGCCCCTGGTAACAGTCGGAATGCTCCAGGATCCTGTCGATATAGGCCTGGTCTTTTTCCGAAATCGGGTCACGCATTTCACGATCGACGACAAAGTGCGAGAGATCCGCACAGAGCCTTATTTCCGGGACAAGGTCAATAATCTGCAACGTGTAATAGAGATCGTTGAGTAAGCTGTCACGATGCGTTTCGAACAACATGGTAAGGCCCGCTTCTTCCGCTTCGCCCATCCATCGATCAATAACCGGCACCGCATCTTCCGGCCGGATAGGCATCACACCACCGATGATATTTACCAGCACTGCGCCCAGATCGTTTGCCAGACCGTAAAGCGGCTTCATGTCCCCCATCTGATGCGGAAACGCATTCATCATGCATTCGAGGCCGAACGTTTCGTAAAGCGGTTTGAGTTCAAGAGACTCGGCAATCTCGGCAACGGACGGATCAATGCATAAGCCGTCGAACCCCGCCTCGGCAGCCATGCGAAAATTTTCTTCGGCTGTACGCTCCGCCCGATCGGGGCTACGCAGTTCCATTGCCCATAAGGACTGGAATACTTTTAGTGTCTGCACGAAAGCCGGCTGCGGTCAGAATGAAGTCAAAAATGACGCAGCGTTGCCGCCATAGACTTCAGCACGTCGTGCCGCCTTGAGAAACTCCTTGCCCTCGGGTACCACGCCTTCATGGTTTCCAACGATTCGGCGGACCCGTTGCTTGTGGAAAATCTTCAATTGAGCGCTTAGCGGAATGACAACGGTTGGATCGCCTCCGAACATTTCGCGGTGTTTCGCCGGCAATCGATACCAGGGGATCGTCATATCCGCATGGTGCGCGTTGTGGAAACCGAAATTCAACGTTAACCAGTTAGGCCACTCTGCCTTGAGCGTGTGCGGATTGCTGAAAGTGTGCTCCTGCTCCCATTCGAAATTTCCCTTACGCGGTGGTTTGCCGAATTCAAATAACGTCAGGCTGTAGGGATAGTCATGTTGCACACTGTCCATAAATCGTAGCACTGTCATCATTAACAGATAAGCGACGACATACAATCCGGCGACTTTTGGAAAGAAGACAATCAATGAAACGAAAATACTACCGCGAACGACTATAACGACAAGGTTTCGACGGCGCTGGTTCTTGCGCTTCGGAATGATGAAAGAGGTAAACACCATGATGAAATGCATGATCAGGTCGTGTGCAGGAATGTAAAACCATTCGACAAACCGGGTAACGCGCAGGGCCGCCGGGTGATCGTCGAAGAATTTTTCATAATCGAACCAGACCACATCATCGTTATCGACGTGGTGCCTGAAATGCTTGTAACGAATATCTTCGTAAGTGCCATACGCCGAGCCGCAGAACCAACTCAGTACTCGGCCGAGTTTCGCATTCTGCTGAATACTTCTAAAAACCAGGTTATGGCCACACTCGTGAATCATGTAAGCCGCGATAACCATGGCATGCGCGAGCAGCAGCACGGCACCGGAATTGACGAGCAGTGATCCTGGAAAGAGACCAGCCCAGCCGACCACGTAGGCAATGACCACATAAATCACTGCCCCACCCTGAAACCAGAGTCCGTCCGAATCGTACAATTGTTCCCGAATCGCCAAATTGTCACTCCGAATCAAGAAAATATGTGGAGCCCCTGAGGGCCGATGCGTTCGCCCGGTAGCAAACGATAACCGCAGTCATGTCGTCATGACAAGACAACAATGGCCGACGGTGTTAATCGTTCAACAGTATTGCTAGCATAGCGCGCCATCCGTAGTGCTAAAGACCCAACTTATGAAATTCGAAGGCAAGGTAGTCATCGTGACCGGCGCAGCGCGCGGACTAGGCCAGGAATATGCGCGACAGTTTGCACGCCGTGGCGCGAAAGTTGTGGTTAGTGATCTGCGGGATTGTCAGGAGACACTTGGAATAATCGAGAGCGAGGGCGCATCAGGCCTGGCCGTCAAAACAGACGTCACTGACGCGACGAGCGCGGCAAGCATGGCCAGTGCCGCGATCGATGCATTCGGCGGAATTGACGTACTCATCAATAACGCGGCGCTGTACGGAAGCCTTAAGTTTGCTCCCTTCGACCAACTTGACGAGGCCGAATGGGACGCGACCATGAATGTTAATGTCAAAGGAATCTGGCAATGCTGCAAGGCGGTCGTTCCGGCAATGAAGGCGCGTGGCGCAGGCTCCATCGTCAACATCAGTTCACTGGCTGCCACTTACGGGATGCCAAACGGACTGCACTACACAACCTCGAAAGCCGCAGTAATCGGTGCAACACGTGGACTGGCGCGTGAACTGGGCCGTTACAACATTCGGGTCAATGCAGTCGCACCCAACGTCGTCAACACCGAGGCCACGAGCGAGGTCTTCGGTGACAAACGTGACAAGATCATTGACGTTACGCTGTCACAACAAGCCATCAGGAAACCATTGCAGCCCGGGGACATTGTCGGCGCCGTCCTTTTCCTCTGCAGTGATCACAGCAGTGCGACGACAGGCCAGACGATTATGGTCGATGGCGGAACTGTTTTTCTGTAAATTGCCAAATCCTATATGTTGAGGACATCAAATAAATGAAACTGGTAACCGCGATTGTTAAGCCTTTTAGACTCGACGATGTTCGAAACGCCCTGAGTGAAGTCGGAGTCCAGGGCATGACGGTCAGCGAAGTTAAGGGCTTTGGCAGGCAACGCGGCCACACCGAGCTTTACCGTGGGGCGGAGTATGTTGTGGATTTTCTGCCAAAAGCGAAGATCGAAGTTGCAGTTGCCGACGACCGGCTTGACGAAGTTGTCGAAGCCATAATCAACAGCGCGAAAACAGGCAAAGTCGGCGACGGAAAAATCTTTGTCAGTTCGATCGAGCAGGTGTGGCGAATTCGAACAGGCGAAACCGGCGATAGCGCGCTGTAGTGTGATGTGGGGTCAGAGCCCGGCTCTGACGCCCTTCAATCACTTTCAATCACAGGGGTCGCCAGACGAATCCTTCTTCACGTCGACGGTAAACTCCCAGCGCCTTGCCGTAAATTTTGGATTCCGGAACAAGTCCGAAATACCTGCCATCAAGACTGCTGCCACGATGATCGCCGATAGCCAGTAACATTCCCGCGGGGATCGCCTCCTGGTCGATATCCGGACCGCCGCCGTCGCTAAGATTAAGTGGGGCTATGTGCTTATCAAAAATCTCAACCGAATCGAATTCCGATGCGAGAAGAGTGCCGTTGACGGTCAATAGTCCGTCTTTCAGGGAAATGGTATCCCCGCCAATTCCGACGATTCGCTTGATCAGGCGCGTGCCATCTTTCGGCGAGTCAAATATGACAACGTCACCACGAGTGACATTGCCACCATCTGAAATTTCAAAATTCGTGAACGGCAAGCGCAGGCCGTAGGCAAACTTATTGACAATGACGCGGTCGCCGGGAATCAACGTGTACTCCATCGATCCCGATGGCACGTAGTAGTGATCGGCGACTGACGACCGGACTGCAAATATTCCAAGCGTAAGTAATACGATGGACGGCAGCTCGTTTTTCAGCCAGGACTTCTTCGGAATCGTTTTGTCTGCAGACATTAGATATTTCCCGGATTTTGCGAGACCAGGATCAGAGCAGTTCCCCGGCCGGCATTGGTCAGGACCGGTTTTCGACGAACTTGCTCTGACTCCGTCGCATCTTACTCGCCGAAATAAAACGCATTCAGCTTGTTGCCGTCCAGGTCACGGAAATAACCTGCGTAAAAATTATCGCTTCTCTGTCCGGGTGCGCCTTCATCCGTGCCGCCGAGCTTAAGCGCTTTGGCGTACATTGAGTCGACCTTCTCCCGCGAGTCCACCATGATGGCGACCATCACGCCATTGCCAACTGACGCTGGTTTACCGTCGTGTGGTTTGCAAATCGAAATCGCCGGCGAGGCAGGCCCAGTGGACCACGCGATGAAATTGTCAGCCTCCATCATCCGGCCCGCCCCCAGCATGCCCAGCAAATCATCATAAAATTTAGCGGCATCGTTGAATTTGTTTGTCCCTACCATTACGTAACCAATCACTTTATTCTCCTTTTTTTTCCCGGCGCAATGCCGGACATTTTCATTAATGATTCACGGGCGCATTGCCGAATCTTTCTGTAGCACGCACTTTAGCCTTCGCGGTTTCAACCTCGCGATTTTTTGATGGAGCGTCGGTTACCAGCGAGTCCACAAGTCCCCTTGCGATCGCGGCTACGTCTTTGATGGCCTGTTCGAATACGGCCTCATTGGCCTTCGACGGTTTCGTGAACCCGCTTATCTTGCGCACGAACTGCAACGAGGATGCCTCAATTTCAGTGTCAGTCGCCGGCGGGTCGAAATTGAATAAGGTTTTGATATTTCTACACATTTTAATGTCTCATTATGATCGATATGTCCGCCCGGTCGCGATTTTTGACCAGCACGAGAGCTTATCGGCAAAACTCATCGCCGCCAATGCCGGGCTGGTCGATGGCATAGTGACAAATCTGACTGACGCAAACGACTCCTGGACATCCGGCGGAACCAGGCGCTTGAAAAGGCGTGCAGCCGCCTGACCATTGAAGCACACCAGTTCCAATTCCGGATGTGCCGCGTGCAGTGCCGCAAAATTATTCGGACTGGCATCTTTTTTTTCGATGGCGGCGTCCATGCTTCCCGCGCGCCTGGCGGACCGCAGCACATCCCAAACCGCAATCTCGTGGTGCTGCAACAGTTGAGTGCGTTTCGCGTACGGAAGTTCCGGACCCGCTCCAAATATTTCGCCCATGATAGGCCAGAACGCGTTTCGGGGGTGGCCAAAGTATTGATTCCTTTTCAGCGACTGCTGACTCGGCAGCGTTCCGAGAATCATGACACGGGCAACGGGGCCCAGTATCGGTGCGAATCCCTGGGTGACCTGCATTGGCAACCGGCTAAACGCCGCCTGTGACGTCGATCGATGCGCCCACAGCGTATGTCGCCTTGTCGGATACCAACCAGAGTATCGCTCGCGCCACATCGTCCGGCTCCCCGCCTCTCTGAAGCGGGATTGTGCTGACCAGGCGGTCAACACGGCCTGGCTCCCCGCCGTCAGCATGCATTCCGGTATAGATGAAACCCGGGCGGACAAGGTTGACGCGGATTCCCTCCGGCGCTACTTCGCGGGCTAGTCCGGCGGTCATTGAATCGAGGGCGCCCTTCGATGCGGCATAGTCGACGTATTCAAATGGTGCGCCGGATCGCGCGGCTAGCGATGACACATTGACAATCGACCCGCCGTCCCCGCCGTTCGAACGCGACATTCGGCGAACAGCTTCCTTCGCACATATAAATGCCCCGATCACGTTGGTCTCCAGAATGCGTCGAAACCGGTCAACGCTAATACCGGAAAAAGTACTTTGTGTCCCGAGCACACCAGCATTGTTGACCAGCGCACCAACAGGTCCAAACTCACCGGCCACCTGATCGAACATTCCCGCAACGTCTCTTTCGTTGGCGACATTGGCTGCAATTGCGATCGCGCGACCACCACCACTGGCAATCTGCTGCACGACGCCTTCTGCCGCGTCACGGTTGCGTCGATAATTAACGCAAACAGCGTAGCCTTCTCTGGCCGCCATCAATGCAGTCGCGGCGCCGATACCGCGGCTTGCTCCTGTAATGATGATTGTTTTTTGCGCTTCGCCCATCGTGTTATTGAACCGGGCGTTCAGGCTCGTTCGCGTACAGGTATGCCGGCAGGGCACACGACAGGCCGATCGTGAGATTCAGAACAATGAACAGCCACGGCTTCGGACCCTTGCCAAGACTGCGCCGGTGAAATATCGCAATCCAGAAAATACCGGACGTGATCAGGAGATCGGCCGTAAAACCACCTGCGGCCGGATTGGCAAAAAGGGCTGCGATGAAACCGGGCAATCCGAAGCCACTATCCGCAAAATGTTGCACAAAAAAGATGTACGGCACGACCGCACCAACGATTGCCAACCCAAGATATAATTTTTTCATTAACGGTAGACTCCCCTGACGTGCGAATTCGCAGCACTTGAAAAGTGTGACTGCACCTGATTAATCGTGTCGCTCATTCGCTTTTGAATCCGACTTTCTTATGCTCACGATCGCAGAACGGTTTGTTGTTTGATGAACCACACCGGCAAAGCGCCGCCGCATTCGCCGATATGTATACAAAGCCTGCCATTCCACGAGACTGTGGCATCCTGCCCGGGTTACTCAAACGCAATTTTGTCTGCCATGGATCCGACCTCCGGACATTGCCGTGCAGAAATCAGCCGGTGCACAATATACCGCAGTTCCGCATTGCTTGGCGTTTTGCCAATTAATTCGTGTGGAATATGCCGCGAATTGCAGCGAGTCTTATGCGAACCCGATCGGATTGGCAAGGAGGCAAATCCATGCATTTACTAATAGTCATCGCCCTCTCACTACTACTGACCAATAGCCAGGCGCACGAAGTCGCCAATGAGGCCGAGTGCAGAGAAGCCAAAGAGAAGATCCGCCACCTTCAGTCCCGGATGCGATCAGGTTATTCCCGGGCACAGGGAGAACGATTGGAAAGCAAGTTGAGAAAACTACAGGCAAAGCGGAAGGCGACGTGTCGCTAGCTGGACAGCGGGCGACCTAACCAGGCGAATGATCGACAAAAAATAATCTACCAAAAAAATCGACGACGCGCGGCGAACTACTTTGTTCGGCGCACCCAGGCTATCCTTGGGACACTCTCGATCTTCATTCGATTTCCGCCAAAGCGACCATCCGAAATCTCGACCGATTTTCCTGCCTTGGGCCGACCGACCCGGGATCCCTCGGTTTCCCGCCAAACCTGGCCATTATCCAGCTCAACGGCGAAACGCCCGTCACTGGTTCGCCAAACGCGCATGATCGTCGCATGGACAATCTCAGCATCAGACTCCGGTGCATCGCTCTCTTGCAGTTCAGTCTCGACAGTCATGGTCGATGCCTCGGGTGTGACGGCCGGCAGCGGTAACTTTTTGACCGCTGTCGTTGGCCCTGGAGCAACTTTGACGACCGGTGACATCGCTGTTGGCGATGTGTTGTCCACCGCCGGGTATTCCGGGATAGACGCCGGTACGGATGGAGAATCGGCAGGCGACGAAACAGGACTCCGCTTCAAACTATCGACAAGATTATTGATGCACGCCAGTCTTGCGGCCGAATCGGCTACGCGATCGCAGATCAGGAGCTCTTCGGCGGTGCTGCTCGACGCACCGTGTTGTGCGAAGGCCGTTGGCGCAACACCAACGAAAGCCACTATCGCAGCAATCACTAATGCGGTCGTTATTGCCGGATTTGTAAACATCAGTTGCCCTGCCATCGAGTCGAAAAGCAAAACCATCTTATCAGGCGATCCCGACTTCGGACACCGCCGGTAAGCAAAAAAAAACCGGGGCCCTAAGGCCCCGGTTTGTCTTTCACAAGCTTAAATCACTCTCTCAATCAGAAGCTCTTCGTAAAGTTAAGGAAGGCTGAAGTACCGATCAGGTCGTAACGAGCCGAAGCAACAGCGTTGTTTCGGTTCGGACCGGCTTCCTGTGAGATGAGCGGCGGCTCTTCGTCAAAAATGTTGTTAATGCCGATTGTCAGAGACGCAGTTTCCCAGTTATACGTCAGACCGAGATCATGATGCCACTGTCCCTCGGCTGCTGTGACAGGACGTACCGGACCAATGCTGGCCATCAGCTGGGTTGTCGATGCGAAACCGTAGTCCGTGAATCCATCTTCGGCGAAGACGACTTCCGGATCCTGCCCTACGGGACAGCCGGATAGACACAGGCCGTTCTCGTCCGTGATGACCGGATTTGGCAAACCTTCCATAAACTCGGTGTCAGACCAATATCGTGACTGGAAGACCAGGTCCCAATTGCCGAAAGCCGCTCCAATCGTGGACTGGAAGGTCCACTCAGGATTGCCGATGCGGCCGACGTCGTTAACGATAGCGGAGCCGTCCGGATCTGCCTCACTTGGCGGGAATTCCTGGCTCAGGCGCTCGTCCATAAAGGTCGTAGCCGTCGACCAATTGACGCTTACCTTGTCAAATTCCATCCCGAAGCGAGTCGTGATGTCATAGCCACTAGCCGTCTCTTCACCCGTGTTGACAAAACCTGCGCGCACGAAACCAATGAAGTTGTTAAGTGGCGTGGCATTCGCCCGGTTCCTTGAGACGCGCTCGCAGAATGGGCTGGCCAGGTTCGGCTGGTCGTTGTAGCAACGCGAGACGATCGTACCCGGATCCAGCGCACGAACGGTGTCTTCGATTGTGATGTCGAAATATGTCAACGCGACGTCAAAATCAAATCGATCGGTCCATGGCTGAGCCACAGTCAAGGTTGCCGTCAAGGACTCCGATGTTTCCGGATTCAGGCCTGCTGCGCCACCGGTAGAAGTCGGAATGGCAACAGTGAATGCGGAACCCAAAAGCGTAACGTCCGCGCCACTCAGGACACAGTTTGCGATCAGGCGATCCAGTGCAGGACCTGGTGTTGCCAAAGCAATAGCTTGCGAATGACAAGGATCCGAGCCACCGGGCAATGCCCCAGCCTGATCCGCCAGGAATTGCTCCCGCAAGTTCGGTGCGCGGAAAGAGGTATTGAATGACGAGCTGAATGCTACGTACTCGTTAATTCTCCACAATCCACCGATCTTGTACACGGTCTCGTTACCGAAATTCTCATCGTCGGTGAAGCGAACAGCCGCATCAACCTGTAGAAGATCGGCCCACGAAGCATCAACCACCAACGGTGCCGATATTTCTCCATAGATATCGAAGGTGTCTCGGCTGCCACGAGTCTCGCCTTCCTGCAGCGGATTCTCCGCGGCATTCAGCCCAAGTACGCCAATGGCATCGTTCTGCGAATCGATTTTGTCTTTGCGATATTCGATACCAAATGCGGACCCAACGGCCTCTCCATTAGGGAGTTCAAACAGGTCACCCGTCACGAAGGCCGAGAGAATCGACTGCTCGGTGACTGTACGGTTGGTTCTGTTTCCCATCAGGTAGTCGCGTTCCGCGTCAGTACTGAATCTGCCAGACGACGTCACGCCGTCTCCGGCAACGCTCATATTAAAGATGTCGAATGGCACACAGGGCGCCGGCGTGATAAGCCCACCAGGCGCCAGGAACCGCATGTCACAAACGACTTGACCTGTCGTCCCGGCTCCACCAGCCACACCGTCCCAGACAGCGCCGAGGTTCTGGGTCGCGAAGAACAGGTTATTTTCGAGCAGGACCGGTTGTGCTACGAAGCCGGTACTACGGTCGTAACTCGCCGAAACGTCATACGACCAATTGTCGCTGAACGGTATGTCGCCGGTGATGCCACTAACCAACCGTATCTGCTGCAACTCGGTATCGAAGATCTGCGGAATGTCGTCCAAAGTCAGGACAGGATTGACATCGAACGAAAACGGATTCATTGGGTTGTCGACCATCTGAATCGCACCATTCGAGTCTAAAACTAAGTTATTGCTGTCGTCTACGAGCGGTATCATTCCAGGATGACCCGGGAAAATCTGCTCGCGCGCAGCAATGACTTTATTGGTCCGGTTGAAGTAATAACCTTCGAAATAAGCTTCCTCGTTATGCCCCCAATCGAGATCAAGGTGACCATTCATCACCAGTGAAAATCGCTCATATGGTCGCCACAAGTCGGCATCCGCGCGATCCAGCTGATCGTTGGTGCTCGGATCGTAACGGAACCGATCCAGGTAGAAAGGCCTGCCGGCACTCGGGAAATTGTCGACGGTATTGCCTGGTGCAGGCGGTAGTGACGAGAATAACGAGAATCCGGTGACCGCTTGACCGGGGTTTAGTCCGGTCGCGCCCCAAAGGATGTTGCTCGAGCCTGGCGTATAGATCAGACGCGTGCCATCGACCGGGCTGACTGGCATACCGTCCGCCGCAACCAGTTCGCCTGACGCAAACGCATCGAAACCCAGCGTCGTCATCCAGTTATCCGGGAAATCACTGCGGCAGTTCAAAATTCTTTGCCCGCTCATCGTCTGGCTGATACCGGAGGTGCCTCTTCGCAAACAGGAAGAATAAGAACGGTCGCCTGTGCGGACGCGTTCCTGCCTGGAATACTCCATGCCGAACGTGATATTGCCGACATCGCTGCCAACGCCACCGACGAGAGACGCTTGATAAATCTCACCGCCTTCATCATTGGGTATTTCGGTATTAACAGTGAAGTTGATGCCTTCATAGTCCTTCTTCATGCGTACGTTCACGACACCCGCTACTGCGTCTGCGCCGTAAACAGTCGACAGACCGCCGGTCAAAAGGTCGACACCTTCCACCATACCAATTGGAATCATGTTGATGTCCGGCTGCGGCGGGGCGCCGCGAATACCGGCAAGACCCAGGCGCTTGCCATTGACGAGAACCAGAGTTCTTTCACAACCCAGGCCGCGCAGGTTAATACAGGCAGAGCCCACGCCGCCGTCGGATGGACTCTCGGAGGCATTCGTCTGACCGGCGTTAGTACTAATGCTCCCATCGATCTGCTGACCGCTGGAAGCCGTGGCTTTTTGCAGCAACTCTGAAATGTTGGCTATGCCAATTCGCTGTGCTGCCTCGGTATTGAGGATCTGTATCGGTGTGGTGGTAGAGAATTCGTCCCGCGCAATACGGGATCCGGTTACTGTAATTTCCTCAACTGCCTCGTCGTCGGCGTCGCTACCTTCCTGCGCCTGCAACGGTGACACAAAGAGAAAAATACCCGCTACCACCGGCCACGCGGACAAGCGCCGCAGCCAGCTGTTCTTAATTAATCATATCCATTATTCTCCCAAATTAATGACCCCGCATTTCTTATATTCTGGATCTTTCGATCCGGGTCATATCGCTACAAAGAGAGCTATGCTCGAAAGTAGTGTTTGGCTGAATTGAAAAAGGCGGCGTATCAGGTTGAAATGGTTTGTTAC
>JAQCAD010000072.1 GCA_027621915.1 Pseudomonadota bacterium
GAAAATTCTGCAACAGACATGGGTAGTTCTAGTCTTCGCGCTCGCGATTATCCCGGACCACGTTAGTGCTGAGTTGGAAATCGAACATTATCAAGTCTTTCAGACCACACGGTGTAGGGTCTTGATTCGCGGTGAAATAACAGCCGCCGACGCGGAAGAGTTGGCAAGCAGCAATTGTCCTGGTCCCGTTATCAAATTGAGTAACAGCCCCGGCGGGGATCTCAGAGCCGGGATGAAGATAGGTCGATGGATTCGTGAGAATCAGGCGGAAATTTCTGTCCGCATGGACCAATATTGTTATAGCACTTGTGCGCTTGTGTTTATTTCAGGCGTTGTGCGTTACAACTTCGGTGTCGTAGGTCTACATAGACCTTACCTAGCGGGTTCGCCACAGCCAAAAGAAACGATTCCCGCGTTGGTGTCTGCAATGAGGGATGATATTAGAACGTATGTTTCGGAAATGGGTGTCAGGCTGGAGTTCGCAAGCGTGATGCTGGAAACGCTTCCGGAACAAATGCGCCTATATCACAAAGCAGAAATTTATGATCTTGTTGCGAAGAGAGATGCGGTTTATGACGAGATCGAGGTGGCGCGATACGCTCGACACCACGGAATTTCGACAGACGAATACCGACGGCGCGACCAAGAGGCAGATAGCGAGTGTGACTTTGACGAATTTAATTATAGGGGTGGGGGTATAGATTACGAGGTATGCCGTAGTGCGGTTCGATCGGGACTGAGCCGGTCAGTCTATCGTCGCAGAATAGAGTCTATCGCCAGCATTTGTGGGCATCTCTTGTCCGATGAGCGTCTTAGCACCGACCAGGGTATAACAAAGGCGAACGAATGCCGTCTCGATGTTATGCGCGGAGTCCCGGTCCCCTTAGATGTATCAGGGTTAAAGCCAGTACCCTGATTTGGTTCTCCTGACAAACTCTTTGTACCTGAAACAGGGGTATCTCGCGACGAGCCTGAGAAGAAGCAGTCAGCAGACGAATTTTTGAAGGGTTACGAGCCAGAGGAAAAGGATCAGAATCGGCAATAGGCGTCTTGGCAGACGGCAGAGTCATGCTTTTCTACGAGAAAGTGGTTTTTGCCACCACTTAGCCTCGAAAAATCAGCCAACTATCAGTTCCGCGGAATCGTGAGTAAACGAACAGTTTGACGCAAGTTATTACCAAATCCTGCCCCCGCTACCAAACGAATAAAGGGCCCCCCTTGTGGGGCCCTTTTTCATTTGGAGGGGTGGTGCAAGGAGTTGATCCTCGTTCAACAAAACGCGTTAGCGTTTTGGGCAGCGGAGCGTCAGCTCCGCGGGGTCGAAGACCCGAGAATCGCCCCAGGGCGATTCGAGCCAATCCTGCCCCCGCTACCAAACAATAAAGGGTCCCTCGTAGAGGGGCCCTTTTTTGTTTGGAAATGAGCAAGTTTTGAACCTGACAAGCCGCGTAGCGGCGCAGGTTCGTTTCGAGGCCGGCGTGGCCGGCCGACATAACTGAGCCCTGAAAGGGCGAGGGCCATCCTGCCCCCGCTACCAAAATTTGGCTATTTTTTTTATGCAGCCGAAAAGAAGTCGGGAATCCAGGCCAAACACGTGGGTCGACTTCGGTTGCATTTAGCGGCGCTCGATACCGCCCGTAGAGTCTCGGATATGGAGGTACCTGGTTATCGGCTCCATCCTCTCAAAGGTCGGGCGAAGAATCGATGGTCGATATGGGTCAGCGGTAATTGGAGACTGACCTTTGAATTTAAAGATGGAAATACCTGCGTATTGGACTACGAGGACTATCACTAATGACGATGCATAATCCCCCGCACCCGGGCGAATTTATCCGGGACACATATATCGAGCCATTCGAAATCAGTATCAGGTCGTTGGCTGAGAATTTGGGTGTCGCCGCTTCTACCCTGGCGCGCATTGTGTCCGAGCGTAGTGCGGTAAGTCCCGAGATGGCATTGCGTCTGTCCAAGGCGCTTGGCCGATCTCCTGAGAGTTGGCTGGCCATGCAGGATAACTATGATCTGTGGCGGGCCAGAAAGTCTGCAAATCTCTCGCAGGTTCGAAAGATCCCGTTTGAAGCGATTGCATAGGGCTTGCAAGGCCGCACAGATGCGCAGCGGCGCGTCATTAACATGCATTTAGCTACTTCAACCGAATCTTTTTTGGGGCTGTCGGAACAGCACAAATCACGCCCCCGCTACGACACAAGAAAAGCCGGTCCAAATGGAACCGGCTTTTTTGTTTCTAGTTGCTGCGAGAGGACATGGCTGCGCGGGTTCGCCGCAATCCCAAACGGCGCGCTAATGATCTATCCGCACTGATCAAGCTGTCTCGATTAGCACCACAGGCGAATTGGATTCGAATTTTGCCGGTGCGACCACAATCAGAATTGATCTGATGACGGGTCAACAGTAGTCTCCAGAGGTTGCATTGAGCTTCACACCTGTCCATAGCGCATTGTTGGCCGGCAGGGCGGTGGGCTGAATCGCTTGCAGATTGCAGTAACAAGTGGTCAACGCCGGCACTCAAGCGCATTGCGGGGTAACTGATGAGTGATATAACAAGACGAGACTTCATCAACGGAACGCTGATGGTGGCAGGCAGCACTATGTTGCCGCTTGAAGCTGGCGGTCAGGCCGCTATGGCCGCACTGGATCCATCGTATTACCCGCCATCTCGCACCGGTCTCCGGGGCAGCCACCCGGGATCATACGAGGCCGCCCATGCACGTGCCTGGTCCGGGCGTTCGGATTGGGGGGCAACCACCAAACTCTCGGAGACCTACGACTGCGTCGTTGTCGGCGGCGGGTTGAGTGGACTTGCCGCTGGATATTTTTTCCAGCAGAAACACGGGCGCGACAAGAAGGTGCTCATACTGGACAACCACGACGATTTCGGGGGTCATGCCAAGAGGAACGAACACACGGTCAACGGGCAATTCTTGATCGGCGAAGCCGGTTCGGAATCTCTTGAGTCTCCACACGAATTCGGAGAGACCGTGAGCAAACTCATGTTTGACCTGGGCGTCGACAACGAACGCCTGGAAGAAACATACGATGTCGGTTTCTACAAGAGAGAGGGCCTTGGCGCTGCCACATACTTCAACGAGCGAGTGTTTGGCGAAAACAAAGTGGTGTTGCATCCGTTTTGCGACTATCTCGGCTTCTGCGAGGGTTTGTTGCGATCGACATTATCGGACGAGGCAGCAGTACAGCAAACGCCGCTAAGCGCAAAGGGCAAAGAACAACTGCTTCGGATCCTGCAGGGCGGGCAGCATGTCCTGAATGTTCCGAAGAAGGAATTGCGAGAGTACGTTCTCACCCATTCCTACTTCGACTACCTGCAAAACACACTCGGGGTTGATGACCCGCTGGTGTTGAGGATGGCCAGGCACACAGCCATCGACTACTCAGGATGCGGCACCGATGTCATGACGATCAGCGAGGCCCTGGCAAGCGGCTGCATGGGATCTGACCCCTATGACGCATGGCCGGATGCCATGGAGGAAGGGGACTATATCGACTATGCAAATAAGGAAGGCGGTACCTACTCAGCGAAACACCCATTCGTTCACCACTTCCCCGACGGCAATGCAACGATCGCGCGTTCGATTGTGAAGAAGATGATTCCGAATGTAGGGCCGGGCGAAAACGCTGAAGAAGTTTTCATGTCCAGGTTTGACTATTCGCAACTGGACAAACCCGGCAATCCCGTTCGACTTCGACTGAACAGCACGGTGGTCAACGTGCAGCACGCCGGAGATCCTGATACTTCCAGTGATGTCTTCGTCAGCTACATTAACGGAAACCAGTCGTATCGCGTGAAATGCAAAGGTGTCGTGATGGCCGGGTACAACATGATGATTCCTCACATCGTTGCCGGTCTGCCGGAAGAGCAGGACGCCGCATTGAGAAAGCTGACGAAGGTACCGCTGCAGTACACCACCGTCGGGGTTACGAACTGGCGTGCAATGAAAGAATTGGGAGTCGGCATGGCGATGTGCCCGGGCAATATTCACCAGGTAGTTGGAATGGACTACCCGGTCAGCATGGGTGGATACGAATTCACCAAGTCACCCGACGATCCCTGTATTTTGCACATGCGATGTGTGCCGACTGTAGACACCATCGGCGGTCCGGCCGTCGATCAGTTTCGTGAAGCAAGGCGAAAAATGTTGGGGCTGCGATTCGAAGATTACGAAAAAGAGATCAGGGAGCACTTGGGCGGTATGCTGCCGAAGGAGCTATTCGATTTTGACAAAGATGTGAAGAGCATCTCGATTAACCGCTGGGGCCATGCTTACGGTTATGGCGATCCTGGACCGGTCGGCCGGCAGCGGTTCGGCCGCATTACCATCGCAAACCACGACGCCGTTGGCACTGCCCTGATGCAGGTCGCGGTACAGCAGGCTTGGCGAGCCGTACAGGAACTGGGGTGAGGCCCTGAGATTGCGGATTTCGATCACCATCTGCACAGCTGCAACTTTGCTTTGCCTGCTGTTTGTGCGTACTGATTCTTCGCCAGCCACCAACGAGACACCTTTGAACGCGATAGAACTCCTGACGGTGTTTTCCGGTGAGAACGCGAAGCAGTTCGCGCCATACTTCCGGTATTCGGTTGACTCCAAAATCGTTGCAGTCGAAATTCACGCCGTCGGTATGGAGACTACGATAGAGCGATATACCGGCGACGAGGAGGCCTGGCATGCGGTCAACAATATCCTGCGCATCAAGACCGCTGACGGATTCGAAGGCGTTTCGGGTGTAGATACCTATTATCAGGGCGGTTTCAGCGATGAACACTTCCATGCATTGAAGGACATTGCCGGGGATATGGTTGACCTTCAGTCCATGGACCCGGTTGAAGTTTCGTCGATGTTTGCAAAAGAACGTCCGGAGCTGCGCAACGAGGTACGGGCCAGCATTGATATCGCACTCTGGGACCTCGCGGCGCGAAAAGCAGGGCTGCCACTCCATGCAATGTTCGGGGCGAAACGCAATTCGATCGAAGCCTATGCGAGCCTCCCTTTCTACGAGTCGCTGCCCGAGTATGTCGAAGCGGTAAACCAGTATTCAAAATTCGGTTTTACGACTTTCAAGTTCCACGTCTGGGGTTCGATTGACAAGGATCTGCCGCTGGTGAAACTGGTGCAGCAGACGTTTGTAGATTCTCCCTATCGGTTCGCAATCGATCTCGAGTCTGTGTATGGCATCGAGGACGCGCTTGAGTTGGGCAAGCAATTGGATGAAGGCCTGTTCCTCTCGTTCGAGGCGCCGATAAACGATGAACTGCTTGCGCAATACGCGGATCTCAGGGGCAAGTTAGAGACTCACATTATTCCGGCCGGCTACACCGTCTATTCGCCGGAGTTTATAAGGCAGGCCATCGAGATTGGCGCCTGGGATGCGGGCCGCTTCGACGCCACAGTGGTCGGCGGAATCTCAGATGCACTCGAGCTTTTGATCATCGCCAATGAAGCTGGTCTGCCAATCGACATCCAGAGCTGGGGACACTCCCTGGCACAGGCAGCGAACCTCCACCTGATGCTTGCCAACAACCGAACCCCGTACTTTGAAGCACCGATGCCCAAAGAGGCCTATGAATTCGGTATGAAGAACGGCAACTTGCTCGAACGCGGGCGGGCGGTTGCACTGGAACGACCCGGCCTGGGTATTGAAGTGGACTGGGATCGACTGCCGGCGGCCGATTTTTACATGTCCTTGAAGTAGGGCGCTCGATACGTTGGACGGGCAAGGTTACCGGCAGTGTCTTGCTCAGCCCCTTGGTTCGCATCCGCCGCACCAGCTCGCGACGCAAACTAGACCCAGCCTTGCGTCGGCTTTCTCCCTATCAGCTATGGACAGGGTAAAGGGGTCATAGTATTTTCTTTGCGACTGGCTCGGACGCAGGGGTTAATACGAAAAGTATTCTGACCCTATTACTGTCACTCAGGACCCCAGCCGGTAGCGCAACTTGATGACGAGCTGGTCGGCAAGTGGATCCCGCCAGGAGTCCTGGAAGATATCGCTGAATGATTCTCGCCCAATCCGCCGTGAGTCGCCCTTCGTGTAGACGATGAACAAGTCCGACAATGGTGCAATCTGCCATCGGTAACGCACCTGGAAGTTCAGGGTTGAGATGCTGAAGTCGTCGCTCGGACCGACGGGCTTGGGCCCCTCGATCAGCCGACCGGGATCGGATTGCAGGGTATAGAAGCGGTCCTCGATAGCTTCAATGCCGACCCACTGCAAGACAATCCGCAACTGTTGTTTCGCCGTCGGGTAGAAGTCGACAGCGAGGTCCGGCTGCCAGCGGTTGCCCTTAAACGTCGTATAGTCCTGATCCTCCTGGTGCAGCAACCAGCCCTCAAGATCGATGTGAGCGACGCCGAAAGTCATGTTCAGATCATCGCGGGGCTGCCAGGTGACCCCCATCCACTTGCGAACGGCGCCGCCATACAGATCGCCGCCGTCGTAGTCCAGTTGTACAGCGGCAGACAGCGGCCGCGACGTGTCGGTCTGGTAACTTGTTTCGAACCGGGTCCGGTCGTTGATTCGAAACGTGCCATTGCCGAAGCTTTCGCGATCTTCCCAGCGACTGGGAAACCAGGCGCCAGAAAGTAATACTTTATCGTTGTTGTTCCGGCTGAATTCGAACGTCGTGCCGACGCCGCCACGAATCTCGAGCCCCGCATCGTTTCTTCCCCAGGCGTACCAACCGGTCAGTTTCAAATCGCGAATCCGGGTCAGCCCGGACTTGATCCACTCGCCCCTGTAATTGACGAATTGCAGGTCGTCCCGAGTCTGAAAACCGAGGTCGTTGACGTTGAGTCCTGGTCCGAAGTCCGAAAGTGCAAGCTCGTGCTTTTGTCCCTGGCGCGGTGCGTATTCGATATCGAGCGTGGCGCCCGTGCCGTTGCCGCTTTCATCCCTGTCTGAGTAGAGATACTGACCTACGAAATTCCATTTGCCGCTCAGGCTCAGGAAACTGAAATCCGCCGCATGCACGACGGCATCTGCATCGGCGTGGTCGACAACGGTGGACACGAATCCGAGGCCTCGATAGGTCGCGTTCGCGTTGTCCTCGTAGAGCATTCGAACGGCACCAAAGTCGCGCCCTGTCTGCGTGTAAACGTTGCCGTCGTCAGCCAATAAATCGGTATCGTCTTCGCTTGCGCCCAGCAGGCCGTATCGGATACGGCCGATTTGGCCGGTGGTTTTCACTGCGCCAAACAAATCGGCTGGCTGCAACGACTCACGCCGGGGCAGGCCCACTCCGGGTGGCATGTCTGGTGTGGCAGGACGTCCGCCAATTCGACGCGTGTTGACGACTGTCAGTCGCTGCGGACCACCGGCCTCGACCCGACCCGTCGTGAACACTTCCTGGCCCTCCTGGAAAAAAAGCCGCTTCTCCGGGAAGAAGGTTTCCTGTGCGGTCAGATTGACGTCGACATCATCTGACTCGACCGAGCCGAAGTCAGGATTGAGCGTCGCGGTGCCCTGAAAGTTCGACGAGGGCCGCCAGAATAAATCGAGCCCAGCTCTGGTCCGGTCGTCGCCGACCCGGTTGAACGTGGTCGAGGCATAGGGGAAAAGGCTCCATTGCTGGCGCGGATCGACGCCATCGACCTGCATGGGCTGCCACAGGCTCATAAATCTCGGCTGCGACCTGGGCAGGGCCGGCCAGCCCCAGCGTTCATTAAGATGAGCGATCTTGCGCGAGGAATAAAGGTTGATCCGGCGGACGCCGTCCTCTTTTGGCATCGCCATCTGCGACCACGGCATGAAGAATTCGGCGGACCAGCCTCGAGGAGTTCGCTGAGTTGCGCCGTACCAGGCGCCGTCCCAATCGCGGCCGTACTGGCGCTCCGGCAACACGGTTCCATCCATTTGACCGTCACCGAGGGCAAGCGTAATCCAGTAGCCATAGCGACCGGCACCGGACGAATCGATATTGATACCAATGGTGTCGCGATTGACGTCGAACGAATCGTGTGGCGCGTGCCGCTGCACCAAAGTCTCTGCCGGTTGCTCCATGTCGAACGCGGCATACAAACCCTTATCGGTGTAGAACAATTTCATTTCGGTCGCATAGGTTGGCACGACGAGCGTATCCGGTTCGACGACCAGGAATTCACCCAGCGTCGCCTGATTGCGCCAGATCTCTTCACTGACGTGTCCGTCGATCACGATGTCAGCGGTTGACAGGTCAACCCGTTGCAAAACGATGGCCGATTCCGCCGTACCGTCGAGGACAACTTCGACGCTGTCCGTCGCAGACGGGCGTTCCTGCGCATGCACCGACGCGACGGCCACCAGCAAGGCTGACAGGCAAGTGAAAACTCTGCCCAAAATTATCTCCTAATGAAATGAGCGGCCGAAGGCTGCATCAACCAGACGACGACGTGTAGCACCGCGCCGCGCGCACTATACCGTGGGACTTCAGGTCGTAAAAGGAGTTCCATTGGGTCGGCGGCCGATGCATAGCATCCGCAAAGGCGCCGAGATAATCTTAGCCACTAAGTGGCGCAGGCTGTTGGGTGCGAATTAGAATTCAAGCCGCTGCTGGCAGCTGATACAAACCGCGGCAGTGCGCTTGCCAG
>JAQCAD010000025.1 GCA_027621915.1 Pseudomonadota bacterium
CGGCTTCGGATTCGTTGCCAGGGATGATTTGGGCGACGATATCTATCTATCCGCTCGCGAAATGCGCTCACTTTTCGATGGCGATCGGGTTGCAATCAAAATAACAGGCGAAGACCGACGCGGTCGCCCGGAAGGCAAGCTGGTAGAAGTTCTTGAAAGAGGTGTGCGCGAAATCGCAGGACAGTTTATTCGCGAACGCGGCATTGGTGTCGTCATTCCCGATAATCCGAAAGTATCTCACAGAGTATTGATCGCAAAAGGCGCTGCAGGGAACGCCAAACACGGACAGATCGTTGTCGTACGGATCCTGGACTACCCGACGCATGTCGAACAAGCAACAGGAGAGATTGTCAGGATAATAGGACACCCGGACGATAAAGGGATCGCGACTGATATCGCGATTCAGTCTCACGCGATCCCGACGGACTGGCCACGTGCGGTAGTTGAACAGGCAGAGACCTTCGGGGCGAACGTTCCAAGTGCGGCGAAGAAAAATCGCGTCGATCTTCGCGATACGAATCTCATGACGATCGATGGCGCAGATGCGCGCGATTTCGACGACGCGGTTTTTTGTGAACCCTCCGGAAAGGGCTTTCGTGTTTTGGTAGCGATTGCAGATGTGGCTCACTACGTTGAACAGGGCACACCACTCGATAAGCAGGCGATCCGCCGGGGCACATCGGTCTACTTTCCGGATCGTGTTGTACCGATGTTGCCCGAGGCTTTGTCAAACGGACTTTGCTCGTTGAATCCAAAGGTTGATCGCCTGTGCCTCGTTTGTGAGATGAGGGTTGAGCCAGACGGCAAGGTTTCGAAATCGAAGTTTTTTGAGGCGGTAATGCGTTCTGCGGCACGTCTTACTTATAGTGAAGTTGGCGATTTTTTCACCGGCGAAACGAAGGATCACATCCCACTCGAGTTACGGAAAAATCTTGAACACCTGCACGAGGTGTACCAGGCATTTGCGACGAACCGGCGCAAACGCGGCGCGGTCGAACTGGACATTCCGCAAACGCAAATAGAAATGGGGAAAAATGGTTCGGTCAGGAGTATCAAGGCGGTAATTCGAAATGATGCGCACCGGCTGATCGAGGAGTGCATGATCGCGGCAAATGTTCAGGCGGCTAAATTCCTGCGAGCGAACAAGATTCCGGGTTTGTATCGTGTACACGCCAAGCCCAACCCCGACCGGTTTGATGACCTGCGACTTTATCTTGTAAGCCTTGGGCTGAAAGTTCCGCACCCGGATCATATTCAACCGCGGGATTTTAGCAGAATGATTGATCAGGTTCGCGATCGCCCGGATTCCGCCGCAATTTCGATGGCGATGTTGCGCTCGATGTCGCATGCGGAATATACGCCGAAAAACATTGGTCATTTCGGGCTGGCACTCGATGCCTATGCTCATTTCACGTCACCCATTCGTCGCTATCCGGATTTGCTCGTGCATCGGGCAATTCGCCATATCGTTCGTGGCGGCAAAGCCGGCAACTACGGTTACGACGGCAGTCTGATGGAGCACCTGGGTTCCGTTTGCTCCGCTCACGAAAGACGCGCCGAAGAAGCAACTCGCGAAGTCGAGGGCTGGCTCAAGTGTCAGTACATGGAAGACAAGGTCGGAGAGCAATTCCCGGGCGTCATCACTGGCGTGACGAGTTTTGGCGCATTCGTGCAAATTCCGGAATTGCAGATCGATGGACTCGTACATGTAACCAGTCTCGCCAGTGACTATTATCAATTTGATGCAGGCAGTCAGTCGCTGATCGGGCAACGCACAGGCAAACGTTATCGCCTCGGTGACCAGCTTGAGATTGTTGTTGCGAAAGTCGATCTGGACACAAAGCGCATCGACTTCAATCTCGTCGAAGAGTCGCGAGGCCACCAAAGTCCGCGACGAAGAAAGAAAAGCAAAAGATGAGCAAAGCAAAGTATGTAACGGGTCTGCGAGCGGTGGAGCAACTGTTATCGCAACGTGCCACGGAAGTGTTGCGAATTTTTGCCGAGTATCAGACCGCCAACCCGCGGCTTGAGCAGATCCTCTCGGTGGCGAGTTCCAAAGGCATAGAGATCCAGCCAGCGAATCGCGCCCGACTTCACCAGATCAGCGAAGAGAACCGTCACCAGGGGGTGGTGGCCGAAATACGCCGTAGCCGGACAATGGACGAAGGCGCGTTGCGGTCACTCGTCGAGGAGCGGCTGACGCGGGACCAACCGCTGTTACTCCTGGTGCTGGACGGTATTCAGGATCCCCACAACCTTGGGGCATGCCTTCGAACGGCCGACGCTGCCGGGGTGGACGCGGTCGTAGTGCCACGCCACGGCGCTGCGGGACTTGGGCCCACGGTTAGCAAGGTGGCGGCCGGTGCTGCCGAAAATGTTCCGTTCGCCGTGGTTTCAAACACCGGAAAAACACTGGCGTGGGTAGGCGAATATGGTATCTCCATAGTAGGAACCAGTGACGCTGGACAAGAGAGCCTTTACGACTGTGATCTTAGCGGCTCCACAGCCCTGGTCATGGGGCAGGAGCATGCCGGGCTCCGGAAAAGTATCGCTGAGCGTTGTGACAAGCTGGTCAGCCTGCCGATGCATGGATCGGTGTCCAGCCTGAACGTGTCGGTGGCAACGGGAATCTGCCTGTACGAGGTTGTACGCCAGCGGCGAAAATAAAGGGGTCAGAGCCCTTTTCCCAACTGTCGCAGCGCGGCAACTTGAATTGGCGCCAAATTAAAGGGCTCTGACCCCGATAATTAGCCGTGAATGCCGCTTGATTAGGGGCGCTCGCTCCGTTAGCATGCGCCTCCCTGTCAATAAGGCGGGGCAACTCCTTGCTTCACCGGCTGTCCGGGAAGCTGTAATCCGCAAGGGTATCTTGTTCCTGAGACTTGGTATCCAGCGGTATTTCAACCGAAAGAGAAGACAATGAGACATTACGAAATCGTATTTCTGGTCCATCCGGACCAGAGCGAGCAAGTGCCTGCAATGGTTGAAAAATACCGGAGCATGGTTACCGAGTCCGGGGGCGCGATTCATCGTGTTGAGGACTGGGGTCGACGCCAGCTTGCACATCCAATCAACAAGGTTCACAAAGCGCACTACGTCCTGATGAACGTCGAGGCAAATCATGACGTCATTAAAGAGATCAAAAGCGCTTTCAAGTTTAACGACGCGGTGCTGCGTGAATTGATGATCAGTCGTAAGAACGCGATCACAGAACCGTCGCATATGGCGGTCGCTGTTGAGGAAGAAAAAGTTCGGGAAAAGGAATCGCAGCGACGCCGCGATGCCAAAGCGGCAGCTGAATCTGCCATGTTGGCTGACGCACGGCCTGACTACGACGATGACGACGATGACGATGATTCAAATGAATTCGATGATTCGGACTACGCTGACGGCAAAGCGGCGGAGGAAGATCAAGTCGAAGAAGTTCATGCTGAGCCCGCATCTGACAACACCACCGTTGACGGAGCCGACGATTCGGCCGACGCAACGAAAAGCGCCTGACGGAGAAGTAAAAAATGAGTCGATATTCACGCAGACGGAAATATTGCCGCTTCACCGCAGAGGGAATAACCGAGATTGATTACAAAGATCTCAACCTGCTTAAGGCGTATGTGACGGAAACGGGCAAAATCGTACCAAGTCGAATCACGGGTACAAAGGCCAATTATCAACGCCAGCTGACTACGGCAATTAAACGGGCTCGTTTTCTGGCTCTGTTGCCGTACACCGACCGACATTGATATAGAAAAATAGGGCGATGAGCGTGCAGCCATTAGCGGCATGGCTTGTTGCCAGACCGCGAAACGGTGGGATCGGATTGCTGGTAACAACCTTGTTGTTGCCCTTTCCGTTGTCGTTCCTGATCGGCGGTATGGTTGTGGCGCATCTGGTTTTTGCCGTTGGCCTGCCAAGGACAGCAATCATAGGGTTCGGTGCCGGAACGACAATGGCGCTGGTGGCTTTGATCCTGAATGTGTCTGTCAGCCAGATAGTGACAAATGCAGTGGTCGCCTGGTTGCCCGTCATGGTCCTTGCCGGACTGGGTCGGCACCTGGGGTCGTTGACGCTGACATTTCAGGTATCGGTGATCATCGCAGTTGCGGTTGTTCTGGCATTTTTTGTTGTGCTCGGAAATCCAGTCGATTTCTGGAACACAGTGGTCACAGAATCGATTGCGCTGTTCCGTGAGGCAGGGGCGGGTGACTATGCAGACTGGCTGGTCGAATCCCGATCAGTCATCGTGCCGCAAATGACCATGCTGATGGTGTTTGTCGGTTGGTCGACATACACACTGGTGTTGCTGCTCGCATACGCGCTTTATCAGTACCTGCCCGGAAAAGCGGCGGTATTTGGCCGGTTTTGTGACCTGAACTTCGGTCGTGTACTGGCCGGGGTAGTGGGAGTAGCTTCAGTCCTTGCAGTCGTTACCGGTTCGGTTTTGCTGCAAAATGTCGCGTTCCTGATTCTCGTGACATTTTGGTTACAGGGACTGGCATTATTGCATTGGTTATATGCCGAAAAGAAATTGCCGGCATTTGTTTTAATAGCAACTTACGTGTTCATGTTGCCGTTGATTGGGGTCATGATGATCGCGTTTTCGGTGCTAGGATATCTGGATGCATGGTTTAATTTTCGCGCTCGTAGCGCTATGAGCCAGGCTTAACTGGCCTGGATAGTAAAACAGCGAGTTCAGTCAGAATATTAGGGTTGATAAAATGAACGTCATATTGTTGGATAAAGTGGAAAATCTCGGCGACATCGGTGATCTGGTAAATGTGAAACCGGGTTATGGTCGAAACTTTCTGTTGCCCAAGGGCAAAGCGGCACTCGCGACGAAGCAAAATCTCGCCGAATTTGAATTGCGCCGCGCGGATCTCGAAGCAGCCGCAGCGAAAGAACTGGGTGACGCGAAAGCCAGGGCAAAACTGGTCGAGGGCATGAATCTGGTGATCGCGGCGAATGTCGGCAGCGAGGGAAGGCTGTTCGGATCGATCGGCCCAATCGATATCGCCGAAGCCTTCGAAAAAGTGGGTGTCGAAGTCGCACGTGCGGAAATTCGCATGCCAGAGGGTCCGATCCACGAAGTCGGCGACTTTGTGATTGGGTTGCATTTGCACGCCGCGGTGAATGTTGACATCAACTTAAAGGTTGTAGCCGAAGAATAAAGCATCTGTGGTACGGTATACGGCCGTACCGATCTTGGTGCCAAACGCAATTCAAAACGCCCTTTTGTTTGTTCGTGCGACTGATGCAAATGTCCGGAGAGACAGGTCTAAATGGTTCGAGCGCTGGATGATGGACTTCCAATTGACGCCGCAGAGCGCAGGCTCAAGGTGCCGCCAAATTCCATCGAGGCAGAGCAGTCGCTGATCGGTGGCCTCATGCAGGATAACGAAGCATGGGATAAGGTCGCTGATCTGATCGTCGCTCAGGACTTTTATCGAAAAGACCATCGGCTGATATTTGCGGCCATTGCCGATCTGGCCGAAGACGGTCATCCATGCGATGTCGTGACAGTTTCTGAGTTCCTTGGCAATCGCAACCAGCTGAACGATGCAGGTGGCCTTGAATATCTGGCCACACTGACAAATGAAACTCCCGGGGCTGCAAACGTCAGGGCATATGCGAAGATCTTGCGGGAGCGATCGACTTTGCGATCGCTCATCTCTGCAGGCAATGTCATCAGTGGAAGCGCGTACGTAACTGATGGCAGGTCGGCTTCCCAACTGGTCGATGAGGCAGAACGACTGGTGTTCGATATCGCCGAGAAGGGCGCGCGTGGAAAGGCCGGATTCAAATCGCTTAAACAAATCCTGCCTGATGCGGTAGATCGAATCGATTTGCTGCACCAGTCCGGTGGCGATATCACCGGTATTCCTACCGGGTTTAGTGAATTTGACAAACTGACTGCGGGTCTCCAGCCGGGTGACCTCGTTATAATCGCGGGCCGTCCATCGATGGGCAAGACAACGCTGGCGATCAATATTGCGGAAAACGCAGCGATTGGCGCGCGAATTCCGACGGCCATTTTTTCGATGGAAATGCCATCGCAGCAGCTGGCCTTCCGTATGATTTCATCACTCGGACGAGTTGATCAGACGCACCTTCGCACAGGAAAATTTCCGGATGAGGACTGGTCGCGAATCAACACAGCCGTTCAGCTTATGTCTGACGCACCTATTTATATAGACGATTCTCCAGGATTATCGCCTACGGAAATTCGCGCCCGCGCCCGGCGTCTGAAGCGCGAATCGAATCTGGGCCTTATCGTACTGGACTACCTGCAGTTGATGCAGGTTCACGGGAACACGGAAAATCGGGCGACTGAGATCTCGGAGATATCCCGATCGCTGAAGTCACTTGCGAAAGAGTTGAGTTTGCCGATTATTGCCCTGTCGCAGTTAAACAGAAGTGTTGAACAGCGGCAGGACAAACGCCCTGTGATGTCCGACCTGCGTGAATCAGGTGCAATCGAACAGGACGCTGACCTTATCGTTTTTATCTACCGCGAAGAAGTTTACAAGCCGGATACGCCACGAAAGGGCATTGCCGATATCAGTATTGCCAAGCAGCGTAATGGCCCTATCGGTGAGTTTCCACTGACATTCGTTGGCCGGTTTACGAAGTTTGAAAACTGGGTTCCAAACTCCTACGCGGACGAGACTTTTCAGTGACGCACGGGGCTCGCGCCCGTATTCGGCTTGGCGCGATTCAACATAATTTCCGCTTGATAAAAAGCAAGGCGCCTGGCTGCCAGGCGTTGGCTGTTATCAAAGGAAATGCGTATGGCCACGGCATGCTGGCGGCCGCCGGTGCATTGGCGGACGCGGACGCATTCGGCGTAGCCCGACTTTCCGAGGCGCGTACATTGCGTGAAGGCGGTATCGAAAAACCTCTTGTTCTCCTCGGCGGAGTTGGCACGCAGACCGAACTCGATGAGGCGGTATTGCTCGATACTTCGCTCAGCGTACACAGCAACGCGCAAATAATTTTGCTGGAAAACCATGCGGGCCGGGAAGTCGCCACTTGGTTGAAAATTGATACTGGGATGAACCGCCTGGGCATTCCTGCGGGCGACGCGCCTGACGCAATTGCGCGTCTGCAGAATTGCGCGGCGGTTAGCGACCTTAAAATTATGACGCACTTCGCAAATGCGGACGATCCTGGTGACCCGAGCACGCAGTTGCAGATTGAAAAATTCTTACGGGTGATCGATGGATTCCCGGGGGAAGTGAGCATCGCAAATTCCGCAGGACTATTTGGGTCGATCCAATTGCTGCACAAATTGCACGAAATGCGCGGGCACGACCGGGTTTGGATACGTCCGGGAATCGCGCTGTATGGCGTTTCACCCATTCGCGGAAAAAGTGCATCAGAACTGGGACTAAGAGCTGCGATGCAGTTTGAGGCAACGCTGTGTGCCGTGAAGCCTATTAGCGCTGGTCAGAAGGTTGGCTATGGAGGCACCTGGCGAACTGATCGCGACACGATGCTTGGAATTGTCGCGGCCGGATACGGCGACGGTTACACTCGATTCATTCCGAGTGGAACACCGGTCATGGTAAACGGCCGTCGTGTGCCGGTAGTCGGTGTTGTTTCCATGGATCTCACTGCCGTTGACCTGGGTCCGGGCGCGACTGATCGGGCCGGGGATTCCGCGATTTTGTGGGGTGATGACGATTTGCCGGTCGAAGTCGTGGCCGAGTACGCGGGAACGGTTCCTTACCAACTCGTAACTGGCGTGACTCACCGGGAAGTTCCCATCTATGAAGATGAATGATTATCTCGAAGAAACGGGGTCAGAGCCCTTTACTCAGAGTAAAAAGGGCTCTGACCCCAATTACTTCGCGAGGGATCTTCAGTTCTTAAAGAATCCCATCTTGACGCCGGCCAGCTGTACAACGTCGTTGTCGTTCAATTTACGCGCCTGGGCGCCAATTGGCTGACCGTTGACAAGCGGGTATAATCGCCTTCTTCGCCGCTCTCTACGTGCACGATGTAGTAGCCTTCAGCACGCCTGGTAATTGCCGCAACCTGCACTCCAGGGCGCCCAAGTGTTGTCAGTGCCTTCGTCAATTCAAGTTCACGCCCGGCGAATGAGCCACTCAAAACCTGCAACTTGGCCAGTGGCAAGGCAGTTGGCGCGTTGCTTGGGTCGATACCCGCCGACGTCGCCGTATGTGCCGCCGGCTCCCGAATCGGTTTCGGTTTCGGTGTCGGCGTTCGCGGCTGTTCTCGGACGTATGCCGAATCAGGATCCGGCCGCCGAGGGCTTATATCAGGCATGTCTACTTTCAGGTCATGTCGTTCCGCCTGTTCCACTTTGGCCTCGGCAGAAGCAGCTACTGCGGCAGCTCTTTCGGCAGCCGCTAACTGGTCAGCGCTCTGTTGGCCGGCAGGAATAACCATCGTTTTTTCGAATTCATCCTGCTCAGTATCGCTTGTATGCTGATCGGAGAATCGCAGCTGATGATGACCGATGGTGATCACGTCGCCATGTTGAAGCGCATGCTTCTTGATGAGTTTGCCGTTGACGTAAGTACCGTTGGTGCTATTCAGGTCTTCGAGAAACGAATCGTTGAGAATATTGATGATCAGCGAATGATGTCCGCTGACCGCAGGGTTGTCGATGCGTACGTCATTATCCGGGAGGCGGCCAACCGTGTAGCGCTCTTTGGACATGTTGTACTCAGCCAGTACCTGGCCGTCCAGACTCAGGATTAAACGTGCCATATCAGTAATATCGCTCTCTTTAAGACAGTGTTCATTGCAGGGCATCTACCTTGACGCCCGGCCTCCCTTTAACGGAACATGCTCGACAATCTTGCGAGCAAGCCTTTCTTCGCAGCAAACGAATCCAGTACCTCCGCCAGCATTACGGACACGTTGTCCCTTCCGCCATTGTCGTTGGCCACCTGCACCAACTGTTGACCAACCACATCAAGGCTAGCATTAAACGTGCTGATAGTTAAGTGAATATCCTCATCTTCGACCATGTCCGGAAGCCCATCCGAGCACAAAAGATAGATATCGCCGGGCAGGACATCGTACTCCTGCACCTCTACGTCCACGGTCGGTTCGACCCCAAGCGCGCGAGTCACGTAATTTCGGTTCGTGGATCGCTGAGCTTCCTCTTCCGAGTAAAACCCACGGTCGACGAGTTCCTGGAGCAGCGAGTGATCCATCGTCAACTGTTCGAACTTCTCATCACGCAGGCGGTACGCACGGGAATCACCGACATGTGCAATTGATATCTTATCGTCGTAGAACATGGACGCGACGAGTGTCGTACCCATACCCTCGCAGTGGGTCTGACTCTGAGCAGTCTGGAAAATTATTTTATTGGCCCTGGCCACCGCGTCGCGCAGGACGATCGTCTGGCGCATCAATCCGGTATTCGGATCGATCTCGTTGCGTTCTTCCCGATGCGCTCCTGCAGCTGCGAGATCAGCTATGGTTTGTACCGCAATTCCGCTGGCCACTTCACCGGCATTGTAGCCGCCCATGCCATCGGCAAGAATCATCAAGCCGAGGTCCTCATTGGTGCCAATTGCGTCCTCATTGTGTTCGCGAACCATGCCGGTATCGGATAGTTCGGAAAATTTGATTTTTCCACGCAAGCTTTTTTCTTTACTCATTCTTGTCTTGCTCAGGCAGCGTACTTGGCGCAGTTGCGTAGCGCTATGGCCATTTCACCACCATTGGTGAAGCGATTCTCGGGTCGTTTCGAGAGCGCCTTAAAGAGAACTGCATCAACACTTGGCGGAACGCCCGGCCTCCGATTCGAAACTGGAGCAGGGTCTTCCGTTGAAATTTTCGTCATTAGCACAGCTATATTCGTCGCCTTGAACGGCACCTCGCCAACCAGCAATTCATATAGCGTAACACCAAGAGAGAATAAGTCCGAGTGGCCCGTGAGGGTGTCAGCACTCAATTGTTCCGGCGACATATACATCGGCGTACCCAGAACAATCCCTGTCTTTGTTCGATTGTTGTCAGTTAGTCTTGCGACTCCGAAATCACTGATCTTCAGTAAGTCCTGGCGCATGCTGTAAAGGAGGTTCGCTGGCTTGATGTCTCGATGAATGACACCTTGATTGTGGGCGTAGTCCAGCGCGTCGGCGACTCTCGCGCAGAGCTCAAGGGCTTTGTTCGGTGCAAGCAGCCTCTTCGGGTCCGTAAACTGCGTCAGAGGTGTGCCCTGCAGATACTCCATGGCAATGTATGCGAGATGCTTGTCTTCGCCACAGTCATACACGGTGACGATATTAGGATGCGTAAGGCGACCCGCTGATTCAGCTTCGCGGAAGAATCGAAGCCGCGCCTCTTCAAGCTCCTCGTCCTCAAATTCCTTTTCGATCGGAATGACTTTCAGAGCGACGGCGCGATTAATTCGCGGGTCGCGTGCGAGGTAAACAGCCCCCATCGCGCCACGCCCAAGTTTGCGCTCGATGACATACCTGCCAAGGCGTTGCGGCGATCCATGTTTTCCGCCCAGAGAAAACTTGTTGGGCGCATGGGTACTTCCTTGAGTTCGCTTCATCCACTGAATGACGGCCTCCGCTCGCTCCGGTTTCGCCTGTTCTTCAAACGCGAGGGAGAGTTTGTACATTGCGGACGCCAGCGGTTCATTGGCCTCGCAGCGACGAAATTCTGCGAATGCGGGTTCAAGTCTTCCGGCGGCCAGGAAGTCATTTCCACGCTTGAACGCATTAGCAGAAGCTTTTTTAACTGTGCCAGCGAGCCACCAACCCAGTGTGGATGCGCCAAGAAAAATGACCACAGCGCGCCCCAGGTCAAGTCGCATTCGGCCAATCAGAAGGAACAAACCTTCGACGAGAATAACGAGCAAAATAGTTATTGTTGCAAAAAGAAAAATATCGCGACGATTTCGTGAGGGCAGAAACAGCGAGGCAATAATGGCAAGTAGCCCGGGTACCAACCATTCCAGTGCGCGTAACCAGGTTGGTGCCACTACGGTATGCCCTTGCTCAATATCGGCGAGCAATTGCGCAGTTACTTCGGATGTCGTGACAAACTGCCCCGATGGCAGCACAGCCGAGGCTCGAACCAACGTAGGAGAAGCATCAAGAAAAATCGTTTTGCCTTTGAAGACGGTCGTATCGAATTCCGCGTCAAGAACGTCCTCCGACGAGATTCGCTCGACTGGCTCGTAATTTGTGAGATAGATCGAGAAATCGGCATGCGACACTCTCGGATCGGAGATGAAATTTTCGCCCGCCAGTGCAATTGCCAGTGGCAACGTGGGCGACATAATGTCGCCCTGGAGATGCCACAATCTGACTTGGCGTAGTATTTCGTCGGAATCTGGATTCAGGGCCAGAATGCCTGTCCGGTCAGCCACATCGGCAAATCGGTGGCCGGCCGGAACGAAGACGGGTGTATCGCCTTCCAACAGGGCGGCCCATCCCGGCAGTTGCCCGGCTTCTCCTATCAGCGGGGGCTCGGCCAGTATCAGTCGTCCAACATTTTGATTTTGAATGACTTCTACAAGTTTCCCGTAGTCTCCCAGAATATCATCGTTGGTCTTTTTTGCAGGATTGATGCTAATGATCATCGCATTCGCCAGAGGCGCGCCGCGGACATGTGATGCGAACTGGTCAAAAAGGAAACGGTCGGCTGCGATGAACCAGGGCGCCGCCGGTCCATAGATCAGTACCAGCAGGACACTGACAAAAGTGAGGATGACCAGCCGGTCGCGATGTTCTTTTTTTCGTGCGCTCAAAGGAATGCTTCTCTACATAACGTGGCGAGTATAGAAAATAGCAAGTGTTTTTAATGAGATACGGTTAGCATTTTTTGCTGACTATCGACCTTGAAAGCGGTGCTAGTATTGGGATTCCGCTACCGGATGAGACAATATCAGGCCTGAAAGACCGGTATTTCCGATTCGGTCAACAAAACCAAGATAGTGAACCGGGATTATTTTTGATGGCGAGGCCAAAAACAGCCTACGTTTGCACAGACTGTGGCGCGCATGCGGTCAAATGGCAGGGGCAGTGCCCGGACTGCGGTGTCTGGAACACCTTGACTCAGACTTCAGTACCTTCGAACACGGTGGAACGGCAGATCGGTTCTGCGCCGTCAGCGCTTGGCTCGTTAAAAGAAGATTCCGGATTCCGGTATCCGACTGGTTTCGAAGAGTTTGATCGGGTTTTGGGCGGTGGCGTGGTTCCCGGATCCGTTGTTTTGTTAGGGGGCGATCCTGGAGTTGGAAAATCCACGTTGCTTCAACAAGTTGCTGCCAAATTGCCTGTCGATTTGCGTGCGTGTTATGCCTCGGGCGAAGAATCGCTGCGCCAGATCGCCCAACGCGCAGACCGGCTTGGGCTCAACAACCCCTCTTTGAACCTGTTGGCTGACACGTCACTCGACAACATACTTGAGCAGGCAGACGCGATTCAATCACGTGCGTTGATCATAGACTCCATTCAGACGATGGCAACATCCGAAGTTTCGTCGGCGCCGGGATCCATATCGCAGATGCGCGAGTGTGTCAGTCGCATCGTTAACTTCGCCAAACAAAAAGAAATCGCCGTGTTCCTGATTGGTCACGTGACCAAAGAAGGAGCAATAGCGGGACCACGAGTTGTCGAACATATGGTCGATACTGTTCTGTACTTCGAAACCGATCCCGGCAGTCGTTACTCCATAGTTCGCGCCGTGAAGAATCGATTCGGTGCCAGCAGCGAAATGGGCGTGTTTGCCATGCTGGAAACCGGATTCAAGGAGGTCACAAATCCGTCTGCGATTTTCCTGTCCCGTGAAGACAGTGGTGGACCGGGAAGTATTGTAACGACGGCGTGGGAGGGTAGCCGGCCATTACTGGTTGAAATTCAGGCGCTTGTTGCCGATGCAAGCAGCAACTATCCAAAACGGCTGGCTCAGGGCATTGATCAGAATCGACTATCGCTTCTGGTTGCAGTTCTGCAAAGGCATGGTGGCATTGCGCTTTCGGCCGAGGATGTTTTCGTTAACGTTGTCGGTGGATTGAGAATTGCCGAGACATCGGCCGACTTGCCTGCGATTCTGGCAATTGTCTCGAGCTTTCGTGACCGACCCTGTCGGGAAAAACTGGTTAGCTTCGGAGAACTCGGCCTGGCAGGCGAGGTGCGTCCGGTACGATTTGGTGGTGAGAGAATTCAAGAAGCCCGTAAACAGGGCTTCACGACGGCCATCGTGCCGGCAGCAAACGTTCCCAGAAACAGGATAGATGGCATTCAGATAGTTGGTGTTCGAAAGCTCGAGGATGCGCTTTCCGCAGCGCTAAGTTAGGCGAATCAGGGTTTGTTGTCTGTTTCGGGCAAATAAATACGGGCAAGTTGTACGCGGTTCTCTTTGGCTTCGATAATTTCGATCGGATATTCTCCTATCTTCAGGCAGGTCCCGGACTCAGGGATAGACTCAAGATATTCAAGCACCAGTCCATTGACCGTTTTCGGACCATCGGTTGGCAAATCCCAGCCCATCACCCGGTTCATGTCGCGGACATTTGCGGTGCCGCTGACGAGCCATGTTCGGTCCGTTTCTTTAACAATCTCATCGTCATCGTTAGCCGGGTCCGTGGTGAACTCGCCAACGATTTCTTCGAGGATATCCTCAAGGGTGACGATGCCCTGTATATCGCCATACTCGTCGACCACCAGGGCAAATCGTCGCCGGCCCTTTTGAAACTGAAGCAGTTGCGTGCTCAGCGGCGTTCCCTCGGGAACGAAATACGGATCGTCCAACAGGCCTCTGATATCGTCTTTCGTAAACTCGTCCCGTGTCGAAATATTCGCCAGTCGACGCAAATGCAGAATTCCAAGTACGTTATCGATATCGTCGTTGTATACAGGCAGCCTCGTGTGTTGGCTATTGCTGATAATCTGTGAAATTTCAGAAATATCGTCGGTCATGTCTATGCCAATGATTTCGTTATGCGGCACCATTACGTCATCGACCGATACCTTTTCGAGGTCAAGAATGCTTAACAACATCTGGCGATATTTGCCGGAAATGCGAGCACCGGTTTCGTACACTAGCGTTCGCAATTCTTCTCGACTCAATGCATGGCGGTCAGCATCAGTACTTCGCAGGCCTAGCAGAAGGAGTACGGTATTGGCCATCACATTCGTCGCCCAGACCAACGGGTAAAGTATCTTCAGTAACGGGTAGTAAATATAGGCAGCCGGATACGCGAAGCGCTCGGGATGCAGCGCGGCAGCAGTTTTCGGTGCCGTTTCAGCGAAAATCAGAACTATAAGCGTGAGCGCTGCTGTCCCAATTGCAAACCCGATCTCACCGCCAAGTTGAACGGAGACAACACCGACCAATGCGGACGCTGAAATATTCACCGCATTGTTGCCCAGTAGAATTAACCCGATAAGTCGGTCGGGCCTTTGCAAGAGGGATTCAGCCAGTTTCGCGCCACGGTGACCGGCTCTCGCTTTATGTCGGAGTTTGTACCGATTCAGGCTCATCAGCGCGGTTTCCGAGCCAGAAAAGAACGCAGAAAGAATCAAAAGGACGACAAGCAGGCCGATCATGGCTGCCAGTGATATGTCATTGCCCAATGGATGGGCACCCCCTCAGTACAAGATACGGTGCCAGTTCATCAGTCTCCCGTGGGGCTGTCAAGAAATGCGGCCGATTTCGCTACGCGACTTAGCTCCAGCTTCGGCCCAGTACTTGTTCAAGCACAAATCGACTGCCGAAATAAGCCAGGCACAGAATCAGAAACCCCCACAAGTAAAGGTAAACTGCTCGTTTTCCGCGCCAGCCTGCGAACCGACGGCCGACCAGCAAAAGTCCAAACAATGTAAGCGCAAGCAATGACAGCGCTGTCTTGTGAACCAAGTGTTGCGCGAACAGGTTATCGACAAACGCGAATCCTGACGAGACTGCGACCAACAACACCAGGAAACCGCTTGACGTAATACCGAAAAGCAGTTTCTCGGTCGTTTCCATCGGCGCAAACAGCCGATTGACAGCTGAAAGTTGACCAGCCTGTAGTCGTCGATTCTGTATTAACGCGTAAAGGGCGACGATTGAGCCAACTGTAAGAAGTCCGTACGCAAAAAGTGATATCAGAATATGGGACTGAATTTGCCAACTCATTGAGGTGCCAGTTGCAGCCGGTAATTCCCCGCTGGTCAAAATTGCCACAAATGCGGCAAGTATAAGCAGGCCGCCTGAAAGCCCCCTCAAGGTGCTCTCAACGGCACCAATGACCGCCGTAAGTGACAGCAGCAATCCGATAAAAGACGCCGCGTTTCCAATTGAAAGCGAGATTCCGTCAGGGACGATAATTAGCGTCCAGAGCATCCATGCATGCCACAACATACCGGTTATGCCGCTCGCGACCGCAATGATCAGGAGCATGCCGCTATTCGAGGAAAAGTGTGGCAGACGTGAGAGCGCAAACATAACGCCGGCGATTATGTACAAGAAAAAAATTGTGATTTGAAACACAGACACCTTGACGTCTAACCCCGTATTTTCGACTAATCAATCATCCCATATGGTGCAGTTCAATAGAAGAACCCTGATGTCAAGGTCAGGTGTTCTATTCAGTCGCCACGAGGCCGCAATACGATGCGTATCAGAACATTGGGCTGTAGCGGCGGTATAGGTGCTGGATCGCGCACTTCCGCCATGCTCATAGACAACGACGTACTAATCGATGCCGGGACTGGCATCGGGGATCTCGGGCTCGAGGATCTGAAAGAAATTCGACATGTATTTCTTACGCATGCACATCTCGACCACATCGCCGGGCTACCTATGTTGATCGACGCCAATTTCGCCGAAGATTTTGAAATTCCAGTAACAGTTTACGCACGGGAAGAAACGCTGGCCGCTATTAAGGCACACCTGTTTAACGATGTAATCTGGCCGGATTTTGCAAAACTTCCCACTGCTGAGAATGCAATGTTGAGATACCGGGTTTGTAATCCGGGCAACACCATTACCATTGGTCACCGCGATTTTCACGCTATTGATGTCAGTCACAGTGTTCCGTCGCTTGGTTATACGGTGCAGAATTCGGGCGGCGTTTTTGCGGTCAGCGGCGACACGAAGACGAACGAAACTTTGTGGCCGGCACTGAATGATTGCGACGACCTGAAGGTACTGGTAATCGAAGTATCATTCCCTAACGATCAGGAAGCGCTGGCGACGAAGGCGGGGCATTATTGTCCCAGGACAATGTGCAGGGACTTGCGGCGCCTGAATCACGAGCCTGAAATTTGGCTGACCGGTATGAAACCGGGGCAGGAAGAAACAATCTTGCGGGAAGTTAAACAGGCTGTTCCCGGTAAAAACATCCGTATGCTTTCTCTTGGTACCATCATCGACGTATAGTAGCGCATTCCAGAATTCGCACCTGAAGTGGTCCCATACCACCGCCGCAACATATTAATGTTCGAAACACTATCAACACGCCTGACACAGGCTGCCAAAAGCCTGTCCGGTAAAGGTCGGCTGACAGACGCCAACATAAAAGACACAGTACGGGAGGTGCGCCTAGCCTTGCTCGAAGCAGACGTCGCGCTGCCCGTCGTCAAAACGTTCATCGAACGAATTCGGGAACGCGCCATTGGCGAGGAGGTCGGCAGGAGCCTTACTCCCGGACAGACTTTCACAAAAATCATCCACAGCGAACTGGTCAATGTTTTTGGCCGCGATACGGTGCCACTTGACCTTCGAGCCCAGCCCCCGGTTGTCATTTTCCTGGCTGGATTGCAGGGTGCGGGAAAAACAACAACCGCGGCGAAGCTGGCGCGTCGTTTAATTGAGAAAGACAAGAAACGCGTTATGCTGGTAAGCGTCGATGTGCATCGACCTGCAGCAATTCAACAGCTAAAGATTCTTGCAGACGAGGTTGGTGCTGGCCACAGCCCCAGTCGCGCGGACGAAAAACCGGAAGAGATCGTCCTCCGCTCGCTTGACGATTCCCGGCGGCAACACATGGACGTCCTAATTGTTGATACTGCCGGGCGGCTGCATATCGATGAAATAATGATGGCAGAGGCTTCGCGGGTTCACGCGATTTGCGCTCCCCACGAAACGTTGTTCATTGTTGACAGTATGGCCGGTCAGGATGCCATCAAGTCGGCGAAGGCGTTTGACGAGTTACTGCCGTTGACGGGCGTGATATTGACCAAGGCAGATGGCGACGCAAAGGGCGGTGTTGCGTTGTCCGTGCGCGAGGTTACCGGAAAATCCATTCGTTTTATCGGGACTGGTGAAAAGACAGATGCGCTGGAAGTCTTTCATCCGGATCGAATGGCATCGCGAATCCTCGGTATGGGGGATGTGCTCTCTTTAGTCGAGGAGATCGAAGACAAGGTCAGCCGGGATGACGCAGAAAAGCTTGCCAGAAAGCTCAAGAAGGGCAAGAGCTTCGACCTTTCTGACCTCAAGGCCCAGCTGGACCAAATGATAAACATGGGTGGAATGGCGGCAATGCTGGAGAAGTTACCAATGCCGGGAAATCTGAATTCCGCAGCATTGAAAAGTACTGCGAATGAAAAACAACTCAAGCGTCAGATTGCGATCATTGATTCCATGACACCTGGCGAGCGACGATTTCCCAAGATAATCAATGGCGGGAGAAAAAAACGCATCGCGGCCGGAGCAGGGATGCAGATTCAGGACGTCAACCGTCTGTTGAAACAGCATCAGCAAATGGAAAAGATGATGAAAAAGATATCCAGAGGCGGCATCAAAAACATGCTGAGGGGCATGCCGGGGGGGCGCTTGCCGCCGGGGCTGGCTTGACTGCCCGAATTAAAGGGGTCAGAGCCCGTATTCATCCGTTGTAGGTAATTGAAGAACAATAATAAAACGGGCTCTGACCCCTTTAATTCGGGCAGTTAAAAAAAGGGCTCCGGACCCGTATTTCGACTTCACTTTCGCCTCGAAATGCGTACAATGCGCCGTTACTCGGCACGGCCGAAGACAGGCACGTCTGCCTCCTACTGGAAAAACAAGCGGAAATGTAATGGTTAGTATTCGTCTTTCGCGCGCTGGCGCGAAGAAACACCCTTTTTACCACCTGGTGGTCACCGACAGTCGCAACCGTCGTGACGGCCGGTATATTGAGCGTCTTGGCTTCTTTAACCCTATTGGGAAAGAAAACGAGGAGAACTTGCGAATCAATCTGGAGCGTATTGACTACTGGCTTGGCCAGGGCGCGCAGCCATCCGATCGCGTTTCCTCAATCCTGAAAGCGCACCGGAAAGCGGCCGCTACCGGCTAAACCGAGTTCGCCGCAATGAGAGGCGGCTTGGCACTGAACGACGACAAACCAGTTGTTCTCGGCCGAATATCCGGGCTTTTCGGGGTCAAAGGGTGGGTCAAGATCCATTCTTTTACAGATCCGAGAGATTCCATTCTCAAGTACGGCGACTGGGTCGTCGGTACAGAAGGCAATTGGAGATCCGTCGAGCTGGCAGAAGGCAAGCCGCACGGCAAAACTGTTATCGTGCGGCTGACCGGCGTTAATGATCGGGAAGCGGCCGTCGAGTATGTTAATTCGCTCATTGGCGTACAGCGGGACAAGCTACCTGTCAATGCCGAGGGCGAGTATTACTGGTCCGACCTCGAAGGTCTGCAGGTAGTACACAAAGATGGAAGATTGTTGGGAACGGTTGCCCACCTGCTGGAGACTGGAGCGAATGACGTGCTCGTCGTGCGGGGGGATCGAGAGATCCTGGTGCCGTACATCAGGAAGGAAGTTATTGAAGAGGTTGATCTCGCCAAAGGTGTGATCAGGGTCAACTGGGACTGGGACTGACGAGATGCACATGCAGGTCGTCACGATTTTCCCGGATATGGTCAACACGGTTGTTGAGTACGGCGTCGTTGGAAGAGCGGTGGAGCGGGGCATCTTGACACTGCAATACCAGGATCCAAGGCGTTACACGACGGACGTGCACCGTACGGTCGACGATCGACCTTACGGCGGTGGGCCGGGTATGGTGATGAAGTACGAACCCGCCGCTGCAGCCATACGGGCCGCCAGAGCGTCTATGCCGCCAGGTTCGCCTGTAGTCTGCCTGTCGCCCCAAGGTGCGGTGTTTGATCAGGCAGTGGCGAAAAGGTATGCCGAGTTACCCGGGATAATATTTTTGTCGGGGCGATACGAGGGCATCGACGAAAGACTGATTGAGTCTGAAGTTGATGAGGAATTATCCCTCGGAGATTTTGTATTGAGTGGCGGCGAAATTGCTGCGATGGCTGTAATCGATGCGGTAGTAAGATTGTTGCCCGGTGTTTTGGGTGATGAATCATCAGCGGCACAGGATTCGTTCATGAGTGGGCTGCTTGATTGCCCGCACTTCACGCGTCCAGAGGAAGTCGAGGGAAAGCGTGTACCGGATATACTGCTATCTGGCGACCACGCGAAGATTGAGAGGTGGCGTTGCCGACAGGCTTTAGGTCGAAGTTATTTGAGACGACCTGACCTGGTCCGGAAATTGAATTTGAACGTTGAGCAGAAACAATTGCTTGACGAGTTTTTACGGGAAAACGACTTGGAATAGCCAGTATGTGTTCTGGCAGGTGGATTGAAAATGAGCAAGATAATTGATGCGATTGAACAGGAACAGATGACGAAGGAATTTCCGGATTTTTCGCCCGGGGATACCGTCGTTGTGCAGGTCAAAGTTAAGGAGGGCGAGCGTGAACGACTGCAGGCTTTCGAAGGCATGGTTATCGCGAAGCGCAACCGTGGCCTGAACTCGTCGTTCACCGTGCGCAAGATTTCTCATGGCGAAGGCGTTGAGCGTGTGTTTCAGACCTTCAGCCCCGTCGTCAGCGACATAGAGGTCAAACGGCGTGGTGACGTTCGTCGTGCCAAGCTGTACTATCTGCGGGGTCGTACCGGCAAGGCGGCCCGGATCAAGGAAAAGGTCTAGGCTTGACGGACTAATCGCCTTATGCGGGAATTTTTCCCCGTATGTGGTAAAGAACCACGAGTACGCCTGAACCTAATCCCGGTTATGGGGTCTGTCGAGGCATGAGCACATTGCAAGGAACGAGTGCGCGACCGGCCCGTTGGGTCGGGCTGATGGCAGTCGCAGTCGCGGTATTAATCACGCAGGGTTGTGCATCGCTGATGTCCTCAGCGGCGAGCGGCCTTGCTGATAATTTATCGGCGGCAGTACTAAACCAAAATGATCCGGAAACTGTGCGCGATGGTGCACCTGCCTACCTCTTGCTGCTGGACAGCTTCCTCGAAGGCAGCCCGGAGGACCCGGCGCTATTGTCGGCGGTGGCAAATCTCTACGCAACCTACGGCACTGTCTTTGCAGATGATCCGGACAGGGCTTCTCGTCTGACAGCCAGGGCCCGCGACTACAGTACCAGGGCGCTTTGCAACAGCTACAAGCCGTCCTGTAACTGGTCGGGTATGCTCTTCGGCGACTATCAGGGCACATTGGCGGGTCTTACCGACAAGCATGCGGATGTCGTATTTAGTCACGGCCTGGCGTCACTTGCGTACATTCGTGCGCACAGCGCCGATTATGCAGCGATTGCACTCTTGCCTTACAGCGAAGCGTTGTTCGAGCGTTATCTGGAAATTAACGACGGTACCGACGATGGCGCAATTCACACGTATCTCGGAATACTAAATACACTGATTCCACCCGCGCTAGGCGGCAAGCCCGAAAAAGGACGAGAGCATTTCGAGCGGGCAATCAGCCTATCCGGGGGCACTGATCTCAGCGCCAAGGTTGAGTATGCGAATGGCTACGCACGGCTCTTGTACGAAAGGGAATTACATGACCGATTGCTAACGGAAGTATTGGCCGCAGATCCGGAAGTGCCGGGGAGTACCTTGCTAAATGTGCTGGCTCAACGGCAAGCTGTCGAACTGCTGGAATCGGCCGACGATTATTTTTGAACGCTGGTGAGTGGAACTGGCCTCACTGGAGGATGATGATGCGATTATCGAAAACTTTCCCTACTACATTTCTGCTCGCAGTTTGCTTGGGGCTATCTGTTGCGAATGCGGCGGAAATTAAGATTGCCACGCTGGTTCCGAACCAGTCGCAATGGATGCAGGACATGCGTGCGGCGGGCAAAGTGATTGAAGAACGCACCGCAGGCCGGGTGATATTGAAGTTTTATGGTGGTGGAACTCAAGGCACTGAAGATAAAGTGCTGCGCAAAATCCAGATCGGGCAACTGCATGGAGGAACGTTCTCGCCAACTGACTTTATGAAGCAATATAGCGACGTCAATATTTATGGGTTGCCGTTCGTTTTCAGTTCGTGGGAAGAAATGCGCTACGTGCGCGAGAAAATGGATGCAGGGCTTGCGGCAGGTTTCGAGAACCTTAACTTCGTAACATTCGGCTTCGTAGGGTCGTTTTCAATGGTTTTGTCCAATGAACCCATCAGCAACCATGCCGATATGAAAGGCAAGAAAGTCTGGTTACCACAGGGAGATACGATCAGTTATGAGGCGATGAGGCGTCTGCAGCTCTCACCGGTCGCGCTGCCCGTTACTGACGTCCTGACAGGCCTGCAAACCGGACTGCTGGATATTGCTGCTATTCCTCCGGAGGTAGCGGTCGCCCTGCAATGGCATACGCGCGTCAAGTATTTTACGAATATGCCGGTACTTTTTGCGATGTCTTTTCTTGCCGTTGACAAGCGCACCATTGATAAGCTCTCTGCGGAAGATCAGGCCATACTTCGGGAAGAGCTTTCCAAGGTTTATGCAAAAATTGACCTCAACGCCTCAAATGATTCAAAAAATGCGATGGAGGCGTTGGTGAAAATTGGTATTCAGAAAGTTGAGCCAGACGAGGGACAATTCTTCGAACTGCAGCAGACCATGAGCGAAGCGAATCGCGAGATGGCGAGAAACGGAGTATTCCCGCTTTCCGTTTTCGACGAAATGCAAGGTCACTTGAATGACTTTCGCACGGCCCATCCCAACACTGCTGTGCCGAGCGGTCACTAGATTTGGCCGATTCTTCCGGTATTTCTGCTCGTCTTGACCGGTGGGGCACGGCACTCGAAAGTGCCGCATTAGTCATACTGCTGGGTGCAATGATGCTTCTGGCCGTCGGCCAGATAGTTATGCGTGTAGTTTTTAGTTACGGATTCGTCTGGGCAGACGAACTCATCAAGCTTTTTGTGCTTTGGATAGCGTTGATCGCATCCGTCGCAGCGAGTCGCAGTAATCGCCATCTTCGAATCGACTTGGTTTCCCATTTCGTAGCGGAAAAATATGCACGATTTCCGCGAATCGTCGTCGATGCGTTTGCGGCTCTAATGTGCGGCATTCTTGCATGGCATTCATGGCGCTATGTGCAAATATCGATTGAGTTTGGAGACTCGGTCCTTGTCGATTTCCCAGCCTGGATTGCGTACTCGCTGTTGCCCCTCTCGTTTCTTCTGATGTGTTATCGATTCTTGTTGTCCTGTGGAAGTGAAGTTGTTCGAGTGTTCAAACCGGGCGATCCTGCGGGAGACAAATTGTGATTCTCAGCGTCGCTCTTATTATTCTGGCTGTGTTCGGTGCGCCATTGTTCACGATCATTGCGGCGAGCGCGATGCTCGGGTATCAGAAAGAAGGTATCGACCTGATGGCGATCTCTATCGAGGTGCTCGGCATAGCCGGTATGCCGATGCTTTCGGCCATTCCATTGTTCACTTTCGCCGGGTATTTGCTCAGCGAGAGCAATGCACCTCAGCGGCTCGTGCGATTGACAAGTGCCATGCTTGGATGGATGCCCGGCGGCCTGGCAATGGTAGCGCTCGCAGCCTGCGCTTTTTTTACCGCATTTACCGGCGCGTCCGGAGTCACCATTATTGCGCTTGGCGCCATTCTCTATCCGGCGCTGAAACAGGACGGGTACCCGGATGACTTTAACCTTGGGCTCGTTACTACATCCGGTAGCCTTGGTCTTTTGTTCGCACCGTCTTTGCCGCTTATTCTGTATGGTGTTGTAGCTGAGATATCGATCGACGAGTTGTTTCGCGCTGGAGTGCTGCCGGGCCTTTTGATGCTGGTTTTGTTATCGGGATACAGTTTCTGGATCAATCGGCACAATCGCAAACCCGTTTCGGCATTCTCGTGGCAGGAAGTCGGCGCCGCATTGTGGGCTGCTAAATGGGAATTGCCGTTACCCGTTGTGGTGCTGGGCGGCATCTATTCGGGCTACTTCGCAGTTTCTGAGGCGGCTGCGGTCACGGCATTATATGTGCTGGTCGTAGAAGTGATTATTTTACGCGAGATTCGATACCGCGATTTGCCCGGCGTTATGCGCGAGTCGATGTTGCTGGTCGGCGGCATTCTGATAATTCTCGGTGTCTCGCTTGCTTCGACCAACTACATGATCGATGCTGGCGTGCCTCAGCAATTGCTCGGCTACATCACTGAGTACGTGTCCAGTCAGGCCAGCTTTCTGTTCCTGTTATTCATTTTTTTGCTGATCCTTGGCGCCATTCTTGATATTTTTTCGGCGACTGTCCTGGTCGTGCCATTGATATTGCCGATTGCCGCACAATACGGTGTTAACGATTTTCACCTTGGTATCGTTTTCCTGGCCGCTATGCAGCTTGGCTATCTGACGCCACCCGTCGGATTGAACCTGTTCATAGCAAGCTACCGTTTTGAAAAGCCTATAATGAAAGTTTATTCGGCGACATTTCCGTTTCTGATCATTTTGACGATCTCAGTACTGATGATCATGTATTGGCCGGGTCTTTCTTTGTGGCTGCTTTCCGGCTGAGCAAGGACTGGGATTAGCACATTGGCAAAGGAAATAGTGTGAAGAAGTTATTTGTAGCATTGTGGGCGGGCGTTGATGGCCTGCGAAAGATCTTACACCTGCTCGTATTATTGTTTATTTTTTCCATATTCATAAGCGCATTGTCGTCATCAACCACTGCAATTCCGGCAAGCGCAGCGTTGATTATCAGGCCGGCCGGCACATTGGTTGAGCAATTGGCTGGCGATCCATTCGACCGAGCATTAGCCGAGCTGTTTGATGAAGCTGAAGCGCAGACTTTGGTGATGGATATCGTCGACGGCTTAAGTTTTGCGAAAGACGACGTACGTATTTCCATGGTAATTCTCGACCTGTCCGCGATGCCAGGCGGGGGCCTTAGCAAACTGCAGCGAATTGGCAATGCGATAGATGATTTTCGTCTGTCTGGTAAGCCGGTTATAGCTACAGCCGACTACTACGGGCAAGGGTCTTACTATCTTGCGTCACATGCTGACGAAGTCACCATGCATCCGGATGGAATATTGATATTGAACGGATTCGGAGCCTATCCCAGTTTCTACAAGAGCGCTTTGGACAAGCTGAAGATTGACTGGAACATATTTCGAGTCGGTACGTATAAAGCTGCGGTTGAACCTTATCTTCGTAATGATATGTCTCCGGAATATCGCGATTCGCTTAGTACGCTGCTCAATCAGCTATGGACTCAATACCTGGCCGATATCGAGGGTGCGCGGGGACTTGAAGCGGGTTCCATCGAGCTGGTGCTGAGCAACCTCGTTGAAAACGCGCGCGTCGCCGGCGGCGACCTCGCCCAGGTTGCCGTGAATGCAGGGCTCGTAGACAAACTGACGACGCGCGACGAATTTGAGAATATGGTGATCGAGATAGCGGGCACGATTGGAGACGACGGCAACTATCCGTCAGCGTCTCTGGATGACTACCTGCAGCAAATGCGTTTATTACATGGAGACAATTCTGCGGACGAAAACGTTGCGATAATTGTAGCGTCCGGAGAAATTCTCAATGGAATCCAACCGCCCGGAACAATTGGTGGCGACTCGACCGCAAGTCTTTTGCGTAACGCCCGCGAAGACGATTCCGTTAAGGCGGTGGTGTTGCGCGTAGATAGTCCGGGCGGCAGTGCCTTCGCATCGGAAGTAATTTTGAACGAAATTGAGGCGATCAAGGCCGGCGGAAAACCCGTTGTGGTTTCGATGAGCAGTGTCGCGGCGTCGGGCGGTTACTGGGTATCAATGGCGGCTGACCGTATCTACGCGTCTCCTTACACGATAACCGGATCGATTGGCATTTTCGGGATGTTTCCGACCTTCCAGCGGTCGCTCGAGACGCTCGGTATTACGACAGACGGAATTGGCACGACAGCGTGGGCAGGTCAGATGCGGCCTGATAGAGAGATGTCTCCGGAAATGAAGACGTTGTTCCAGATGACTATCGACAAAGGTTATGACGATTTTATCTCAGGTGTCTCGATTCACCGCGGAATGTCCAAGGAAGAAGTCGACCAGATCGCCCAGGGTCGAATCTGGACGGCACGCGACGCCCTGGAAAACGGTTTGATCGACAGTTTGGGAGACATCCGTGATGCAGTTCTCGCAGCTGCAGAACTCGCGGGGCTTTCGACAGATGACTTCGGCTACAAGTATTTCGAACAAGAATTGGATCCGGGAGAACAATTGCTTCTGGACCTTATGGCTGGTGCGAAGGAATATGGAGTGTCATTACGCTCTTTCGCCAAATCAAGGCCGTCGGTCGAACGGGTCGCAGATATCCTGGACGACGCGTTGGCGCCGTTAACCCGCTTCAATGATCCGCGAGGCATCTACTCACATTGTTTTTGCGTATTTGAGTAAGATCAATCCCAGTTGAGGATAATCTTTCCGGACTGTCCTGATTCCATCAGATCGAATGCTTCCTGGAAATCTTCCAACGGAAAGCGGTGGGTAATGATTGGCTGAATGTTGAGTCCGCTTTGCAACATACTCGACATTTTGTACCAGGTCTCAAACATCTCGCGGCCATATATGCCTTTTACTTCGAGGCCCTTGAAAATGACCTGAGTCCAGTCGATTGATGTGTCCGGTGGGAGGATGCCGAGAAGAGCAATCTTGCCACCGTGGTGCATTGTCCGCAGCATGTCGCGAAAAGCGGTTGGATTGCCCGACATTTCCATACCGACATCGAAGCCTTCTTCCATGCCAAGCGCCTTCATGGTTTCGTCGATGGATCCTTTCGTTACATTCAGGGCGACCGAAGCACCCATATTTTTCGCCAGGTTCAGCCGGTAATCATTAATGTCAGTGATAACGATGTGACGAGCGCCCGCATAGCGAGCAATCGCTACAGCCATGATGCCGATCGGGCCGGCACCGGTAATCAGCACATCTTCGCCAACAAGATCAAACGACAGGGCGGTGTGCGTCGCATTGCCTAAAGGATCCAGAATTGACGCCATTTCGTCGCTAATGGCATCCGGTAATTTGAAGATATTGAATGCAGGAACAGCGATGTAATCGGCAAATGCACCGGCCCGGTTTACACCAACGCCAACTGTATTCATGCATAAATGGCGCCTGCCGGCCCTGCAGTTCCGACAAAAGCCACACGTCACGTGACCCTCGGCGGAAACCCGGTCGCCGACGGCATAGCCGACCACTTCGACGCCACACTCGACGATCTCCCCGGAGAATTCATGGCCGACCGCCAGGGGTACCGGGATCGTTTTGCTCGCCCATTCATCCCATTGATAGATGTGAATGTCTGTCCCGCAAATGGCGGTGCGACGCACTTTGATCAGTACGTCGTTATGACCAACTTCCGGTTTTTTCAATGTTTCAAGCCAGATGCCTCGTTCCGGCCTCGCTTTTACCAATGCACGCATAGTCACTGCCTCAATGTATGACGCCAAGTTCACGACCCACAGATCCGAATGCTTCTATCGCTTTGTCGATCTGACTCTCTGATAGCCCGGCCGACATCTGGGTACGAATACGAGCCTGGCCCTGCGGTACTACCGGAAAGGAGAAACCAATAACATAAATTCCATGCTGCAAGAGGCGATCGGCCATCGTGCTTGCCAGTTTCGCGTCGCCCAGCATGACTGGAATGATCGGGTGTTCACCGGGTTTCAGGTTGAAACCGAGCCCAGTCATCCCGGCACGGAAACGCGCCGTGTTCTTGTGCAGTTTTTCCCGAAGTTCAAGATCGCTTTCCAGCAGATCCAGTACCGCGATAGAAGTGGCTGCAATGGCCGGGGCGACCGAGTTCGAGAACAGGTACGGGCGGGACCGCTGCCTCAGCCAGCCGACAATTTCTTTCCGCCCCGACGTGAAACCACCTGAGGCACCGCCAAGAGCCTTCCCGAGCGTTCCGGTGATGATATCGATGCGGCCCATTACGTCGCGGTATTCATGCGTGCCTCGGCCCGTTTCGCCCAGGAAACCGCTGGAGTGGCAGTCATCGATCATCGTCAGCGCACCGTACCGGTCCGCGAGATCGCAGATGACCCCAAGATTCGCAATTGTTCCATCCATCGAAAATACACCATCTGTAACGATCAGCTTTTCCTGGTTGCCTGACGCATTCTTCAACTGCACCTCGAGGTCGTCCATATCATTGTTCTGATAGCGAAAACGGCTGGCCTTGCATAACCGAATACCGTCGATGATGCTCGCGTGATTCAAAGTATCGCTGATGACTGCATCCTCGCCAGACAGCAATGTTTCGAAGAGGCCGCCATTCGCGTCAAAACATGAGGGGTACAGAATTGTATCTTCGGTGCCAAGAAAGCGGCTGATGCGCGCCTCAAGTTCCTTGTGAATAGTTTGTGTGCCGCAAATAAATCGCACAGAGGCCATACCATAGCCATATTCATCCAGCGCCTTGTGTGCTGCACTGATGATTACCGGGTGATTGGCCAGTCCGAGGTAATTATTGGCACACAAATTGATCACTTCGGTTGTACCGCCATTATTGCGCACATTGATTGCAGCTTGTTGTGGACCGGCTATCAGTCTTTCCGATTTGTAAAGGCCCTGTCCTTTGAGCGCTTCGGTCTGTTCTGCCAGTGATTTTAAGTAATTGCTTGGCACGGGATTGCTCTCTGCATTGAAAGGTCGCAAAGTATATCAGGAGAGGGCGTGGCTCCAGATGCAGATAGACGAACAAACAGATCAAAGACTGCGGGTCGACAAATGGTTATGGTTCACCCGCTTCTACAAGACGCGTCTTCTGGCAAAACAGGCGGTCGTCGGTGGACATGTCAAGATAAATGGCGAACGTGCCAAGCCATCCAGTGACGTCGCACCGGGCGATATCATCGAACTCGTTCGAAACCAGTTACCTTTCCGATTGGTGGCGACGGTGACGCCCATACGCCGAGGCCCGGCAGCTGAGGCGAGACTCAGTTACGTCGAGAACGACGCGTCAATCGAGCGTCGCCGCGCCATACAGTCAAGTATTAGGGCGGATCGCCTGCAGATGCCGACGACTGCCGGCAAACCTGACAAACATACCCGTCGACAACTTCGGGACCGGAATCGACGATCCGGCTGACACGATTCAGCGCCGCCGTTTAGGGTAATCGTACTTGATCAGGTCTGTTTTTCTTCGGCCACGCAAGTCCCAGGTATCAGTATCGACCGAAACAGAAACGAAACCGGCTGTTGGCAGATTGCCGGTCAGTCCCGGTACAAGCTGGTTGACGAGATCGGTCAGTCCGGGATTGTGGCCAACAATCAGGATGCTGTTGAACCCCTCGTCCTGACGCGCGATTACGGTAAACAGTTTGTCTGACCCGGCGTGGTACAAATCGCTTTCCCGTTGCAGAAATTCGACGGGATAGGCCAGTTCGGCGGCGACCAGTTTGGCGGTCGACCAGGCTCGCGCTGCCGGGCTGCTGACGATTAGTGACGGACGAATGCCTGCGGCTTTCATCCGTTGCCCCATTTCGGGGGCATCGCGTTCTCCGCGGTCATTTAATGCGCGGTCAAAATCGGCGACACCAGCCAGGTCCCAGCTCGATTTAGCGTGACGAAGAATCGTTAATATTTTCACGGTCGATATTTTGCATGGTTGTGGGATTACTTACATCAGTCCTGTTTGCAGTCTTGCTTCATCAGACATCATCGTCTGATTCCACGGAGGGTCGAATACGAGTTCGACCCTGACATCAGCGATCGTCGGAATCACAGCGATCTTTTCCTGCGCGTCCTGCACCAGGATTTCTCCCATACCGCATCCGGGCGCCGTCAGCGTCATGTCGACATTTACTGATCGCATGCCATCCGGCCGTGCCTCTATTTCACACCGGTAGACCAAACCCAGATCGACAATATTTACCGGAATTTCAGGGTCATAGCATGTCTTGAGTTGCCGCCAGATAATGGCCTCAATGTCCTGGTCAGTTGCATTTTCGGGAATTTCCGGGGCTGGCAGCAGTTCCTTCCCGATCGCATCCGCATCTGTACCCGCGACGCGGAACAAATTGCCTTCCACGTAGACTGTAAAACTGCCGCCCAATGCCTGAGTGATAAAACCGCTGGTTCCCTCCCGCAGTATTACGGGCTCACCGGCCGGGATGATTACAACATTGACATCGCGTGTAATCGAAAAAGGTTCGTTGGTATGTCCAAACATAAGTGCTACTCGGTTGAAACTGGAGCGTTCCGTTGCTGAATCGCAGAGTGGAGCCCATGCCACGCCAAAGTCGCGCACTTCACCCTGGCAGGAAACTCTCTGACGCCCTGAAGTGCTTTCAATTTACCCAGATCGACATCAGCCTTGTCTCCTGCCGCATCAGAACGGGTGCCCACGAGCAGCTCACTGATCGCTGAGAAATAGTCCATCGCCTGGCAGGTGGTCAGGCCGATCACGGTATCGGTCAGTAGTGACGCGGAGGCGACCGAGATGGCGCAACCTGAACCTTCGAATGTCGCGTCCTCAATAACTTTGTTTTCGCCAATTCGAAAATACAGTTTTAGCTTGTCCCCGCACAGCGGGTTTATTCCTTCAGCCATATGCGACACATTGTTGAGTTTGCCGAAATGCCTGGGGCTTCGCGCGTGATCAAGAATCAACTCCCGGTAAAGCTCGCGTAACTCGTCCTGTGTCATTGATTGCGCGTCCATTAGCCAAAGATTGTCCTGGCGGTTTGTAACGCTTGGACCAGTCGGTCGATATCGCTCTTGCCGTTATAAATCGCCAGCGACGCTCGCGCTGTGCCGGGTATGCCAAAGAAATCCATCACCGGCATGGCACAGTGGTGTCCCGTACGAATTGCGACGCCCTGATGATCAAGTATGGTTCCAAGATCATGCGGGTGGATATCACCGAGCATAAATGACTGCACGCTCGCTTTTTCATCCGCCGTACCAATCATTCGCACATCGTCTAGATCGGCCAGTCGGGATGTCATGTAATTCAGTGTTTCCTGCTCGTGCCTCGTCACGTTAGCCATTCCAATATTCTGCAAATAATCGACTGCGGCTCCGAGACCGACGGCGCCTGAAATGTTCGGCGTGCCCGCTTCAAATTTATACGGAAGATCGTTGAACGTTGTACCGCCAAAGCTCACCTCCAGAATCATGTCACCACCGCCCTGATACGGGGGCATCTTTTCAAGGAGTGCTTCCTTCGCGTAAAGAATCCCAATTCCGGTTGGGCCAAACATTTTGTGACCGGAGAACGCGTAGAAATCACAGTCAAGGTCCTGAACATCTACGGCCAGGTGGGGGACTGCCTGTGCGCCGTCCACAAGAACCGGAATTCCGCGGGAATGGGCCTCGCTGATCAAGGACTTAACCGGAAGTACGGAACCCAGTGCGTTTGACACGTGGGCGATCGCGAGCAGCCTTACGTTTTCGTCGAGCATGGCAAGCAATGGCAAAATTTCGACCTGGCCTTTCTCGTCAATTGGTGCGACCGTCAATTCAGCGCCGGTCTGTTCACACAACAGCTGCCAGGGCACGATGTTCGAATGATGCTCCAGGTGCGTTATGACAATTTTGTCGCCGGCACGCATTCGTGGACGGCAAAAACTTTGCGCGACAAGATTGATCGCCTGGGTCGTACCACTGGTGAATACAACTTCTCTTCGGCTGTTTGCATTGATGAACGACACGATTTTATCTCGTGCGCCTTCATAAGCTTCCGTCGCCCGGTGGCTCAGTGTATGCACGCCTCGATGCACGTTGGCATGATCATGTTTCTGGTATGACGATACTGCGTCGATTACAGACGATGGCTGTTGTGATGATGCTGCGCTATCAAGATATACCAATGGATGATCGTTGATCTTTTGATCCAGCGCCGGAAAATCTGCGCGACACTCTGCAATTGATGTCGTGCTATCAGAGCATGTTGAATTGTTGCTCAGCTGATTCATAAGTGCCGGTCACTCACCAGGTCCGCCAGCCGCTCATCGAGCGTGCTAGTCAAATATTCCCGACATACTTCAACCGAAAGTTCACTCAGGAATTCAGATGCGAATGCTTGCGTTAGCAGTCGTTTGGCTTCGCCCTGATCAAGCCCGCGAGACCGCAAATAGAAGAGAGACGCCTCGTCCAGTTGCCCGACCGTCGCTCCATGGCTGCATTTGACGTCATCGGCGTAGATCTCAAGCTCGGGCTTCGTATCGATTTCTGCCTGGCTTGACAACAGCAAATTGTGATTCGACTGATTCGCGTCAGTGCCGTCTGCTCCTTTGAAGACTACCGCCTGCCCGTTAAACACTGCTCTTGATCGTCCGCTGAGAACACCGCGATACTCTTCATCGCTGACCGCCGGTCCGACACGATGCTCAACTCGCGTGTGGTTATCGATGTGCTGATTGCCCGAGGCCAGGTACAAGCCATGCAAGCGAACCTGGGCGTTAGTTCCGGCAATGATTGCAACGACGTCATTTCTCGTCAGTGAACCACCAAAATCAAACGCGTCGTGGTGAAAACGGGCGTCGCGATCGAGTGTCGCTGTGATTCTGCTGACGCCCACATGTTCATCGCCGCGCAATTGCAGTCGAACGTGACTGAGACATGCGTTGCTGGCAATGCTGGCCTGTATTACAGCGTTTGTGAACTGTGCGCCGTGGTTGGCCGATAAAGCGCACTCGACGATGCGCAAACTTGACGATCTTCCGATTTCGAGCACGATGCGAACTTGTGAGGCCTGCTGAGACGGATCGTCGATCTGGAGAATTCCCAGCGGTGTGAGCGAATCGGAGTCAGGGCTGACACTGATATGCAGCCCATCCAGTAATAGTGCGGCATTGAAGGCAGACATCGGGTCGTCGACATCAATATCGCATTCGGCGGTCCGGTCAGAAAGATGGGAGAAATTAATAACAGCACCATAGTTTTTCCTGGTTCTTTCCAGCGAGTTCATGTCGACGGACCCATTCCGGATCACTATCCAGTTTGCGTCGATCTGGCGCAGCAGTGTCGATTCCGCCTGGCCGGGTCGCGTTATTGATGCGGATGAAAAAGGAACCCCGGCATGCTCTCGTAACCAGGCGTTGCTGATCGCTGCAGCACCCGACAAATTCGTGTATTTCCAGTTTTCATTGCGAGCGGTGGGGAAGCCCAGTGACGCGAAGCGGCTTGCGGCGTCGTTTCTAACAGCCGAGAGTTCGTCTGCCGGCATTGATCCGACGGCCGCAGCGAACAAATCCTGGTCAAGCGCGCTCGTTCTCATGCGTTGGCGGCCTCCTGAATCCACTCGTAACCTTTCTCTTCAAGTTCAAGTGCCAGCGATTTGTCACCCGAACGGACGATTCTGCCTTTGGACAGGACATGCACGTAGTCCGGCTCTATGTAGTCCAGCAGGCGCTGGTAATGTGTGACGAGCACGATTGCGCGTTCGGGGTCCCGCAGTGCGTTCACGCCATTTGCCACCGCTTTTAGCGCATCGATATCGAGCCCGGAATCCGTCTCGTCAAGGATAGCCAGCTTCGGCTCGAGCATCGCCATCTGGAGAATCTCATTGCGCTTTTTCTCACCACCGGAAAATCCTTCATTGACCGAGCGATTCAGGAAGCTGGCATCCATTTCCAGCAAAGACATTCGCTCGCGCGCAAGTTTGAGAAATTCAAATGCGTCGATTTCTGCCAGCCCCTGGTGCCGGCGTTTCGCATTGACGGCAGCTTTCAGCAAATAGGCGTTGTTGACGCCGGGTATTTCAACCGGGTACTGGAAGCCAAGGAATATTCCTTCACGCGCGCGGTCTTCCGGCTCGAGCGCAAGAAGATTTTCTCCCTGGTAAGTGACGGTTCCACCGAGCACCTCGTAGTCCGCGTGCCCCGCGATAACCTGCGCCAAAGTACTCTTTCCGGATCCGTTGGGACCCATAATGGCGTGCACCTCCCCAGCTTTCACTGTAAGGGTGAGACCATTCAATATCGTGTTGCCCGCGATGCGAGCCTGCAGATTTTTAATTTCCAGCATGTTACTCATCGTGTATTCAACCTACGGCGCCTTCGAGGCTTACATTAAGGAGGGCCTGCGCTTCAACGGCGAACTCCATCGGCAACTCCTTGAATACTTCTTTGCAGAATCCGTTGACGATCATATTGACCGCATCCTCTTCCGAAATTCCGCGTTGGCGGCAGTAAAAAAGCTGGTCCGCGGAAATCTTTGACGTAGATGCTTCATGTTCGATTTTGGCAGACGGGTTTCTGATTTCCATGTAGGGAAAAGTATGCGCGCCACATTCTTTTCCGATAAGTAGCGAGTCGCACTGCGTGTGATTCCTTGCACCACTGGCCTGCGGCATGACCTTGACGAGACCCCGGTACGACTGCTGTGCCCGACCGGCCGAAATCCCCTTCGATACGATCGTGCTCGACGTGTTTCGACCTATGTGGATCATCTTTGTGCCGGTATCCGCCTGTTGCATGTTATTCGTGACGGCGACCGAATAGAATTCGCCGACCGAGTTGTCGCCGCGCAGAATGCAACTTGGATATTTCCACGTAATCGCGGAACCCGTTTCCACCTGCGTCCAGGAAATCTTTGAATTGTTGCCACGACAATCACCACGTTTAGTGACGAAATTGTAAATGCCGCCTTTGCCGTTCTCGTCGCCGGGATACCAGTTCTGCACGGTCGAGTACTTTATCCGCGCGTCTTTCATTGCAACAAGTTCCACGACTGCAGCGTGTAGCTGGTTTTCGTCTCGCATCGGCGCGGTGCAGCCTTCCAGGTAGCTCACATGGCTTCCTTCGTCGGCAATAATCAATGTGCGCTCGAACTGCCCGGTATTCGCAGCATTGATACGGAAATAGGTCGACAGCTCCATCGGACAACGCACACCCTTTGGGATGTAGACGAATGATCCGTCGCTGAAAACTGCAGAGTTCAGCGCGGCATAATAGTTGTCGCGATGTGGCACAACTGAGCCCAGGTATTTTTGTACCAGCTCGGGATGCTCGGTAACCGCCTCCGAGAACGGACAGAAGATTACACCTGCGTCGCGAAGTTTCCCTTTGAATGTGGTTGCGACCGACACGCTGTCAAACACGGCGTCAACCGCGACGCCTGCGAGTTTTGCACGCTCATGTAAAGGTATACCGAGTTTGTCGTAGGTCTCGAGCAACTTTGGGTCGACTTCGTCCAGGCTCTTAGGCCGATCTTTGTCCGACTTCGGGGCCGCGAAATATGAAATATCCTGAAAATTTATCTGCGGGTAATGCAGGTGGGCCCATTCCGGTTCGGTCATCGTAAGCCAGTGACGATATGCTTTCAGTCGCCATTCCAGCATGAATTCGGGCTCATTCTTTCGGGCCGAGATCGCACGCACAACGCCCTCGTCGAGGCCGGGCGGCAGGGAGTCCGTTTCGATATCCGTTACAAAGCCATGCTCGTAGCGACGATTGACCAGGGATTCCATATTGTTGGGATCTGTCGACATGTGCCTATGCCTTTCGTTCGACGCTGATTGGCATGCCAGCGAATTCAAAATGGGGCACAGGTGCCCGCGCGCGCTGCAAATCGGTCAGATTGATGTCTTCCAGCGCGCGTCGGATAGCCACGTTGATCCGTTGCCAGGCGCCACCAACGCTGCAGACCGATTCATAGTCACAATGACTATCGATGGCGCTGCATTCGGTAATGGAAACCGGGCCTTCGAGCGCGTCGATGATGTCCGCGGCGCTAATCTCGCCGGCAGACCGGGACAACCGATAGCCGCCATGCGCCCCACGGGTTGAAGTGACCAGGCTCGCTTTTGCTAATGATTTCAGTAATTTACTAACGGTCGGCAGACTGATTCCCGTTGCCGCCGCGACGTCTGCGGCGCTTAGCAACTGGGTTTCATCGCTGGGCAAATTGGCGAGTACGAGCGTGCCGTAGTCGGTTAACCGGCTGATTCGTAACACGAAAACCCTCCACAAAACCTCAAAGAGGACTATTTTAGTCCTATTTGAAATTTGAGGCTAGTGCCTGATGCTAAGTGATTGCACCGTAGCGCCTTTGGGCCTACCGTTTGTTATGCTACCGGACCGCAGGAACCACCGGTCAAATACAGGTTCAGCCGATTCGCCCGGCTGACCAATACGAAAAATAACCAGAATCGGCCGGCAATACAGGGCGCCCTATGAGTGAAGTATCAGAACACCTGATCGAGATTCGCGATCTCAACTATTCGCGTGGACATCGGCATATATTCAAAGACTTGAATGTGCAGATCCCTCGCGGTCAGGTGACCGCGATCATGGGCCCCAGCGGGACAGGCAAGACGACATTGCTGCGTCTGATTACGCGCCAACTCATACCCGACAGCGGCTGCATCCTGGTGGAGGGTATTGACATTTCCACGCTGAATCAGAAAGCGCTTTACAAATTAAGGCGACGGTTTGGCATGCTGTTTCAAAATGGCGCGTTGTTAACGGATATCTCGGTGTTCGAGAATGTGGCGTTTCCGCTGCGCGAGCATACGCGACTCCCGAACCGCCTGATTCGTCATATTGTTCTGACAAAGCTTCATGCGGTTGGGCTCCGGGGCGCTGCAGACATGATGCCTACCGAATTGTCCGGCGGAATGGCCAGGCGCGTCGCCCTGGCGCGCGCGATGGTAATGGACCCGGATATTCTCATCTACGACGAGCCTTTTGTCGGATTGGATCCGATTTCAATGGGGGTCATTGTTCGTTTGGTCAGAAAGATGAATGACGCATTGGGAATCTCCAGCATCCTGGTTAGCCACGACGTTCAGGAAATTGCGACTGTCGCGGATTGCAGTTTCCTGATATCCGGCGGAAAAGTCGCAGCATCCGGGAGTCCGGACGAACTGGTCAATACCAGGTCAGAACTGGTCCGTCAGTTCATGCACGGAATGGCTGACGGTCCTGTTCCGTTTCATTTCTCGGCACCGAACTACGCCGAGCAACTGCTCGGCAGGGATGCAGAGTAGAAAACATGATTCGCGACCTTTGGTATACATTCACGGATTTTCTGCAGACGTTCGGCAAGCTGCAATTATTTTTCGTTCGACTAATTCTAAATTCGCCATCGGTTCTGCTGCAGCGCGGCGGGTTAGTCATCAAGCAGATCTACAACGCCGGCGCGTTGTCATTGGCCATCATTATGGTCAGTGGCCTGTTTGTCGGCGGCGTATTGGGTTTGCAGGGGTTCAGCATTCTGTCGAAATTTAATGCAGAGGACTCGATAGGTACATTCGCCGCATTTTCGCTCCTGAAAGAACTTGGCCCGGTGATTACAGCCTTATTGTTTGCAGGTCGTGCTGGCACGGCGCTGGCGTCCGAGATTGGCCTCATGAAAGCGACGGACCAGCTTTCAGCGATGGAAATGATGGCGATAGATCCGCTGCAACGGGTGCTGGTGCCGCGATTCCTTGGAGGCGTGATTTCGATGCCGATGCTTGCAGCAGTGTTCAGCGTCATCGGTCTTTTCGGTGCCCACATCGTAGGCGTCAACATGCTCGGCGTTGATCAGGGCGCGTTTTGGCAACAATTACAGGCAACGCTCGATATGTCGGATGTTTACGAAGGCATTTTCAAGAGTGTCGTATTCGGGATCGTTGCAAGCTTGCTCGCGGTCTGGGAAGGCTACAACGCAATTCCGACGGCAGAAGGTGTCGGGCGAGCTACCACTCGCACGGTCGTGATCACGGCGATCGCGGTGTTGATTTTGGATTTTATGATTACGGCATTGTTTCTGGAGTAGGATCATGCAACAAACACGATCAGTTGAAATTGGCACGGGCTTATTCGTGCTCCTCGGGCTGGCAGCTTTGTTTTTCCTGACGACGCAGACCACGGGTTCTGCCAGCTTCTCAGACGATGAAGCGTATTCTGTTACAGCCAGGTTCGAGAACGTCGGTAGCCTCACGGATCGCGCGCCGGTCGCAATGTCGGGCGTAACTATAGGGCGTGTCACCTCGGTGGAATTCGATCCCGTCAGGCTCGACGCTGAAGTGACTTTTGAAATCGACAGTCGCTTCGATCAGATTCCGGAGGATTCCGACGCGAGCATACTGACGTCCGGGCTACTCGGGAGCCAGTATATCGGTCTGCAAGCGGGTGGTTCCGATATCCCTCTCGCGGAAGGTAGCGAGATTCAGTTTACGCAGTCTGCGATCGTCATTGAAAACCTGATCAGCAAGTACCTGTTCAAAAATAATTCGGACTCGAATTCCGAATAGTAAAGATGGAGAGACGGCAGTGAAACGAATAATCACAGGGTTGGCAATCATTTTCCTCGGAACAATTGCATTCGCGGCTGATCCGAACGATGTTATCCAGTCGGCCACTGACGAGCTGGCGGTCGAGTTGGAAGGGCGAAAGGCGGAGCTGAAAGAAAACAAAGATGAGTTGTATGCTCTGATCGATAAAATTCTGTTGCCACGATTTGACCGGCGATATGCCGCACAACTGGTTCTGGGCCGCCACTGGCGCACGGCCAGCGGGGAGCAGCGCGATAATTTTATCGACGTCTTTTACCGTTCATTGTTGCGTCGATATTCAGACGGAGTACTCGAATTTGACCAGGATCGAGTTGAGTTATTGCCGTTTCGTGATGATGACACTAAAGATCGGACCGTTGTGAAGTCGATTGTCAGCCTGGAAGACGGAACGAAAGTGCCAGTGAACTATGGAATGGTTCTTCGTGACGGAGGATGGCTGATGTTTGATGTGACGATTGAGGGCATCTCATACGTACGAAATTTCCGCACAGAGCTGAATTCCGAAATCCAGTCGAGTAGTCTTGATGCTGTTATTGCCCGGCTTGAAAGTGAGACAAGGTCCAATTGATGAGTGACTTCAAGCTTGAAGCTCGCGGTGAGGGCAAGTTCGCGTTGAGCGGGCATATGACGTTTGAAACGGCAGGGCACATCCTCCGGGATAGTGAAGAAATGTTTGATGAACATACATTGATAGAAGTAGATCTATCCGGTGTGACTGATACCGATTCAGCAGGTCTTGCTTTGATGCTGGAGTGGATAACCTGGGCAAACCACACGGTTCGGGAAATTCGATTCCACGAGGCGCCGGATAAAATTGATGCCATCGCGAAAACGACCGAAGTTGATCATCTCTTAAAGCGCGGCGAGCGCTGGGTTGGATTTATCGAGGCACCGGCCGAGTAGCAGCAGAGCAATCGACAACCATCGTCATTCTTCTTCCAAATCGTCTTCGAAATCTTCTTCGAAATCTTCTTCGAAATCGTCATAAAAATCGTCATCGTCCGGTGGGTCGCCATCGTAGATCAAAAACTGCCTGTGTTGCAGGTATGATTCTCTTATGCTCAGGTAACGATCGAACGAGTCTTCGATCAGCGTTTCAGCCGTAAATAACTGTGCCCGCAGGTCCACAGCCCGGACGACTTGAATTGTCAGTCTCGTCCTGTCGTGTTTCATGTATAGAACCGGATCGGCTGCGAAATTCAGCGGGAGCATCGTCGCGTCGCGCAAAGTGCCAGGGCCGAGAATCGGGATGACAACATAAGGTCCGTCAGGCACTCCCCACGCGGCCAGTGTCTGACCGAAATCCTCTCTATTTTGGTCCAGTCCCATATCTGAACCGATATCGATCAGGCCGCCGAGGCCCAATGTGCTATTCGCAAGAAAACTGCCGGTGTTGGAAAAGCTGCTCTTGATCTTCCCCTGCAGCAAATTGTTGACGAATGACAGCGGGAGCAGCAGATTCCTGGAAAAGTTGTTGATGCCGCGCCGCGCCAGCTGGGGGAGGACAGTTTCATACGCTTTCGCGAGCGGTTTCAATGTCACATTATCGAGAGAGTCATTGAACGCGCCGACCCGCCTGTTCATTGGCTCCCAGGGATCGTATACCGCGCGCTGGTCCTTGGGTGCTGCCGGCATGCTGGTGACGCAACCAGACACGATTCCAGACACCAGGATGGTCAATAGGCATCGATTCAGAGAAACGGGCATGACTTTGTTCTTGTTTTTGTTTGGACTACGAAAAGCTTAACAGACTCAATAGAGATCACGCCAGAACTCATCGACTAACCGGTCGCGGCGCCACGTTGCATTTGCTGCAACTGCTCCTCGCTCATGAATTGGCGAATAAAGTCGATGCGAGCCTCGAAACGGATGCGCTGTATTTCTTCCAGATCAGGAACCTGCAGTGCGCGACGGAGGAAACTAACCCCGCCCACAAGGTCTCCGACCATGAAGTAATACTCAGCCATATAGTAATTTGCTTCGGCGGCTTCGCCAGCTGCAGTGGCGGCTCGCGCTATCAAGCGAACCTGCTCTGGCGTTGGTGGCACGTTGTTCAGGAGATCGAGCAGCATCTTGTGTGCACGATCTGGTTCGCCCACGCGCAGCAGTGCTTCTGAAAAATGAATGACCAGCGGCAGGTTACGCGGAAAAAGTTCCAGCGCGCGTTCGAAAGCCGCCATCGATTCGCTGATCAGATCCATCTCCAGAAGCGAGTCAGCGAGGCCAATGTGATAAGCAATAACCGACGGATCTTTGCTGGCCAGTTCTTCAAATATTCTGTTGGCTTCATCGTTACGCCCGGCGCGCATGTAAGCAATGGCCCGTCCGTAACGTTCCACGTCCGATTGATACTCGTAAGCCTCGCGTTCGAAAAATCTGACGGCGTCCTCGGGCGTGTCTTTGCCGTTTACGATCATGCGCGTACGAGCAATTCCGTAGGTAATGCTGTCGGTTGTATGGACCGGAGCGTAGTCACGTGCCCGGCCCCTTGCTTCCGCGATTCGGGCGCTACTTACCGGGTGGGTCCTTAGGAATTCCGGCATACGGTACTCGTGCGGCGTGTTGCCCCGCGAGATGACCTCAAAAAACGAACCCATGCCCTGTGGGTCGAAGCCGGCCGCGGCCAATGCCGAGATGCCGACCCGATCGGCCTCATACTCGTTGGATCGCGTGAAATTTATCTGTTGTTGCGCGGCGGTTCCCTGTGCGACTGCAATTCCGCCCTGCAAAGCGTCTCCGCTTGCCCCCGCTACGCCAGCCAGGATTGCACCCAGCATAATGGCCGTACTTAATATGCTTTGCCGCTGACTTGCGTGGATACTTCGAGCGATATGCCGCTGAGTAACGTGGGCGACTTCGTGTGACAGCACCCCGGCCAGCTCATCTTCGTTGCGCGTTGCCTCGAGTAGACCTGTATGTACTCCAATGAATCCGCCTGGCAGGGCAAATGCGTTGACTACAGGACTATCGACAACAAAAAAGGTAAATTCATGGTTGCCATCGGTATTAGCCTGGGCTGCCAGGCGATGACCAATTTCGTTGATATATTCCGTGACTTGAGGGTCTTCGACCAGCTCGCCACTGGCTCGAACCTGGCGCATGATCGCGCGACCAAGCTGGGCCTCATCATTTTTGGAAAGGACCGCATCGGCGGGGCTGCCGATATCCGGCAAATTGACCTCAGCAGCCGGGGATCCGATCGCCAGCGTCAGGCACACGCACGACAGCACAATTGCGGACTTTCGAACGGAAATTTTTCTCACGAAATCACTCTTGGTCTGCTGTCAGTGTGGGTTAACTCTGTCGGTATCAGACTGCAACGGGCAGGGACTGTTCAGAATTATACTCCGTGATAATGATGCATGAGCGCCTATTTCCGCGTCCCGAGTTCTCCCTTTTTCACCTAAGCCACTGATAAAAATGACAATAATGGGCTAACAATTCTTAACGGAGGCTAACACCGCGGCTGCGTGACCTTTCACCCTGACCTTGCGCCATTCCTGCCTGAGTTTGCCCTTCTCATCGATAAGGAACGTGCTTCGTTCGACGCCCATGAATTTCCTTCCGTACAGGGATTTTTCCCGGATAACGTCAAACTGGCGGCAAATCGACTCGTCTTCATCCGACAACAGGTCAAATGGAAACTGATATTTTTCTTTGAATTTTTCATGTGAGCCAATGCTGTCGCGAGATACGCCAAGGATAATCGTATTCTCGCGCCTGAATTTTGCATGCAGGTCTCGAAAATCCTGCCCCTCCGTCGTGCATCCCGGTGTCGCGTCCTTGGGATAGAAATACAGAACCACTTTCTTCCCGCGCAGAGATTTCAATTTAATCGTCTGATCGCCGGTCGCGGCACAGGCGAAGTCTTCAACGACGTGGTTCAGGGTAGGTCCGGCCATCTGTGAGTCCGCGTATCGTGTGCCGTCACGCTTTGACGGGCTCCAGGATTGAGTCCAGATTCAGTTGTTCGCAAAGGTCATGAAAGTCATCCCTCAGTTGTCCGATTGGGGTCGATGCGGGGATGCTGACTGCCATTTGTACAGAAAACATGGGTGCCCCGGTATGAGGGGCCGCGTAGCTTCGGGTTGCCAGGTCGGAAATCTCGATGTTCCGCTTCGCGAAAAAATCGGAGAGATGAAATACGATGCCCGCCTGATCCAGGCAAACGACGTCGATGCCGTATGGGACGCAATCCTTATGATCTGACCGAAGCTCCGTCTTGGTCAGGTTGATTGTCAGACTGTGGGACTTTCCGAGCGCCTCCAACGCTTTCTCAAGTTTGGTGGGCGTATGCCAGTTGCCGGAGATCAGCATGAGTACGGCGAATTCAGCGCCAAGAGAAGTCATGCGGCTCTCTTCTATATTTCCACCGCAATCGAGGATCGCTTTGCTCAGGTCCTTCACGACACCGGGTCGGTCAGTTCCAATTGCTGATAAAACAATAAGTTGTGACATATTCTTAAATACTTCTTTCAATTTAGGGATGTGGCTGATTAGCTTAAGGTCAGATTGCGCCTGCGAGATAATGCCGCTACCGAAGCCGCCTTGCCAGTAACAGCCCGGAACAGTAACATCGCGTGCCTCGTTTTGGACACGGATATTCACGGATACGCAATGAAATCGTTATTTACAAGTAATGTCGATGCGGGAGAAAAAGCATGAAGTTGACCCCGGCCATTTGTGTGCTAGCCGTCGCAATTTCACAGGGAGCCTGCAGCAGCGTAGACACCTGCGAAGAGCCGGAATTCTATGAGTCCGCACGGGCAGGCAAACGAATCGAAACGCCGGAAGGCCTCGATGACCTGGCGGCCAGTAAAGAGTTGATTGTTCCAGATGCGTCGCCGCGTGCGGCTCGCCCACCCGGATCGGGCTGTCTGGACCGGCCACCGTCGCTTAGCCTTGAAGAGACATAGTTTGATGATAATCGCCCGAAGGCGATTCGAATCTATCCCCTCAATTGGGAATAGGCAGTATCGATTTAGGAGAGGTGGCTGAGTGGCTTAAGGCGCTCGCTTGGAAAGCGAGTGTACGCTTATACCGTACCGGGGGTTCGAATCCCCCCCTCTCCGCCAAGTTATATCGGTAACGTATTGTTTTAAAACGTTATATACGGATATAGAGTTATTCAGTACCACATAATGTCCCACATTAGTTTTGCGTTACTCTGCGCAAATCAAGCTTTTCGCCTGTATCCAGAAATACGCAAGATCAGCCTTCTGGCTATCAATCTGCCCCTCAAGAAACGCCTGCTCAATAAGATCCACCAACTCAGGATCAGGTGGCCTGGTTGCGTCCAAGATTTCGGGTAATTCACATTGAAGGCATGACATTCATTGAGCATGCCTAGACTTAGGATTGATTGCCTTATCTGAATCTAGGCTTTTCTTGCTGAAATGGGTTTCGTCCAATGGGGGTGCCAGGGCAAAAACCATTAGTCCAAATAGGTCAATGACCCCATCTGTAGCGGTCGAGAAAAACAAAAGGGACCTTTTCCTGAAATTTTTTTGGAAAAAATAAAAAGAAGCCTATTTCCATTCTATGCAGCACGCAGAGCGGGGGCATACGGGTATCCGGAGCCCGTTTGCTGGCGGTGGCGTATAGTTAGTGTGGGTAGTCTTTTTTTTGGGAGATTCGCAGATGGACAATGAATTGAGGCGATACCTCGATTTCGCTGAAAAGGAAGAGATTATGGACGGCTATCGAACGGGCGCGGCGCAGGACTATCGCACACGGGCCCTTGCCGTCGAGGTTCAGACGGCAATTGAGCGGCACAACCCTATTCTTGGCATACAACAACTCATCGGATTTCAGATTTTATCACAAGGAATGCTCTTGCAAAGTCTGCAGGGTCTGATGGCTTCCGTAAGGATTATACTCATTGTGAACAGTGCTCTTATAGCCTTAGTTGCTTGGCTCCTCTACATCAAATAGTGCCGCACTGAAAAAAGAGGATTTTTCTCGATTGATGCGGAGGCATATCTATTGGTGGAAGAAATTCAACTTAGACAGATTGAGATTGCTTATGAACGCGCTGAGGCGAAACGCGAAACGGCGAGTCCGTTCGCGTGGATCGTGGGTATTCTTGTGGGATTCAAGATTGAAGCATACGGATTCAGTCCGGCAGTAACTATACCTTTTGGATTACTCGCCGTTGGTATTTCGTATTGGCCATTTATGAAGAATGCGAACGCGAGACTTGAGGAGTGGAATGTTGCCAAGAACGAATTGTCTGACGGCGGAGATTTGGGCAAGAATGCGAGTTGAATGTTCGCCTAAACTCCAAAAATGATCGTGCATCGTTTCATCGCACAAGCCAGAAGCCTAGATTGGGTTACGGTATACCTCACTCCGATCATAGCTCTACAGGATTGAGGAATGAAGATCACACCCGTAATTGGAACGGCCGAAGCTTCAGGGTTCTTGTTTTTGGTAATAGTCGCTTTGCTCGGAATTGCAGGCTTGATTAGCGCGCTTTGGATAGGCGCGGTTAATTCTGTTTTGAATTGGCGCGTCATAATGATCGCCCCCTTGATCGCCTATCTTTTGTATCACTTCGCTAAAACCAGACTCGCTGTTTACCGGGCGATAGGAAAATCGAAAGCCGTCGTGCGGCTTGAGCTGGAACGTAATGAGGCCGAGTTAATAACTGAACTTGCCGAAATGATGATCAAAGTCCCAATTTGGCTCGGCACATTGAGTGCTCTCGGGACGTGGGGCTATCAGCTCATTTCGTGGCTGAGGG
>JAQCAD010000073.1 GCA_027621915.1 Pseudomonadota bacterium
ATGCGCTTGCACCGTGCTGAGAAGATGCGTGATTATCCCATGTATTGAAACTTAATCAGAGTCTTCCTAACGCACCGTTTGACGAGGAAGAGCAGCGTTCAGTCGAAATTGGGCTCAAACAGGATTTCGCCGGTGGCAAAGTCCGGGCAAACCTGGCCGCTTATCGAAATCGAATCGAAGACATGCAAAGAGAACTTAACCTGGCCGACCCGCTGGCTGGTGTTGTTCAGCTCATCCGGAACACGGCCGATGCGACCATCAAAGGCATCGATGCCGAGATTACTGCAGTCCTGACAAACAACCTGGTGGTTAAAGCCAGTCTAGGATACGTAGATGGACGGTACGACGAAGTTCGTTTCGATCTTAATGGTGATGGCGTAATTGATACGGCCGATACGGAGTTGAAGATTCCGCGACTCGCACCGTGGTCATATGGCGGCGAAATCATTTACCAGCGAGACACATCCTGGGGAACATTTACCGCACAGGGCAGCGGCTATCGACGTGACGCCGCTTTTTACACGGACAACAATCGTGGCAAGCTGCGCGAGGCAGACATGTTCGGTGCACGTTTAGGTTTTGGTTTCAGGGATGACAGCATAATCTTCTCGCTGTTTGGCAAAAACCTGAAGGACGAAGTGACGATTGGTGGCGATACGCAACTTCCGTTCTTCGCCGGCGCGACGTTCTCACCGTTGAACAAAGGTCGTATTTACGGCGCGGAGATTCAGTACATCATCGACTGATTAGATTTCTGCATTCGATGGATGAGGCGGCTTCAACCGAAGCCGCCTCTTTTTTTTCGTTTTATTCGGCTAATATCCGGCTATGCGCATAAATGCCATCTTCTCGCGGCCCGCGATGGTAATCGCCGGGAGAAGTGAATGGACCCGGTCTCCCGCCAACGGCGTCGATCGCATCATGCTCGATCGAATCGGAGACGAGGTGGCGCGGGCGACGAGTATCGTTCGCTACGCGCCAGGCAGCCAGTTTTCCCGTCATGAGCACCCTGAAGGTGAGGAGTTTCTTGTGCTGGAAGGCGTATTCTCGGACGAGCATGGTCATTATCCGGCAGGCACTTATGTCAGAAATCCACCTGGAAGTGGCCACACATCTTTCAGCATCGACGGATGCCGGATTCTCGTCAAACTAAGGCAATTCGATCCATCGGATATTTCCCCGGTGGTCATTGATACGAGGGACGAGAGCCTCTGGAAAACCAAGGAGTCCGCTCGACACCCGGACTTGCCGTTGCACAGGTTTGGGCCTGAAAAAGTACAAATGCTCCGATTGCAGGAAGGGCGCGACTACACGACAGCGGCCGGCATAGGGGGAATCGAAATATTCGTTGTCAGCGGATCAGTGACTTACGCCGGATATGAACTTGTCGACGAATCATGGTTGCGGCTTTCAGCGGGTACGAATCTGAGCCTGAATGCAAACAGTACGACAACGCTATGGATCAAGTCGGGACATTTGCCAAATGAATAACGTACTAAAGAGACCTGTCCTGCAATTTTTTTACCGCATCGGATGCCTTAACGCCCGGTAGTAGTCGGTCGTCATCTTCAAGTTTGCCTATTGTTGTAGTCACGGGAAGGACACCGGCCCAGACTGCTATATCGTAGTCCTCGGGTTCATCGTCAGGTTTCCCTGCAGAAATCTTGGCGGAAGCTGACTCGATTTCCAGCGCGATAACACCGGTCATTTTCACTTCCTTGTCGTGCGAATCACGAACTTCGACCCACCGTCCCGGCATGCTGTGTTCGCTAATCAGCCTCATTGCCCGCAGTTTTTCGTCTTTTCCTTCAACCAGCGTCGGCTTGCCGAATACGGTGACAGATCGGTAATTCATCGAGGAATTGAACGCGGACCGGGCAAGGACAATACCGTCCAGGAGTGTAACGTTCAGGCACGCGCGGTCAGTTTGTTCCAGCAAGCGAATCACCCGTGCTTTTCGCGCGCCATGCAGATAGAGCGTACTTCCGTCTCTGCCATAGATCATTGGCACAACGACGGGTCCGCCGTCCTGCACGAATCCGACATGCGCGACGATTCCGGCATCAAGAATCCGTTTTACAGTATCGATATCGTAACTCGCCTTTTTGCTGAGTTGACGAACTTTGTTTTTCTTACTCACAACGAAAGCTTCAGACATTGTTGAACCCGCTTGTAGTGACGGCAACGGAAATCGCATCGAAAAATTGGCGCCAGAATACCTCTTTTGGTCGATCGGATCCCCTTCGTATAAAACCCTTGCATTTGGTTTCGTAAAAAAAGGCGGCAATTCGGTCGCTCTATCCACATCTAGTAGAAATATCGCCTTCTGGCACAAGATGTAGTAGCATTTGCGCGTACCACATCGGTACGCACGGAGATGGGGTGTTATTCGGGCGATGCCGGCATGAGAGCCAGGCAGGAAGCAAGGTTCGGTAGTGAGTTTGCGTGTTACCTCTCATCGCGCACTCGATTTGATGAAGGCTCGTTTGCCTGGACAGCGCGAGTCAGATTCAGCCGACAGGCTTCAAACAGGCATGGCCAATTTGGTGGGTGGAATTCGTTACGAACATTGACGTTTTGAGAATTCTACAAATGCCAGGTTGGCGCCTGAGACACACCTGCTTTATACGCCGCCCAGTTTCTGGGCGGCTTTTTTATGATCAGAATGGTCGTCGGTCCGGGCAGACTATCGTTTGTGTGTACTACCTTGCCCAGAGGAAGTCATGTCGCGACTAGATCACCGGCAGGACCGTACTTCCGCAGTGTGATTGTCGTGCAACGCCAAAGTACTGAATGATGTTCCGTGCTTTCATACATATCTTCCTGCATGTGGCCATACCGGGCATGGTGGCCTGGGTTTCCTTTAGAAACATACTTATGCGGGCTTGGCTGGTCATGCTCGCGACGACGTTGATTGACCTTGATCACTTGCTGGCAGACCCAATCTATGACGCCACGCGCTGCAGTATCGGATTTCACCCGCTACATCAGTACCCGATAATTGTCTTCTACGCGTTACTGGCTTTGTGGCCGAAAACGCGATTGATTGGTGTCGGCCTGGTTATCCACATGATTCTTGATGGAATCGACTGTCTATGGATGCAATATGACTGATGAACTGACTAATTTTCCGACTCGATGGAAAACGCTACTTTTCCTGGGCTTGTCCGGCTGCGCGTCCGGACCACCGACCGTGCCATACCCGGCTTTCATCGTCGTCGACGAGCTCCCCGATGCTTTCGTCGCCGGTCTGCCTGGTGTGCGGGCAAAGCAGCTAACAGGAGATTCCCATACCGGACGCTCCGGCTCACGGATTCAGATTCCTGCAGATTGGGAGTTTTCAACAGGCGCGTCGCCCGGCCTCAGTGTCGAAATATTTGTTTTGGCGGGTGAACTTCATCTTGGCGAATTTTCGTTGACTGCGGGAGGTTATGCGTACGTTCCGCCGGGGTCGACAGGATTGCCCATGCGCTCTGAAAGCGGTGCGACGGTGCTCTATTTTCTCGATCCGGCGAACGAAAGGGCGGTCATCCAAACGCTTCTGATAACCAACAGTAACCTGCTCAAATGGGAGTCGCCGATATTTGAATTTGGCGGCAACGGATCGCTGGTCAAGGAACTTCGAGCCGATCCGGGTAGTGGTACAGCGACCTGGCTCCTCGAGCTTCAACCGGGCGCAACACAAACGTGGCAGTATTCCCTGCAGACACTCGAGGGGTATTTATTGTCAGGAAAAGCCGTGGATGCTGAGTGTCTGGCCGGGGAGTCGGTAGCATATGAGTATTCCCCAGGCGGATATTTTCACCGGCCGCCAGGAGCAATTCACGGCGGGCCGGAGGCAACGACAGAATCTGGCGCCGTCTGGTTCTTGCGCTCGCCGGGTAGTGACCAGATCGAGATAGTTCAGGGATGCAGCCCGGTACCAGAATAGGAAGAGCAAATAATTCGAACACGAATTATTACGTGGTGCCGGAAATCGTTGCATGAGGGGCAGCCCTAGTCGCCGACCAGTACGCTTCCCGGAACGTCGAAAATGGATTACTTCTTAAGCGCACCCGTTATTGCGGTGCCAAGTTTCATCAGTTTCTGCAGGGTTGGCGTTGGCACACCCTGGATCTTGTCGTACCAATCGCTTGTGCTCTCAATGAATTTGAGCATGTTTTGAATTCGCTCTTTAGTGACCGGGTCTGTCTGGTTTTCCCGCTCTACTTCCACGGCAACGCCTTTGAGCATCAATAGCGTCGGATTCAACTCGCGTTGCTTTCGTTGTTCGAGAATGACCCGAAACAGTTCCCACACGTCGCTCATACATTCAAAGTAATCGCGTCGGTCGCCGAGCATATGGGTCATTTTAACTAGCCCATAGCTTTGCAATTCCCGGATGCTTGTACTGACGTTGGACCTGGCAACCGACAGTAAATCGACGATTTCATCAGCCCGAAGCGGCCGTGGCGAAAGGTACAGCAGTGCCTGAATCTGGGCGACTGTCCGATTTGTGCCCCAACGAGTACCCATTTCTCCCCAATGGAGAACATACTTTTCGACGGCGGGCGACATGTTCATTATTTTCTCTTATTTCTGTTTGAACAGAAATTTAAAAAATAACGAGCCAGGAGTCAAGCTTTTAAGGCGCGTTACAAATGAGAACCGCACGAGTAGGGCACGGCAGGCCCTCAATGGTCAGCGAAGCATCGTCTGAATCAAGGGATTCAGCCAATGACTCAAAAGGCATCCATGGCGTAGTTCGTTGTTCTGCCACCGTAGTTTGGGATACATCGGCGACCCTCGTGTTTTTTAGCCCCGCCTGGTCGAGCCAGGATTCCAGCGTCGGGACTGTCGGCAGATGCCAGACATTTCGCATTCGCGCGTAACGACCCTCTGGTCGCAGGACGGTCGGCTTATCTCCAGGCAGCACAAGGGTCTCCAGTACAATTTCGCCACCGGGACGCAAAGTATTGCGGAGCTGTGTCAGATGTTCGATCGGATCACGCTGATGATAAAGCACGCCCATCGAAAACGTCGTGTCGAATGCTTGCGAGCCGGTCGGCAATTCGTGCAACCGAAGGGGTAGGGCGTAAACCGATTTGACGCCAGACATCTTAATCAATGCCAGAAACTGGCAGATAAACAATATCGTCGGATCGACGCCGATGATTCGCGCAGCTCCGGCACTTTTCATACGAAAAGCGTAGTAGCCATTACCGCATCCGACGTCGAGAATATTGCGGCCATCGAGTGGCTCAATCGAGCGGCGAATCCGGTTCCATTTCAGGTTCGAACGCCACTCAGCGTCCAGGTCGACGCCCAGAATATTGAAAGGTCCTTTGCGCCAGGGAAGCAATCCTTTCAACAACGATTGAATACGCGCGGTTTCTTCAGTCGAGACACCATCGCTGGAAATTGCGACGACATCTGCGTCTGCGGGGATTGCCTCGCGGGGTGCTGTTGGCAGCTGGCGAACAATTTCTTTCCATTTTGCGAGGTCACCGTGTGCCTGATCGGACGTCCGTTCTTCGAGAAGAGACGACAACGCACCCTTCCAATCGAAAAGCCCAAGCGTATCGCAATCGCTGAAAAGAGCTTCCGTATTCAGCACTTATCGGACGGCAATAATTGAGATGAAATTGAAATGCTTAAGCCAAACGCTGCTGTGGCGGAACCCGGCTTTGGCAAGGCGTTGCAAGTGAGCGCTCGTGGTTTCCGGTATCAATACGTTCTCCAATGCTGCCCGCTTTCGGCTGATTTCCAGCTCCGAATAGGCGTTCGCTTTCTTGAAGTCGTGGTGCAGCTCGACCAGTAGATCTTCAACCTCAGGATCATCGTCTCTGATTTTTTCAGAAAGGACAAAGATGCCCCCTTGGTTGATCCCGTCGAAGATCCGGTTAATCAAAGGCAATCTCTCGTCCAGGGGAATGAACTGCAAGGTGTAATTCATCACTACCATGGACGCGTTTTCTATAACTACCTGCCGTATGTCGGCCTGTTGAACGACGCACTCAGTGATGCCATCGTCGTCTGTCAGTAACCTGCGGCATCGCTCGATCATCGCCGGCGCGCTGTCGACTGCGATAATTTTGCACCTTGGACAGTCAGTGACAGAAATGTTCCGACGGATGGCAAACGCCGCAGCGCCGAGCGAACAACCAAGGTCATAGCAGTAGGTATCTGGCTTCACGTAGCGAGCGGCCAGGCGGCCGATTGCACGGATTGATTCATCGTAACCGGGGATAGAACGGCGCAGCATGTCTGGAAACACGTCTGCAACAGCAGCGTTGAACTGGAACGATCCTGCTGTTGCTTCCTCGTGTGCGTAAATCTGGTCTTTCGACATAGCGTCGCTCTGCGCTCAGGTGGGCGGGCATTGTAATCACGTAGTGACAGGACGGGTACTGGTTCGCAACGCCGAGTCGAAATGACGCTTTTTCCGTTCCTGGTCTCGGCAAAATCAGGTGATAATCGCCAGTCCGAGTTTCGTGAACTTTTGCTACTTTTTTGCCCCTTATTCACGATGTTCGTGAATTTAAACGATTTTCTTGCCGAAATTCGTAGTTGTGGGACAATCCGATTTCGCGGCAAGCCGTAAAGACCCTGTTTATGCTCGATGAAACCAACCGGAAACTGCATCAGGAACTCGGCATACCGACCGAGTATGGTCAGATCGATGGCCGACCTTATTACGCCGAAGCAACCGATCTTGTGGATGTTGGCCCGAACCTGGTCGGGACGATGCAAAGGCTTACGCCGCTGACGGCGGCCCGTTGGCGCCAAATGGTCGATGCCGCATCCGGTGACGGCGTGCGCCTGTTAATCGTATCGGGATATCGGAGTTTTGATTACCAGGCAGAGCTGATTCGGCGCAAACTCGATTCGGGCCAAAATATTGATGAAATACTGACAGTCAATGCGGCGCCCGGATTCAGCCAGCATCATTCAGGCTGCGCCATCGATATTGCATCACCGGGTACCCGGCCCCTGACAGAAGGGTTTGATCAATCGGTTGCGTTCGAATGGTTGGGTCGTAACGCCGCCAGTTACGGATTCTCAATGACCTATCACCGCGGAAATTCTTTCGGATTCATTTACGAACCCTGGCATTGGGCATTGGATGGCGCGATTTCTACTGAAGGTCCCAAAAAATAAGGATTTCAGGCTCTTTTGGGACCTGATGGAGGGGCATCGGGCCGACCAAAAAACAATCGTTTATGTGTTGACAGTCAGGGATGACGATTAGACAATAGGCGGCTTGCGTCCGCGGAGGGGTACTCAAGCGGTCAACGAGGGCAGACTGTAAATCTGCTGGCTATGCCTACGTAGGTTCGAATCCTACCCCCTCCACCAGACTTTGCTTCAGATGGTGGGAGGTAGCGGTCGGATAACTACAGCAGGTCAGCCTGTTAGTGGTTCCGTCGACAGGTTGATGCTTCGAAAGGTCCGCGTGACGCAGCCTGGCTTACTACTGAGTAACTGTGGAGCAGTGAAAGCGGTTTCTCTTTAGAAACGGCACTTATATATAGAATCTAAAATTCGGACAGTTTGATCGTGGTCGGATCAAGAGAGACTGTCGGAATTTTTGCGCGCCTGGAAAAGGCACCGATGGGATACGAGCAGGCGGGTGTAGTTCAACGGTAGAACCTCAGCCTTCCAAGCTGATGATGTGGGTTCGATTCCCATCACCCGCTCCATTGATGGGTGTGGTGCTCGATAACTGAAAGGCTATTGCCCACATAGCTCAGGGGTAGAGCACTTCCTTGGTAAGGAAGAGGTCCCCGGTTCAAATCCGGGTGTGGGCTCCAGTTTGAAACTGGGTGATTTAGAAGAAGGAGCGGTTTTGTGTACAGGATGTACTTGTGTCGCGAGGGACAGGGTGTCCGAGTACGGCGAACCGCGAAAATGAGTTTTTTGCCACAAGTCGCGAGAGATTAGGACATGTCCAAAGAAAAATTTGAGAGAACGAAGCCGCACATCAATGTTGGGACGATTGGTCACGTAGACCA
>JAQCAD010000026.1 GCA_027621915.1 Pseudomonadota bacterium
TGGTCTGCGCTTTGCGATCCGGGAGGGTGGCAGAACCGTAGGTGCCGGCGTCGTAGCAAAAATTATTGAGTAGAGAAAATAACCTCGTCAACTCAAGCTTTATCGAGGCGACAAAAAGTGCATGACGCGAAAGGCCAGTAGCTCAATTGGCAGAGCGGCGGTCTCCAAAACCGCAGGTTGGGGGTTCGATTCCCTCCTGGCCTGCCAAGCACGGGGTCACGTAATGATTTCGATTGGCAGAGGAGATGAAAACTGTCGTCTCCGATGTTGAAAGGACGATTGGCACGGTGGTTTTAGATGCAGCAAGCGATCGAGGGCATTAGCGATGCTGGGGCTCTTGTTGAAAATTAGCGGAAAGCCGCAAAGTTGAACGAAGAAACAGGAAGGTAAGTTAGCAGTGTCTACAACAACGCAGGAACCCGGCCAGTCGGGAGTGCTCGATACGATAAAACTGTTGATCGCAACAGGTATTCTCGTGGGCGGCCTGTATGGATATTACTACCTTGTAGAGGTCTCCCTGCCGCTTCGGGTTCTTCTCGTGTTGGGTGGGTTAATCGCTGGTGTAACAGTCGCGATGACCAGCACCCAGGGTCAGCGGTTGTGGGCATTTATCCAGGGATCACGGGTAGAGATTCGCAAGGTAATCTGGCCGACAAAACAGGAAACGACTCAAACTGCGATCGCCGTATTCATTTTTACATTCATTATGGCAATGTTTTTTTGGGGGCTGGATTCGGGATTACTCTGGCTGACTCGTCGACTAGTCGGTTAGATCGACAGAACGTTATAAGGATTTTAGGGGAAGAGCGGGTGGCACAGCGCTGGTACATAGTCCATGCCTATTCCAATTTTGAGCATAAGGTGAAGTCCTCGCTCGAAGAACGCATCAAGCTGATGGGTTTGGAAGATAAGTTTGGCGATATTCTTATCCCGACCGAAGAAGTGGTCGAGATGAAAGAGGGGCAGAAAAGGCGCAGTGAGCGCAAGTTCTTCCCCGGCTATGTCCTCGTTCAAATGGAGATGGACGATGAGACGTGGCACCTTGTAAAAGAAGTGCCTAAGGTGCTCGGTTTTATTGGTGGTTCGAGTGACAAACCCGCACCTATAACCGAAAAAGAAGCAAACCAAATTTTGAACCGGGTTCAGGAAGGTGTCGATAAGCCACGGCCGAAAGTCCTTTTCGAACCGGGAGAAGTAGTGCGGGTTATTGACGGTCCATTTAATGATTTCAGCTGCGTCGTTGAGCAAGTGAATTATGAGAAAAGTCGCCTGCAAGTCGCAGTACAGATTTTAGGGCGGTCGACACCTGTCGAGCTGGATTTCAGCCAGGTCGAAAAAGGCTAAGGAAGCGCAGATAAACACGTCATCGTGAGGCGTCCGAAGCACGACGAAGCGAACTTTTAATCTCGTCATTTCGTTAAAAGGTCGCAATGATGTTGGTACTTTTGGAAAACACTGGGGAGCTCTAACAAAGCGCTTGCACCCAAGAGGTAATTTATAAAATGGCTAAGAAAGTTACTGGCTACATAAAACTGCAGGTACCTGCAGGCCAGGCAAACCCAAGTCCGCCAGTGGGCCCGGCTCTGGGTCAGCACGGCGTGAACATAATGGAGTTCTGTAAGGCGTTTAACGCTGAAACTCAAGGTATCGAGCCCGGATTGCCAATCCCCGTAATCATCACTGTCTACAGTGATCGTAGTTTTACGTTTATCAAGAAGACGCCGCCTGCGGCAGTGCTTCTGCGTAAAGCGGCCGGTCTCAAGAAGGGTTCAGGAACACCGAATACCGTCAAGGTTGGCAGGGTAAATCGCTCGCAACTCGAGGAGATTGCGACGTCCAAGATGCCGGATCTGACGGCGGCAGATATGGATGCGGCTGTTCGAACGATTGCTGGAACTGCCCGTAGTATGGGAATTGACACGGAGGGTGTGAATTAATGGCTGCCCTGACCAAACGCAATAAGATTGCGCGTGAGAAAATCGATTCGACTACGGTATATGCAATTGATGATGCGCTGGGTCTCGTCAAAGAGCTAGCGACGGCGAAATTTCCGGAAAGCATCGATGTGGCCGTGAACCTCGGTGTCGATCCTCGTAAGTCTGATCAGGTGGTGCGAGGTTCGACCGTATTGCCCAATGGCACGGGAAAGACCGTTCGGGTTGCGGTTTTCGCCCAGGGTGAAAATGCTGAAAAAGCAAAAGCGGCTGGTGCAGATATCGTGGGATTTGAAGATCTTGCTGAGTCCGTGAAGGGCGGCGAAATGAATTTCGACGTTGTTATCGCGACGCCAGATGCAATGCGAGTGGTTGGTACGCTCGGCCAGATACTCGGTCCTCGCGGATTGATGCCAAACCCTAAGGTTGGAACTGTAACAGCGGACGTTGTGACTGCGGTTAAGAATGCCAAAGCTGGCCAGATACGTTATCGCACAGATAAAGCAGGAATTATTCACTGCCCAATCGGTCGTGCTGATTTCGAAGTGTCAGCGTTGAAGGAAAATCTCGGTGCGTTGCTTGCAGACCTCAAGAAGGGCAAGCCGGCATCAGCGAAAGGTATTTATATTAAAAAGTTAACTGTGTCGTCAACGATGGGCCCCGGAGTTTCCGTGGATCGAGCATCAGTCGATGCCTGACGTTCGGGCACAGTAGTTCAGTCATATCAGGTCGGGCAATTTAAGACGCCTGAGAAAGGAACTTGTGACTTTACCGAAGGGTGAAGTCGCAATTTAGAAGCCGGCGTGAAATCCGGTGATCGTCGAAGACCGTAGGTGGTCGGGTTGAATGCCGACCTTAATTAATGCCTGCGCAGATGGTGAAAACTTGAGTCGGAGCAATCTGGCGACGGTACCACTGTCGAAAGTCGGGGCTGATCGATATCAGAGCGATCTGATCGTTGATCGAAGCGATGAAAATGGGGAGTGAGAAAATTTCTTGCTCATGTGTGTAACCGTAAGCCAGGAGAAATTCATGGCACTGAGACTCGAAGACAAGAAAGCATTTGTCAAAGAGGTTAACGCGGTTGCGGGCGAATCTCTTTCTGCTGTTGCGGCGGAATATAGAGGATTGTCTGTTGCGGAAATGACGGAGTTGCGTAAAAAAGCTCGCAACGCTGGTGTGTATCTGCGTGTGATCAAAAATACGTTGGCACGCCGAGCCGTCGAAGGCACCGAATTTGAGTGTATGAAGAGCACACTCGTAGGTCCAATTCTGCTCGCGTTTTCAATGAACGACCCAGGTGCCGCTGCCAGGATTATTAAGGACTTTGCCAAAGAGCATGACGCTCTGAAGACGGTTTCGTTATCTGCGGGCGGGCGTCTTATGCCGGCGTCTGATCTTGGAATGTTGGCCGATCTGCCAACGCTCGATCAGGCACGTGCAATGCTGCTCGGCCTGATGATGGCACCGATGTCCAAACTGGTACGCACTCTTGCTGAGCCTCCGGCAATGCTCGCACGGACACTCTCCGCGCGGGCCAGCCAGGAAGCAGTGTAGGACTGGAAAATTTAAACTTAATTACCTGACTCAGGTTTGAAAAATTAAAGGAACGGAAATGGCATTATCAAATCAGGACCTGCTCAAAGAATTGAGCGCGAAACCAATTATGGAAGTTGTCGAGCTCGTAAAGATGCTTGAAGAGGAATGGGGCGTGTCAGCCGCAGCACCGGTCGCAGTTGCTGCTGCCGCTGGCGGTGCAGATGCCGGTGCAGCCGTGGAAGAGAAGACTGAGTTTGACGTCGTTCTTGCAAGCTTTGGCGAAAACAAGGTTGCTGTCATTAAGGCTGTCCGCACGATTACGGGACTGGGCTTGAAAGAAGCCAAGGACGCCGTCGAAGGCGCGCCGTCAGTAATCAAAGAAGCTGCATCGAAGGCTGACGCCGAAAACTTCAAGAAGCAACTTGAGGAAGCAGGCGCAAAAGTCGAGCTCAAATAAGAGTTTGGCGCTGATCCTTCAGATTAGGACTGCGGGGGAAGCAATTCCCCCGGCGTCCGAACTGTCCGAGGCAGCCCGTGGTTTCGCCACAGGCTGCTTTGGCGCACCTGCACGATTAGTTTGTGCGGGAAAGATTTTAAAATAGCAATTATGACGATAGCTGTGCGCTTGACTGGCAGCACGCGCTATCGAAATTGAGGACATAGTCAAATGGCCTATTCATTTACTGAGAAAAAGCGCATACGTAAGAATTTCGGCAAACGGCCGACGATTCTGGAGGTGCCCTATCTCTTGTCGATCCAGCTGAACTCATACAGCAAGTTTCTGCAGGTCGACAAGGAAATAGAGAATCGCGATGACATCGGACTTCACGCTGCATTTCGAACCGTGTTTCCAATCATTAGCTATTCCGGCAACGCAGCGCTTGAATATGTGAGCTATCGCCTGGGTGACCCTGTGTTTGACGTCAAGGAATGTCAAATGCGCGGGCTTACCTACGCTGCTCCTATTCGGGTCAAAGTCCGACTCGTTATTTACGATAAGGAAGCGAGCGGTACGCCGAAGCCGGTGAAGGACATTCGGGAGCAGGAAGTATATCTCGGCGAAATGCCGTTAATGACCGATCACGGCACCTTCGTTATTAATGGCACCGAGCGCGTTATCGTTTCGCAGTTGCATCGTTCTCCAGGCGTGTTTTTTGATCACGATAAAGGTAAGACGCACTCTTCCGGCAAACTATTGTTTTCAGCTCGAATCATTCCTTACCGAGGTTCCTGGCTCGATTTCGAGTTCGACCCCAAAGATGCAGTTTTTGCTCGAATCGACCGAAGAAGAAAATTGCCAGTCACAATTATTCTGCGGGCTCTTGGTCTGAATAATGAAGAAATGCTCGACATTTTCTTCGATAAAAATGACTTTTACTTGTCGGCCAAAGAGATTCGTATGGGTCTTGTGCCTGAGCGTCTGCGCGGCGAGACCGCCGCATTTGACGTCAAGGTCGGGCGAAAATTGATCATCGAGGAAGGCAAGCGAATCACAGCGAAGCACGTTCGGGAAATGGAAAAATCCAGCGTTGATAAGCTGATCGTTCCGATCGAGTACCTTGAAACGAAGATTCTCGCGCATGACATCGTGGATACCGAGACGGGTGAGCTTCTTGCTGCAGCAAACACTGAGCTTACTGTTGAGATTATTGAGCAGTTGATCGAGAAAGAGATCGGCCACATTCAGTGTTTATACGTGAATGACCTCGATCGCGGTCCTTATATTTCGAATACGTTGAATATTGATCCGTCGACCACGCGCCTCGAAGCACTGGTAGAGATCTATCGCATGATGCGCCCCGGCGAGCCCCCCACAAAAGAGGCTGCCGAGAATCTGTTTCAAAATCTATTCTTCAATACTGATCGTTACGATCTGTCAGCTGTTGGGCGTATGAAATTCAATCGTCGCGTCGGTCGTGATACGTCAGAGGGTATTGGCATTCTCGACAACGATGACATTCTCGATGTGTTGCAGACATTGATCAATATCCGCAACGGTTACGGCACCGTGGATGATATTGATCATCTTGGCAATCGACGTATTCGAAGTGTTGGCGAAATGGCAGAAAACGCATTCCGCGTCGGCCTTGTTCGTGTTGAGCGTGCAGTCAAGGAGCGTCTAACGCAGGCCGAGACTGAAGGCTTGATGCCGCAGGAAATGATCAACGCGAAACCCGTTGCCGCGGCTGTGAAAGAATTTTTCGGTTCGAGTCAGCTATCGCAGTTCATGGATCAGAATAACCCGCTGTCAGAAGTGACGCATAAACGGCGCGTTTCGGCACTTGGACCTGGTGGCCTGACGCGTGAGCGGGCAGGTTTCGAAGTTCGTGACGTTCATCCAACTCACTACGGCCGAGTCTGCCCGATTGAGACGCCGGAAGGTCCGAATATTGGTCTGATCAACTCGCTTGCGGTATATGCGCGAACCAACGAATACGGGTTTTTGGAGACGCCATACCGTAAGGTTGTGGATAGCAAAGCGACGTCAGATATTGAGTACTTGTCGGCCATTGAAGAGAGTCAGTACGTAATTGCTCAGGCGAACGCAAATCTCGATAAACAGGGTCGTTTTGAGGAGGAACTTGTCGCCGTTCGGCACAAGAACGAATTTACCCTGGCCGACCCGTCTGCAATCAATTACATGGACGTATCTCCGCGACAGATCGTATCTGTCGCTGCCTCGCTGATTCCGTTCCTTGAACACGACGATGCTAACCGAGCGTTGATGGGTTCGAATATGCAGCGCCAGGCTGTCCCAACACTTCGTTCGGAGGCTCCGCTGGTTGGTACCGGCATGGAGCGAGCAGTTGCTGTCGACTCCGGTGTAACTGTTGTCGCGAAACGCGGTGGCTGGGTTGATTCGGTAGATGCCTCACGAATCGTCGTTCGAGTAAATGATGATGAGACAGATGCATCTGAGTCTGGTGTGGACATTTACAATCTGACCAAGTACACACGTTCGAATCAGAACACCTGCATTAACCAACGTCCGTTGGTAAAAGGTGGCGATTCGATAGCCAAAGGTGACGTTCTTGCAGACGGTCCATCGACCAATATGGGCGAACTGGCTCTGGGCCAGAACCTGCTGGTCGCATTTATGCCCTGGAACGGCTACAACTTCGAGGACTCGATTCTGATTTCAGAGCGCGTCCTCAAGGAAGATCGTTTTACGACCATTCACATCGAAGAGCTTTCCTGTGTTGCCCGCGACACCAAACTTGGTTCCGAAGACATCACCTCGGACATACCAAATGTTGGCGATGCTGCGTTGGCTAAGCTTGACGAATCCGGAATTGCCTTCATTGGCGCGGAAGTTAATGCTGGCGATATTCTGGTCGGCAAGGTTACACCGAAGGGCGAAACGCAATTGACGCCGGAAGAGAAACTGTTGCGTGCGATCTTCGGTGAAAAAGCATCAGACGTTAAAGATACGTCGCTGCGTGTTCCGCCAGGTATGGATGGAACAGTAATCGACGTTCGGGTCTTTACTCGTGATGGAGTCGAAAAGGACACGCGGGCGCTCTCGATCGAAAAGTCAGAACTCGAAGCGGTTCGTAAGGACCTTGACGATACTCTCAGGATTCTTGAAGAGGATATTTACGAGCGTGTGGAACGCATGCTGACGGGCAAGTTGGCGCAAGGCGGTCCGAACAAGCTGAAATCTGATAGCAAGATTACCAAGGCGTATCTGGACGAGCTACAACGAGAGCAATGGTTCGAAATCAGGTTGAAAAACGACGAGGCTAACTCGCAACTCGAAACTGCGGCAGAGCGTCTCAAAGCGCAACGCGCGGAGTTCGACCGACGTTACGACGAGAAGAAAGCCAAAATTACGGCCGGCGATGATCTCGCACCCGGCGTATTGAAGATGGTTAAGGTGTACCTGGCAGTTAAGCGGCGTATTCAGCCGGGCGACAAGATGGCTGGCCGTCACGGGAACAAGGGCGTTATTTCAACGATAGTTCCGGTTGAAGACATGCCGTACCTTGATGATGGCACGCCGATCGATATCGTTCTGAATCCGCTGGGTGTTCCCTCGCGTATGAACGTCGGGCAGGTTCTTGAAACGCATCTTGGAATGGCGGCGAAAGGTCTTGGCCACAAGATTAACGCGATGCTCCGGGCCCATGAACCCACGGTCAAAATCCGACAGTTCCTCGATACGATCTACAACAAGACCGGAGGCAAGTCCGAGGACATCAAGTCGCTGAGCGACGTCGAAGTGCTCGAGCTCGCGGGGAATCTGGTCAATGGTGTGCCGACGGCGACTCCTGCATTTGATGGCGCGACCGAGGCTGAGATCAAGGCGCTATTGGCATTGGCGGATCTTTCCGAGACCGGTCAATCGAGACTGACTGATGGCCGAACAGGAAAGCCGTTCGATCGTGAGGTGACGGTTGGTTATATGTACATGTTGAAACTCAACCATCTGGTTGATGACAAGATGCATGCACGTTCGACCGGTCCTTATAGCCTTGTAACGCAGCAGCCGCTCGGTGGTAAGGCGCAATTCGGTGGTCAACGATTCGGAGAGATGGAGGTGTGGGCGCTCGAAGCTTATGGCGCTGCATATACGTTGCAGGAAATGTTGACGGTTAAATCTGACGACGTTCAGGGCCGTACCAAGATGTACAAGAACATCGTGGATGGTGAACATGAAATGGATGCGGGTATGCCCGAGTCCTTCAATGTTCTGGTGAAAGAGATTCGTTCTCTTGGCATCAACATTGAGCTGGAGACAGAATAATGAAAGATCTTCTGAAACTTTTTAAGTACCAGAATCCGGTTGACGATTTTGATGCGATTCGCATTGGTCTGGCCTCGCCCGACATGGTCCGTTCATGGTCGTTTGGTGAGGTCAAGAAGCCGGAGACGATCAACTACAGAACCTTCAAGCCCGAGCGTGATGGCCTTTTCTGCGCGAAGATTTTCGGGCCCATCAAGGATTATGAATGCCTGTGTGGCAAGTACAAACGGCTGAAACATCGCGGTGTAGTCTGTGAAAAGTGTGGTGTCGAGGTTACTCAGACGAAGGTCCGTCGTGAGCGCATGGCACATATCGACCTGGCTAGCCCGGTCGCGCACATCTGGTTCCTTAAATCACTGCCGTCCCGTATCGGTCTCATGCTGGATATGACGCTTCGAGAAATCGAGCGCGTTCTCTATTTTGAGGCTTTTGTCGTCGTCGAACCTGGCATGACTCCGCTGGAGCGCGGTCAGTTGATGACCGATGAGATGTACCTCGATGCCATCGAGCAGTATGGCGATGAATTCGATGCGCGAATGGGCGCAGAGGCCGTTCGCGAAATGCTGATGACGATCGATCTTCAGCGTGAAGTGCTGCAGGTTCGAGAAGACATTGGCGCCACTAAATCCGAAACGAAGATCAAGCGACTGTCGAAACGTCTGAAGTTGCTCGAATCATTCATTGAGTCAGGTAACAAGCCCGAGTGGATGGTAATGACGGTTCTGCCGGTGCTCCCGCCGGACCTGCGACCATTGGTGCCTTTGGATGGCGGGCGATTTGCAACCTCAGATCTCAATGACCTGTACCGTCGCGTTATTAACCGCAACAATCGCCTGCGTCGACTTCTCGAGCTTAACGCGCCTGATATCATTGTGCGCAATGAGAAGCGCATGCTGCAGGAGTCTGTCGATGCACTTCTCGACAATGGTCGTCGCGGTCGCGCTATCACAGGCACCAACAAGCGCCCGTTGAAATCACTTGCCGACATGATCAAAGGCAAGCAGGGTCGCTTCCGCCAGAATCTGCTTGGAAAGCGTGTCGACTACTCGGGGCGTTCCGTCATCGTGGTTGGCCCGACATTGCGATTGCACCAATGTGGCCTGCCGAAAAAAATGGCGCTTGAATTGTTCAAGCCATTCATTTTCTCCAAGCTGCAAATGCGTGGCGAGGCGACCACGATCAAGGCTGCCAAACGTCTTGTGGAACGCGAGGGCGCCGAAGTCTGGGATATTCTCGAAGAAGTTATTCGTGAACACCCCGTCATGTTGAATCGGGCGCCAACGCTTCACCGACTGGGTATCCAGGCGTTCGAGCCGGTATTGATCGAAGGTAAAGCGATCCAGCTTCATCCGCTCGTGTGTACCGCATTTAACGCGGACTTTGATGGCGACCAGATGGCTGTGCATGTGCCGTTGTCGATCGAAGCGCAGCTTGAAGCGCGTGCACTCATGATGTCGTCCAACAATATTCTGTCGCCTGCCAATGGTGACCCGATCATCGTTCCTTCGCAGGACGTCGTGCTGGGTCTTTATTACATGACTCGCTCTACCGTATTTGGTAAAGGTGAGGGTATGGTATTTTGTGACATTGACGAAGCACGCCGTGCTTATGAAAACGGCGTTTGCGAGTTACAAGCAAGAGTCCGGGTTCGAGTTCCCATGCATGAGCAGGATGACGAAGGCGAGATCGCGACCAGCGTGAAGCTAGTGGAAACAACCGTCGGCCGCTCATTGCTGTCGACCTTGCTTCCCAAGGGACTGAGTTTTGATCTCGTCAACCGCGACATGACCAAGAAAGCAATTTCGAATGTCATCAACGCGTGTTATCGAAACCTAGGGCTGAAGAAGACAGTAGTTTTCGCCGATCAGCTCATGTACACGGGGTTCCGCTTTGCGACGACTGCTGGTATTTCCATTGGAATCAATGACATGGTTGTACCTGAAAGCAAGGGTGCAATTCTTGCGACGGCCGAAGCGGAAGTGAAAGAAATTCAGGACCAGTATGCATCCGGTCTCGTAACGGAAGGTGAGCGCTATAACAAAGTCGTCGATATCTGGTCACGAACTAACGACCAGGTTGCCAAGGCGATGATGGATAAGCTGGGCAGTGAAACCGTCAAGGATGCGAAGGGCAATGACGTCCAGCAAGAGTCATTCAATTCCATATATATGATGGCTGACTCTGGCGCTCGAGGTTCTGCGGCACAAATTCGCCAGCTGGCTGGTATGCGAGGCTTGATGGCCAAACCGGATGGTTCGATCATCGAAACGCCGATTACCGCAAACTTCCGCGAGGGTCTGGACGTGCTGCAGTACTTCATCTCCACTCACGGCGCTCGCAAAGGCCTGGCGGATACCGCACTCAAAACAGCTAACTCAGGTTACCTGACTCGTCGCCTGGTTGATGTTGCGCAGGATTTGGTCGTGACCGAGATTGACTGCGAAACGAGAAACGGTGTCGAGATGGCACCACTCGTTGAAGGTGGCGATATTGTTGAGCCGCTTCGCGATCGCGTTCTGGGTCGCGTGCTTGCCGAGCCGGTCTTGATTTCCGGCACCGACAAAATCGCATTTGATGCCGGTACGATGCTAGACGAAGCTGGTGTTGCTCGCCTGGAAGAGTTGTCAATTGACCACGTTGTCGTTCGCTCTCCAATTACCTGCGAAGTCCGCTACGGCGTTTGTTCTCAGTGTTATGGTCGTGACCTTGCTCGCGGAAACCGGATCAATATTGGTGAGGCGGTCGGTGTAATTGCTGCTCAATCAATTGGCGAGCCGGGAACGCAGCTGACGATGCGTACGTTCCATATCGGTGGCGCGGCGTCTCGTTCAGCCGCTGTCAACAGCATCGAAATCAAGAACGCAGGCATAGCGAAGTTGAATAACATCAAGACTGTCAAGCATCAGAAAGGTTATCTGGTTGCAGTGTCACGGTCTGGTGAAATTTCCGTGACCAATGAACATGGTCGCGAAAGGGAGCGTTACAAGCTTCCTTATGGCGCTACGATTAATGTCGAGGATAACAGCAACGTCAAGCAGGGCCAGGTAGTTGCAAACTGGGATCCACACACTCATCCAGTGGTCACCGAAGTTGCCGGTAAACTAAAGTTCCAGGACTTCGTGGATGGTGTCACGGTTTCCGAGCAGGTCGACGAGTTTACGGGCCTGACAAGTATTGTCATCCTTGATCCCAAGACGCGCGGTCCATCCACCAAAGACCTGCGTCCGGTCGCGAAGCTGGTTGACGACAAGGGCAATGATCTCTTCTTTGCGAATACCGAAATTCCGGCGGTCTACGCCCTGCCGACAGGTGCCATCCTCAGCATGGGTGACGGTGCCAAGGTATCCGTTGGCGATATCATCGCTCGAATTCCACAGGAGTCCTCGAAGACCCGCGACATCACCGGTGGTCTGCCGCGAGTTGCCGACTTGTTTGAAGCGAGGAAACCGAAAGAGCCTGCCATCATGGCTGAACATACAGGTACCGTCAGCTTCGGCAAGGAAACGAAAGGCAAGCGTCGCCTCGTGATAACAGAAGAAAATGGCGAACATCATGAGGAGCTGATTCCCAAGTGGCGCCATATGAATGTCTTCGAAGGCGAGCAGGTTGTTCGTGGTGAGGTGATCGCTGACGGTGAGCCAAACCCACACGATATTTTGCGCCTACAGGGTGTTGCGAACCTGGCAGATTATCTTGTTCGCGAAATCCAGGATGTGTACCGCCTGCAGGGTGTGAAGATCAACGATAAGCACATTGAAGTGATCATTAGGCAGATGTTGCGTAAGGTTATCGTTGTCAATCCCGGCGAGAGTAACTATCTACGTGGCGAGCAGATCGACAGGGCTCGAGCGTATGAAACCATTGACCAGCTCAATTCGAAAGGCAAGGAGGCACTGGTATTTGAGGCTATTCTCCTTGGAATCACGAAAGCATCGCTGGCCACAGAGTCGTTTATTTCCGCCGCATCCTTCCAGGAAACAACGCGCGTACTGACCGAGGCAGCGGTGCGGGGCTTGAGCGACAATCTGCGTGGCTTGAAAGAAAACGTGATTGTTGGTCGCCTGATACCGGCAGGAACGGGCTATGCACATCATGCCGAGCGGCGCAGAACACGCGAGCAGGATCTCTCCGATCAGTTGAAGGAACTGGATTTGGAGCGGCAAGCTGCTGATATTGAAGACGAAAAATCGGCGGAGGTGAGCGAAGCGGACGCCATTGTTGCGAGAACAGCCGAAGTTGAGGCACTTTTTGAAAGCGAGGAGCCATCGGCGGCGTCCTGATACAGGTAGAGGTTGAGACCGGGCGGGGGCTATGACCCTGCCCGTTCACTTTTCCTCCGCTTGACAGCTATTACTGGGCGTCAATACAATGCCCGCCCCTAACCCAAGGGCTGGAAATTTACCGGCTCTTCAAATGAAGGATGCGACGGCGACAAAAATCTTGAGTTGTCCTTAAGTATCAAGGGCTTAATCAAGGGCCGTCAAACCCCCAGGCTGGACTACGAACGGTTCGGCTGTCGGGCGCGCGCCAGAATCGCGCGCTGTTTTTTTTGCGTTAACAATTAACTTACGAATTATTAATTTAAAAGAGAAGGCCCATGGCCACAACGAATCAACTAGTACGCAAACCGCGATCATCGAAATTGATTAAAAGCACTGTTCCCGCGCTCGAGAAAAGCCCCCAGAAGCGTGGTGTCTGCACGCGTGTATATACCACGACGCCGAAGAAACCGAACTCTGCGATGCGTAAGGTTGCGCGAGTGAGGCTGACCAACGGGTTTGAAGTCACCAGCTACATAGGCGGCGAAGGTCACAACCTGCAGGAACACTCGGTGGTCTTGATCCGCGGCGGTCGAGTAAAAGACCTGCCAGGTGTGAGATATCACACAGTACGTGGCACGCTCGATTGTGCCGGAGTGGGCGATCGCAAACAGGGCCGCTCTAAATATGGAACGAAGCGCCCTAAGTCGTAACAACCATTTATTCGGTGAATTGATGACTGCAATCGTCGTCGCAACTTACTGAACAACGAACCAGAGACTGAAAATGTCAAGAAGATCACAAGCGCCCAAGCGCACCATCCTGCCTGATCCCAAGTACGGCAGTAACCTGCTGGCCAAATTTATGAATATGATCATGACAGATGGTAAGAAATCTGTTGCTGAACGAATCATTTACGGTGCACTTGATCGAATCACCGAGAAGCAGACGGACGCCAGTCGCAAATCGCTTGAAGTTCTCGAGCAGGCGCTTGAAAACGTCAAGCCAATGGTTGAGGTCAAGTCCCGCCGCGTCGGTGGTGCAACCTACCAGGTACCTGTTGAAGTTCGCCCTGCGCGACGACAAACGCTGGCAATGCGCTGGGTCATCGACGCTGCGAGAAAGCGAAGTGAAAAATCAATGGCACATCGATTGGCGCATGAATTGATCGACGCGGCCGACAATCGCGGAACCGCTGTTAAGAAGAAAGAAGAAACGCATCGTATGGCAGAAGCTAACAAAGCGTTCTCGCACTACCGCTGGTAAGCCTTCCCAGTTGGTATTGAAGGAAATTCCCGGTGGCACGCACAACTCCAATCGAGCGCTATAGAAATATCGGCATCATGGCGCACATAGATGCAGGCAAGACTACCACTACAGAGCGTGTGCTTTTCTACACGGGCGTTTCGCATAAGATCGGCGAAGTTCATGACGGCGCTGCTGTCATGGACTGGATGGAACAGGAGCAGGAGCGCGGTATAACCATTACGTCCGCGGCAACAACCTGTTTCTGGTCCGGGATGGAAAAGCAGTTCGACGAGCATCGCATTAACATCATCGACACACCGGGACACGTAGACTTCACGATTGAAGTTGAGCGCAGTTTGCGCGTCCTCGATGGCGCCGTTACAGTTTTGTGTTCCGTTGGCGGCGTTGAGCCACAAACGGAAACTGTTTGGCGTCAAGGTAATAAATACAACGTTCCGCGCTTGATATTCGTCAACAAAATGGACCGCGCAGGCGCAGATTTTCATCGTGTGGTTCGACAGATCAGAGATCGACTAGGCGCCAACCCGGTTCCCATACAAATACCGATCGGCGCTGAAGATGACTTCCAGGGCATCATCGATCTGGTTCGGATGAAAGCAATATATTGGGATGAAGACAGCATGGGCATGAGCTTCGTGTTGGGCGATATCCCTGAAGCACTTTTGGAAGAAAGCCGACTGTGGCGCGACAAAATGATTGAAGCGGCGGCTGAAGCTGACAATGAACTGACGGAGAAATATTTCGAAGGTACTGCTTTGACGAACGACGAGATTCGTAGAGGTCTGCGCTCGCGGTCATTGTCTGGCGATGTGGTAGTTACATTGTGCGGTTCCGCGTTTAAGAACAAAGGTGTACAGGCGATGCTCGACGCTGTTGTCGAATATTTGCCATCGCCTGCGGACGTCCCGGCGATCAAAGGAGTCCTGGATGATGAATCTGAGGGTTCGCGTCCGCCAAAAGATGACGAGCCCTTTGCCGCGCTCGCGTTTAAAATCGCCACGGACCCGTTCGTTGGCAACTTGACATTTTTCAGGGTTTATTCCGGAGTTCTGAATTCAGGCGACACGATCTTCAACCCTGTTAAGAGCAAGCGTGAACGCATCGGCCGAATCTTGCAGATGCATTCCAACGACCGTAAAGAGATAAAGGAAGTGCGCGCTGGCGACATTGCTGCGGCAGTTGGCCTTAAAGATGTTACAACCGGTGATACGCTTTGCGATAGCAAAAATGTCATTACACTTGAGCGTATGGACTTCCCGGAGCCCGTGATCGCCGTCGCCGTCGAGCCGAAGACGAAGATTGATCAGGACAAGATGGGGTTGGCGCTGCAAAAGCTCGCAAAAGAAGACCCGTCATTCCGTGTTGCAACCGACGAGGAGTCAGGCCAGACAATCATTTCCGGCATGGGCGAGCTGCATCTGGATATCATCGTCGATCGAATGAGACGCGAATTCGGCGTCGAAGCAAACGTCGGTAAGCCGCAGGTGGCTTACCGCGAGACGATTCGTTCCACGGTTGAGCAGGAAGGGAAGTTTATTCGCCAGTCCGGTGGCCGCGGTCAATACGGTCACGTATTTTTGAAGCTTGAGCCGCGCGAAGCTGGTGAAGGCTACGAATTCGTTAATGCAATTGTCGGGGGTGTGGTTCCGAGAGAGTTTATAAGCGCCGTTGATAAGGGTGCGAGAGATCAGATGGAAAATGGCGTTGTCGCCGGTTACCCGGTGGTAGATGTCAAAGTAACACTTTACGATGGTTCCTATCACGACGTTGACTCAAGTGAGATGGCGTTTAAGATTGCGGGCTCGATGGCTGTTAAAGATGGCGCCCTAAGGGCTCAGCCCGTATTGCTAGAGCCAATTATGAAAGTCGAAGTTGTCACGCCGGAAAACTACATGGGCGACGTGATGGGCGACCTGAATCGTCGTCGTGGCCTGCCACAGGGAATGGAAGACTCTCCGTCAGGAAAAGTTATTCGCGCTGAGGTGCCACTGGCTGAGATGTTTGGCTATGCTACTGATCTGCGTTCAATGAGCCAGGGCCGTGCAGTCTATTCAATGGAGTTTGAGAAATACCACGAAGTACCGCAGAACGTTGCTAACACAGTATTGAAAAAAGCCAGTTAATTAATTTTTAGTTTAATCACAGGATCTAAATCGGAAATCAGCCATGTCCAAAGAAAAATTTGAGAGAACGAAGCCGCACATCAATGTTGGGACGATTGGTCACGTAGACCATGGTAAGACGACGTTGACAGCCGCGCTGACGAAAGTGATGGCGGAGTTACACGGTGGAGAGGTTAAGGGCTACGATCAGATTGATAATGCGCCGGAAGAAAGAGAGCGCGGCATCACGATTGCGACGGCGCATGTGGAGTACGAGAGTAAGAATCGTCATTACGCGCATGTTGACTGTCCGGGTCACGCTGACTATGTGAAGAACATGATCACGGGCGCGGCGCAGATGGACGGTGCGATCCTGGTATGTTCAGCGGCAGATGGTCCGATGCCGCAGACACGTGAGCACATATTGCTGGCGCGGCAGGTAGGTGTGCCGTACATCGTGGTTTACCTGAACAAGGCAGACCAGGTTGATGATGCTGAGCTTTTGGAGCTTGTTGAGATGGAAGTAAGAGATCTTCTCTCGACGTATGAGTTTCCGGGCGACGATACGCCAATTATTACGGGTTCGGCGCTGAAGGCATTTGACGGAGACACATCGGATATTGGTGTTCCCTCGGTGGTTAAGCTGGTTGAGGCGATGGACAGTTACTTCCCTATTCCTGAGCGGGCGATTGATGGTGATTTCCTGATGCCGGTAGAGGATGTGTTCTCAATATCTGGGCGTGGCACGGTGGTAACCGGTCGTATCGAGCGTGGCATCGTTAAGGTTGGAGACGAAATAGCCATTGTGGGCATCAAGGACACGACGAAGACGACCTGTACGGGTGTAGAGATGTTCAGGAAGCTGCTTGACCAGGGTCAGGCGGGTGACAACGTGGGTGTACTGCTTCGAGGAACGAAGCGCGAGGAAGTTGAGCGAGGGCAGGTATTGGCCAAGCCGGGTTCGATTACGCCGCATACGAAGTTTGAGGCAGAGGTCTACATTCTGACGAAGGAAGAGGGTGGTCGACATACGCCGTTTTTCAAGGGATACCGTCCGCAGTTTTACTTCCGTACGACAGACGTCACGGGTGCGTGCGAATTGCCTGAAGGTACAGAGATGGTAATGCCTGGCGATAACGTGCAGATGGTTGTAGACCTGATTGCACCGATCGCGATGGAAGATGGTCTGCGCTTTGCGATCCGGGAGGGTGGCAGAACCGTAGGTGCCGGCGTCGTAGCAAAAATTATTGAATAAGTATTGAGTGTGTTTCGGTGGCATTGTGTTGCAATGACCACCGCAAACACGAATGAAAGCTAGCGAATTAGGAATTTAACGTGGCAACTAATCAAAATATACGAATCCGGCTGAAGGCTTTCGATCACCGTTTGATCGACAACTCAGCACGCGAAATCGTCGATACGGCGAAGCGCACCGGTGCAACTGTCAAGGGCCCGATCCCGTTGCCGATGAAAATGGAGCGATTCACGATCCTGATTTCACCGCACGTGAACAAGGACGCCCGCGATCAGTATGAAATTCGAACACACAAGCGCCTGATGGACATCGTGAATCCGACGGATAAGACGGTTGATGCACTGATGAAGCTGGAATTACCTGCTGGCGTAGACGTTCAAATCAAGTTGAATTGATTCGGACGACTGCGGGAATCGCGCTAAAGATCAATCCGCAATCACCGGCAGCGCGGGTTTTTTCGGGTCAGGCGGATTGGGCGTAGACGTTCAAATCAAGTTGAATTGATTCGGGCTCGTGTGGGCAATGCGCTGAAGATCAATTTGCGCCGGTCAAAAGTTGAGAACCGGCGTTGCAGGCAAATTGGGCGGATTGGGAGCAGATTGGAAGGTCGGGATCGATAATTTGCAACTAACTGAGAAATAAGAAGTTTTCACCAGGCAGCAACCAGCCCTGAGTGGATTTGGCTTGAACCTGGTACCGATCGCGAAAAAAAACCCCGAATTTCAGCTCCTTAGGGGGTTGCAGGGCGAAAAACGGACGCTATAATGGCGGGCTCGCAGGACCTGGCCGGGCGGGAGTCGGCCAGATTCTGAAAACGGCGCTAATAAGTTTCGACTTTGGGCGCTCAAAGTTTGGTCGCCGGGAAACCGAAGGCGACTCGGCAAATCCCGAAAAGCCGGTTCTACCGGATTAGGGTCAGCTCAATAGCATCGGAAACACGGATAAGTGTTCCAGGCGATAGCTGGCCCTTTCGTATGTCTGAATTAAGGGGACAGTGATATTCACCCCCATTTTTCGACTACACAGATTTAGCGGGACGGCGATACGGTCAATGTCCACGTAGCTCAATCAGTATCGACCAACCGAAGTCGATGCAGTGAAAAGAAACAGGCAGTTAGTAACCTTGAAATTGAGATAGGCGCCAACCAATCGAAGCTGGCGCGAGGTTTATGAAATGACAATGGGTCTTGTTGGCCGCAAATGCGGCATGACACGCATATTTACGGAAGACGGGATTTCAATTCCGGTAACCGTAATTGAAGCACAGCCGAACCGGATCGCACAGGTTAAGACCGTGGACAATGACGGCTACAGCGCGTTGCAGGTAACTGCAGGCAGTCGCAAAGCGTCGCACGTGTCTAAATCAGAAGCCGGCCACTTTGCTGCGGCAAAGGTTGAAGCCGGCGACCTGACAACTGAATTCCGCCTTCAGGACGGTGATAAGCCGGAAGAGGGGGAGTTCGCTCCAGGCCAGGAGATTAAGGTCAATTTCTTCGCGGCAGGCCAAAAGGTTGATGTCATCGGCACGACGATTGGCAAAGGTTTCGCCGGCACCGTCAAGCGCCACAATTTTTCAATGCAGGATGCAACCCACGGTAACTCGCGCTCGCATCGCGTTCCCGGATCTATTGGGCAGAACCAGACGCCAGGTCGTGTTTGGAAGGGCAAGAAAATGTCTGGCCATATGGGTAACGTGCGCCGGACTGTCCAAAACCTCGAAGTGGTTCGCGTGGACGAAGAACGAAATCTCCTCCTGATCAAGGGCGCAGTACCTGGTCACCCTGGCGCGAGAGTTATCGTTCAGCCCTCGATAAAGGCGAGGACAGCATCATGAAGCTTAAGATGCAGGGCAGCGGCACGGTAGAAGTTGCTGACAGCGCATTTGGCGCAGAATTTAACGAAGCGCTGGTTCACCAGGTTGTGACCGCGTTTCTGGCTGGTGGACGTGCCGGTACCAAAGCGCAGAAGAATCGCGCGGCAGTACGCGGTGGTGGCATAAAACCATGGCGCCAAAAAGGAACTGGCAGTGCGCGTGCGGGAACGATACGCAGCCCTATTTGGGTCGGAGGCGGTCGAACGTTTGCCGCGCAGCCGCGGGACCACAGCCAGAAGGTAAACAAAAAGATGTACCGCGCAGCGATGCGATCAGTTTTCTCCGAGCTGATCCGGCAGGATCGGTTGGTTATTACAGATTCCATCGCGATGGAAGCGCCAAAGACAAAAGAACTGGCGGGTAAGTTAAAGGGCCTTGGATTAGATAATGTCCTGATCGTGAATGAAGCTTTCGACGAGAAAGTTTTTTTGTCAGCACGCAATCTTGCAAACGTTGGAATTTGCGATGCAAGGGCGATTGACCCGGTCGTTTTGATGCGTTTCGAAAAGGTACTGGTTACGTTGCCGGCTCTAAAATTGATCGAGGAGCGACTGTCATGAGTATTGCAGCTCATCAGGAACGACTTATGACCGTGCTTCAAGGGCCACACTTATCTGAGAAGAGTCATTTTGCGGCAGAGAAAAATCAGATCGTCTTTAAAGTCCGCACGGACGCGACGAAATCGGAGATCAAAGCGGCTGTAGAGCTCCTTTTTGAAGTAGAAGTCGAAGGCGTAACGGTCATGAACTACCAAGGAAAAATCAAGAGCCACGGTACCAGTAAGGGTCGACGGGTAAATTGGAAGAAGGCTTACGTCAGACTGGCAGCCGGTAGTCAGATTGACTTTCTTGGCGGCGAATAAAAAGGTCGAACGGTAAAGAATCATGTCATTACATAAATCAAGACCGACGTCCCCGGGACGAAGATTTCAGGTAGCGGTAAAGACGCCGGGCCTTCATAAAGGCCGGCCGCACAGTGCGCTGGTCGATAAGAAATCGAAGAACGGTGGCCGCAATAATGCGGGCCGCATCACGGTTCGCCATCAGGGCGGTGGTCACAAGCAACAGTATCGAATCGTCGACTTCAAGCGCGATAAAGATGGTGTCCCGTCGGTTGTTGAGCGTCTCGAGTACGACCCGAACCGGAGCGCGCACATCGCATTGTTAAAGTTCGCCGACGGGGAACGTAGGTACATATTGGCGCCGAAGGGTGTCGAAGCTGGCACACTGATTTCAACTGGTGAAGATGCGCCTATTAAGCCGGGTAATGCGTTGCCGCTGAAGAGTATTCCAGTCGGCACCGTAATTCATAACATCGAAATGAAGCCGGGTAAGGGCGGTCAATTGGTTCGTTCCGCTGGTGGCTCAGCACAGCTAGCCGCTCGTGAGGGCGCCTATGTGACGGTTCGACTGCGGTCAGGCGAAACACGAAAAATTCATATTGAGTGCCGTGCGACCATCGGCGAAGTCGGTCATGGCGAACACAATCTGAGAAAAATCGGCAAAGCAGGCGCTATGCGCTGGAGAGGCGTTCGTCCGACGGTTCGTGGCGTAGCGATGAACCCGGTTGACCACCCGCATGGTGGTGGTGAAGGGCGCACGTCCGCCGGTCGTCATCCGGTGAGCCCCTGGGCCACGCCGACCAAGGGATACAAAACGCGCCGCAACAAGCGTACGGACGGAATGATCGTTCGACGCCGCAAGCGCAAATAATTGAGGGATCAGAATCGTGCCACGTAGTGTAAAAAAAGGCCCATTCGTCGATACGCATCTGGCGAAGAAGGTAGCAGTAGCGGCGAAGGCTAATGATCGACGCCCGATCAAGACATGGTCGCGTCGCTCCATGGTGTTGCCGGACATGGTTGGATTGACGATCGCAATCCACAACGGAAGGCAACATGTTCCGGTGCTGATTTCCGAAAATATGGTTGGTCACAAACTCGGCGAATTTGCCGTCACAAGAACATTTAGAGGTCACTCCGGTGACCGAAAAGCCAAGTAAGTCGGGGGAGCTTAGTAATGCAGGTTGCAGCAACACTTCGATATGCACGGATTTCGCCGCAGAAATGCCGACTGATGGCCGACGCTATTCGAGGCAAGAACGTCGATGAAGCATTGAAAACGCTCGCTTTTTCACCGAAGAAAAGTGCGCGCATTGTGAAGAAAATACTCGAGTCTGCGATCGCCAACGCTGAGCACAATCTCGGTGCTGATATCGATGAGCTGAAAGTATCGACAATTGAAGTAAACGAAGCGCCGACGTTCAAGCGCTACCGTGCGCGTGCGAAGGGTCGTGGCACACGTATCACAAAGCGTAATAGCCACATCACCATCCACGTTGGCGACGAGTAACTAGTATGGGACAAAAAGTACATCCAACAGGAATTCGACTGGGCATCGTCAAGGACTGGTCGTCCAAGTGGTATGCCGACTCGAAGACATTCCCGGAATACATTCGATCAGATCATCTGATTCGTGGATTCATCAGGAAAAAATTGAAAGATGCATCTGTCAGTCGCATCACCATAGAACGGCCGGCGAAGAAAGCTAATATTACGATTCATACGGCTCGGCCAGGCATCGTGATTGGCAAGAAGGGCGAAGATATTGAAAAGTTGCGTGCCGAAATTGCAAAATTGTGCGGTATGCATATTAACGATGTGCGAATCAATATATCCGAGGTGAGGAAACCTGAGCTGGACGCGCAGCTTGTTGCAGAAGGTATTGCACAGCAGCTCGAACGTCGCGTGATGTTCCGACGAGCTATGAAGCGAGCCGTTACAAATACGATGCGTGTTGGTGCCGAAGGCGTCAAGGTCAAAGTTGGTGGCCGTCTGAATGGGGCTGAAATCGCTCGGTCGGAATGGTACCGCGAAGGTCGGGTACCGCTGCATACGTTGCGGGCCGACATTGACTACGGTCTTGCCGAGGCGCACACAACATATGGTGTGATCGGCGTGAAGGTCTGGATCTTTAAGGGTGAGGTTTTTGAGAAGACTGAGCCGCCAGCAGCACCTGCTGAAGATAAGGAAGCAGCTGCCGGCGCGTAAGCGGCATGCAGGATTAGAGAATGTTACAGCCAAAAAGAACAAAGTTTCGGAAACAGATGAAAGGACGCAACCGTGGGCTCGCGCTTCGCGGCAGCACAGTAGCGTTCGGCGAGTACGGTCTGAAAGCGATGGAGCGAGGACGTCTAACGGCGCGCCAGATTGAAGCGGCCCGCCGTGCAATGACTCGCCACATCAAGCGTGGTGGAAAGATCTGGATTCGAGTGTTTCCTGACAAACCAATTACCAAGAAACCCCTCGAAGTTCGACAGGGTAAGGGTAAGGGTAACGTTGAATACTGGGTTTGCCAGATTCAGCCAGGCCGAATGCTTTATGAGATGGAAGGTGTGACGGAAGAGATCGCGCGTGAAGCGTTTCGTCTGGCCGCCGCGAAGCTGCCGATTCCAACCGCATTTGTAACGCGGCAGGTGATGTGATGAAAGTTGAAGATTTGAGAGGCAAATCAACAATTGAACTGGCGGACGAGCTTCTGGCTCTTCGTCGCGAACAATTTAATCTGCGTATGCAACGTGCTACGGGCGAACTTGCCAGACACACAGAGAATGGGCGGGTCAAAAAGGATATTGCAAGAGTTAAGACTGTAATGTCGGAGCTCAGGCTTGCTGCGAAAACGCAGAAATCAATTTTGGGTAAAAGCGAATGAGTGAAGAGAACAAGACGGTTGAAAAAAAAGCTCAGCGTACGGTTGTCGGTCGAGTCGTAAGCGACAAAATGGACAAGACCGTTTCAGTCGCGATCGAACGCGTCATCAAACATCCGAAATACGGCAAGTACATCCGTCGTACATCGAAGTTAATGGCGCATGACGAAAACAATGAATGCAAAACCGGCGACCGTGTTTCTATTAGTGAGTGCAGGCCGATTGCAAAGAACAAGGCCTGGCGCGTGGTCGACATTGTCGAACGCGCTTCAGAGCAATAATTGCTAAAAAGAGTTTGAGTGACGGAATAAAACCATGATTCAGATGCAGACAGTTCTCGACGCAGCCGACAATTCGGGTGCAAGACGCATTCAGTGCATCAAAGTGCTTGGAGGATCGAAGCGCCGCTACGCAGCTGTCGGCGATGTTATCAAGGTCAGCGTTAAAGACGCGATTCCTCGAGGCAAAGTCAAGAAAGGCGAGATCTACAACGCGGTTGTTGTTCGGACCAGGAAAGGCGTGCGCCGCAAAGATGGTTCGCTGATTCGTTTCGACGGCAACGCTGCGGTTTTGCTCAATGCCCGATTCGAGCCAATCGGCACACGTATTTTTGGACCGGTTACTCGTGAACTTAGGACGAACCGATTCATGAAAATTATTTCCTTGGCACCTGAAGTACTTTAAGCGCAGCTGGATTAGAGAAATGAACAAGATTAGAAAAGGCGATGAAGTAATCGTAATCACTGGCAAGGACAGAGGTCGTCGCGGCACTGTTCTGGAGTTGTTCGAGGACGATCGCATATTAGTGGAAGGCGTTAATGTCGCCAAGAAGCACCAGAAAGCGAACCCGAACGCAATGCCCCCTTTACCAGGTGGGATCGTTGATAAGGAAATGCCGCTCGATATTTCGAACGTGTTGGTATTTAACTCGAAAACGAAAAAGGGCGACCGCGTTGGCATACGCATTTCAGAAGATGGTAGCAAGCAGCGAATTTTCCGTTCAACCGGCCAAACGGTTGATCTTTGATTTTAGGACCAGCGCAGGCTGTGAATGATTGAAATGGCACGATTACGCGAAAAGTACGAAAACGAGCTCAAAGGGCAGATCCAGGCGAAGCTCGGTCTCAAGAACGTGATGGAGGTACCTCGTATCACGAAGATTACGCTGAATATGGGTGTGGGCGAGGCTGTTGCTGACAAAAAGATTTTGGATAACGCTGTAGCCGATATGGAGAAGATTGCCGGCCAGAAAGCCGTCAAAACGCTGGCTCGCAAGTCAGTCGCCGGTTTCAAAATACGCGATGGATATCCAATCGGTTGCAAAGTTACGCTCCGACGTGAGCGAATGTACGAGTTTCTCGATCGTTTAGTTAACATCGCGATTCCTCGTATACGTGATTTCCGTGGCTTGAACTCCAAGTCTTTTGATAAGCAGGGCAATTACAGCCTGGGTGTTTCGGAGCAGATTATTTTTCCGGAAATCAACTATGACGAAATAGACGCAATCCGCGGGCTGGACGTGACGATATCAACGTCTGCGAAAAATTCCAACGAAGGTCGTGCCTTGTTAGAGGCGTTCGATTTTCCTTTTAAGAAATAGTGATACTGGAAGGTTTTGAAGCTTCCAAGTGACAATATTGAAAAACAGATTAACTGACGAGACATTATAGATATGGCCAAGACGTCGATGCTAATGCGAGAGCTGAAACGAGAGAAACTCGTTAAGCGCTACGCTGCAAAACGTGCAGAACTTAAGAAAATTATTTGCAACGTGAATAGCAGCGATGAAGATCGGGCTGTTGCTGTTGCGAAACTGAGCTCGTTGCCGCGTGACTCCAGTGCGTCACGTAAACGCAATCGCTGTTCTGTTACTGGCCGACCACATGGTGTTTACCGAAAATTTGGTTTGGGCCGGAACAAACTCAGAGAAGCAGCAATGAATGGCGAAATTCCAGGCCTGACTAAGGCCAGCTGGTAGGCGGAGATAGATAATGAGTATGACCGATCCAATCGCTGACATGCTGACCCGTATTCGAAACGGTCAGAAAGCAAGAAAAGTCAATGTTTCTATGCCGGCTTCAGCTGCCAAGGAGGCGGTAGCCGCCGTATTGCAAAGTGAAGGCTATATCACGAGCTTTGCCACGTCAGGCGAGGGTGCCGAAAAATCGCTGAGTGTTGAGCTTAAGTATTTTGAAGGCACGCCTGTAATAGAAAGCGTAAAGCGTGTGAGCAGACCTGGTCTGAGGACATATCGAGGTAGGGATGAGTTGCCGAAAGTCCTCGGCGGTTTGGGTATTGCCATAGTTTCTACCTCTGCGGGAGTCATGAGTGACCGCCAGGCGAGGGAGAAAGGTATTGGCGGTGAGGTGATCTGCGTCGTTTCCTAACGGCCAGACCCACACTGAATAGGATCGAGTGACGAATATGTCGAGAGTTGCGAAAGTACCAGTTGACTTGCCAAAGGGCGTTGAATTTAGCCAGTCGGGAATGACCATAACTGTCAAAGGCAGTAAAGGTCAGTTATCGATGGACCTGAATTCAGAAGTCGAGCTGACGAGAGAAGATCAATCTCTGACTGTGAAAGCACGTACGGGATCGCAATTTTCGATCGCGATCGCCGGTACGTCTCGTGCGTTGATTGCGAACATGGTGCAGGGCGTTAACGAAGGATTTGAGAAAAAACTCGAGCTGCGCGGCGTTGGATATCGCGCTACTGCTCAGGGTGACAAACTCAACCTCACTCTCGGATTTTCGCATCCGGTGGTTTTTAAAGTACCAGCGGGCATCTCGGTTGAGACTCCAAGTCAGACTGAGGTAATCGTCAAAGGCAACGATAAACAGAAAGTTGGCCAGGTCGCAGCAGAAATTCGCCGTTTCCGTCCGCCTGAGCCGTACAAGGGTAAGGGTGTCCGCTACGCTGATGAACGCGTAGTCCTCAAGGAAGCAAAGAAGAAGTAATCAGGTCTAGCTATGAAACTCGACAAAAAACAAAATCGTTTGCGTCGTGCCAGAAAAGCACGAGCAAAAATACACGAACTGGCTGTCAATCGGCTGAGCGTGCATCGCACTCCGAGACACATTTACGCTCAGGTAATCGCGCCGGATGGTGGCACCGTGCTTGCTTCGGCTTCCTCGCTGGAAAAGGAAATTCGGAAGGGCATGAAAAGTACCGGTAACGCCGAGGCCGCTGCAATTGTTGGAGCGCGAATCGCAGAGAAAGCGAAGGCCGCCGGAATTGATACCGTTGCGTTCGATCGTTCTGGGTTTCGTTACCACGGTCGCGTCAAAGCGCTGGCCGACGCAGCACGCGAAGCCGGGCTGAAGTTTTAATAACAGGCAGCGTTTAAGTCGCTGGCCGGGAAGAAATTATGGCAAGAATGGAACAAAACCAGAACTCCGACGACTTTATTGAAAAGTTGGTCACGGTTAATCGTGTCGCGAAAGTTGTAAAGGGTGGCCGCCAGTTCGGTTTCACCGCTTTGACCGTAGTTGGCGATGGAAATGGCCATGTTGGCTTTGGATATGGAAAGGCCCGTGAAGTGCCGATCGCGATTCAGAAGGCCATGCAGTCAGCTCGCAAAGACATGATCAAGGTGCACCTGACAAACGAGACGTTGCAGTACGCGAAAAAGGGCCGGCATGGCGCAACCTACGTGTATATGCAACCAGCGTCTGAAGGTACAGGCGTTATCGCCGGTGGCGCCATGCGTGCGGTGTTCGAATGCGCTGGCGTACGAAACGTGCTCGCAAAGAGTTACGGATCGCGCAATCCGATTAACGTTGTTCGCGCAACTATTGGAGCGCTGAAAGGTATCCACTCACCAAAGCAGATTGCGGCGAAACGCGGCAAGAAGATTAAGGAAATTCTGGGCTAATCAGTCGGCTCAGATTAACGAGAAGAGATCAGAACAATGGCGAATCCTAAACAGTTGAAAGTTACGTTGCTGAAAAGCCGTCACGGAAGGCTGAAAAACCACAGAGCATGTGTAGCAGGCCTCGGTTTGAGAAAAATCCGCCAGAGCGTGACGGTGATCGACACACCTGAGAACCGCGGCATGATCAACCAGGTTTCGTACCTTGTATCGGTAGAGGAAGTCTGAGATGCGTCTCAATGAATTGTCGCCTGCGAGCGGCGCGAAAAAAAATGGAAAGCGCCTGGGGCGCGGTCACTCGGCCGGGCAGGGAAAGACCTGTGGACGCGGTCAGAAGGGTCAACACGCTCGCTCAGGCGGTTTTCACAAAGTTGGCTTTGAAGGCGGCCAGATGCCGTTGCAGCGACGTCTACCGAAGGTCGGCTTTAACTCCCGCATGGCGAAAAACACGGCTGAGCTTCGATTGCATGAACTTGCAATTCCGACGGATGACATCATTGACATGGATTGCCTGAAAAAGCTGAACTTGGTCCCGGCGAATGTTTCGAAGGTCAAGATTATTAAGTCGGGCGAACTAAAGAAGGCTGTCAAGGTAAGTGGCCTAACAGTAACCAAGGGCGCCCGTGCTGCGATAGAAGCAGCCGGTGGCTCGATAGAATAACGAAGTCGATGGAAGAGCGGGCAACACGGCGCGCCTCAATCGTGAACATGACTCAGGCATTTTGGAAATTGAACGAAAGTGACTTTATTTTGAAGTGCTGCAACAGATTGGTTAATAGAGACTTTTAGACTTGGCGAAGAAACCCACAATGAATCAGGCAGATGCTGCCAAATCAGGTAGCAAGCTTGCCGAGCTGAAAACGCGATTCCTGTTCCTGATTGGAGCATTGATCGTTTTTCGCGCGGGCACGTTCATTCCTGTACCGGGAGTGGACCCGGCTGCGCTCGCTTCATTTTTTGACCAACAGGCAGGCAACATGCTTGCATTGTTTAACCTGTTTTCCGGGGGCGCGCTCGCTCGATTCGGAATTTTTGCGCTCGGCATTATGCCGTATATTTCTGCGTCTATTATTATGCAGATGGCGAGTCATCTTGTTGAACCGCTACAGCAACTCCGAAAAGAAGGCGAGTCCGGTCGCCGCAAAATTACGCAATACACGCGTTACGGAACCGTTGCTCTCGCGGGCTTCCAGTCAATCGCCGCAGCGTCCTGGTTACAAAGCCAGCCGGGAGTTGTAGTTAATCCTGGAACGGCCTTCCTGATTACAGCGTGCATTACTCTCGTAACCGGGACAATGTTTTTAATGTGGCTTGGAGAACAGATCACGGAACGCGGTATTGGTAATGGAATTTCCATGATCATTCTCGCGGGTATTGTCGCAGGTCTGCCCGCAGCAATTGCCGGAACGGCCGAGCTCGTACGGACCGGTGAAATGTCCCCTGCAACGGCAATTCTGCTGCTGATCGGGGCGATCGCAGCGACAACATTTGTTGTTTACATGGAGCGTGCTCAGCGGCGCATAACGGTTAATTACGCCCGACGCCAGCAGGGGCGCAAGATGTACGCGGCGCAAAGCACGCACCTGCCGTTCAAGATCAATATGTCCGGCGTTATTCCGCCGATTTTTGCCTCCAGTATCCTGATGTTTCCGGCTACCGTGGCACAGTTCTTCGGTCAATCGACGGAGCCGGGAGCCGTCCAGAGTATTCTGCAGACTATTGGTGCGAATCTTGGGCCAGGCCAACCCATTTACGTCATTCTGTATGCTGCTTTAATTATATTCTTCTGCTTCTTCTATACAGCGATCCAGTTCAACTCCAAGGACACTGCTGACAACCTGAAGAAGTCGGGAGCATTTGTGCCGGGAATTCGTCCAGGCGCGCAGACGGCGGAGTACATAGACCGTGTGCTGACAAGACTTACTTTCTGGGGCGCTCTCTACATAGCCGGTGTCTGTCTGTTGCCGGAAATTTTCAGAATGTTCTATCCGAGCGTGCCGTTCAATTTTGGTGGTACCTCGTTACTGATTCTCGTCGTCGTAACGATGGATTTCATGTCGCAGATGCAAGCGCACGCGATGAGCCATCAATACGAAGGCATGATGCAAAAGGCCAACTTGCGGAATTACGGTCGCAGTGGTTCGGTTCGCTGAGTGCGAGCGGTTTAGGGAGACGACTCATGAAAGTCAGAGCATCAGTAAGAAAAATGTGCAGGAATTGCAAAATTGTTCGCCGCAGCGGTGTAGTGCGCGTGATCTGCAGTAGTGATAAACGTCACAAGCAGCGGCAGGGCTAGGCGTGTGTGGTTGATCAACAAAGGTAACTGACGTGGCTCGAATAGCAGGCATTAACATTCCGATAAGCAAGCATGTCGTGGTCGCGCTGACTTCGATTTATGGTGTCGGTAATACGCGCGCGAAACAGATTTGTGCGGCGGCTGGTGTGGCACCTGAGACGCCGGTAAAGGATCTCGCAGAACCGGAAGTTGCCGAGCTGCGAACGGCAGTTGCGAAGTTAGTTGTGGAAGGTGATCTTCGACGTGAAACGTCGATGAACATCAAGCGATTAATGGATCTCGGTTGCTACCGTGGCATTCGACACAGACGTGGTCTGCCGATGCGTGGTCAGCGAACCCAAACCAATGCCAGAACCCGAAAAGGTCCGCGGCGACCCATTAAGCGGTAAGCATCGAGCATTGATTGAATTTTGAAAGCTTCGATAGGGCTGGAAAAAAGCGATTGAATAGTGGTACTACCGGCCGCCAATTTGCCGGAACGAGATCTTAGAAATTTGACGATGCCGACGGCTTTTGACCCCGGCTTGACCGAACAGAGAATCAGGAATTAAACGTGGCAGAACCAAAAAAGAAAAAGGTTAAGAAGCATGTTTTGGACGCGATCGCGCACATTCATGCATCCTTTAACAATACAATTATTACGATTACCGACAGACAAGGTAATGCTCTGTCATGGGCGACCGCCGGTGGTTGTGGTTTTCGCGGTTCACGTAAATCGACTCCGTTCGCTGCTCAAGTCGCCTCGGACAAGGCGGGTCGTGCGGCGCTCGAGTTCGGTGTCAAGAACGTTGATGTACGAGTTTGTGGGCCGGGACCGGGACGAGAGTCAGCGGTGCGCGCGCTGAATGCGCTTGGCTTTAAGATTCAGAATATTGAAGACGTAACACCTATTCCTCACAACGGCTGTCGACCGCCGAAAAAACGTCGCGTTTAAAGACGCGACCGCTGTGTATAGAGACTAAGTAATGGCAAGATATCTTGGACCAAAATGTAAACTGTCCCGCCGCGAAGGCACGGATCTGTTCCTGAAGAGTGGCATAAGGCCACTTGAATCGAAGTGCAAACTGGATGTACCCCCAGGTGGAGCGGCACAACGTCGCCCGCGCCTGTCGGACTACGGCACGCAGCTTCGTGAGAAGCAGAAACTGCGTCGTATGTACGGTGTTCTCGAAAGACAGTTCAGTAACTATTACAAGAAAGCGGCTCAATTGAAGGGCTCAACAGGTGAGAATCTGCTGCAGTTGCTCGAAGCGCGTCTTGACAATGTTGTCTACCGTATGGGCTTCGCATCAACACGTGCTGAAGCTCGACAGCTGGTGAGCCATAAGGGTATCGAAGTAAATGGCAAGATCGTCAACATTCCGTCTGCACAAGTAAGCGCAGGCGATGCGGTTGGTATTCGTGAAAAAGCCAAAAAGCAACTTCGTATTCAGAGCGCGCTGGAAATTGCTTCCCAGGTCGGTCTTCCGGACTGGGTTGATGTGGATGCGAAGAAGATGATGGGCACGTTCAAATCTGTACCCGAACGTCAGGACATCCTTCCGGACATCAATGAAAACCTCGTCGTCGAGCTGTACTCGAAATAGTCAGGAGTTACACCAATGCAGGAATCTGTTAACGAGTTTCTGAAGCCGCGTGTCGTCAAGGTCGCGCCCGTAAGTGATCTTCATGCAAAGGTCACGATCGAGCCCTTTGAGCGTGGTTACGGTCACACACTCGGCAATGCGCTGCGACGCATTCTGCTTTCGTCTATGCCCGGTGCGGCAATCACGGAGGCAGAAATCGAAGGCGTTCTTCATGAGTACACGAGCATCGAAGGTGTTCAGGAAGATGTCGTCGACATACTTCTTAATTTGAAGCAGGTTGCTGTCCGCATGCACACGCGTGACACGGCTGAGCTCAGAATTTCGAAGAAAGGGCCGGGAGTTGTTACGGCCGGCGATATTCAGTTGGATCATGATGTCGAAGTCATGAATCCGGATATGGTCATCGCGAACCTGACGAAAGCCGGTCAGCTGAACATGCTGCTGAAAGTTGAGCGCGGTCGAGGTTATCGTGCGGCTACGCGACGCCCGGCGTTTGAAGAACAGTCTGGCCCGATTGGCCGTTTGCAACTTGATGCATCCTTCAGCCCGGTGAACCGGGTTACCTACGATGTCGAGGCTGCACGTGTCGAACAGCGTACGGACCTTGATAAGTTGATCATCGACATCGAGACCAACGGCACGATCGATCCGGAAGAAGCGATTCGACGTGCAGGAAGCATCCTCAAAGATCAATTATCTGTATTCGTCGACCTCCAGGGCCAGGATGAGGGGATCAATTCAGCTGCAGAGCACCAGGTTGATCCGATTCTGTTGCGCCCGGTTGACGAGCTCGAGTTGACTGTTCGTTCAGCGAACTGCCTGAAAGCAGAGAACATCATGTATATCGGCGATCTCGTGCAACGAACTGAAGTTGAGCTTCTCCGAACGCCCAACCTTGGCAAAAAGTCGCTGACAGAAATCAAGGAAGTGCTGGAAGGGCATGGCCTTGGTCTTGGTATGCAGCTCGAGAACTGGCCGCCACCAAGTCTGCGTCCAGAACACGAGCTCGGCATGTAGAAAAGGGGTCGGATCCGATTTATGGATTTGGCCTGTTTGCAGTATATAAGGTGTGTGGTGCCGAATCCGGGCTTACACCTTACTTAAAAGGTTAGAACCATGCGTCACAGAAAATCCGGCCGAAAGCTTGGCCGCAACAGCTCACATCGAAAAGCCATGTACCGTAACATGGCAACTTCGCTGGTGCGCCATGAAACCATCAAGACGACGTTACCGAAGGCGAAAGAACTGCGTCGCGTCGTAGAGCCTCTGATTACTTTGGCAAAGGTTGATGGAGTGGCGAATCGTCGCCTTGCGTTCGATCGTCTGCGCGATAAAGAAGCCGTGGGCAAGCTATTCACGGATCTCGGCCCGAGGTTCAAGGCTCGTCCCGGCGGTTATCTGCGCATTCTCAGGATGGGTCCGCGCCCAGGTGACTCAGCGCCGATGGCACTCGTACAGTTAGTTGATGGTCCGATCGAGATCGCTGCGAAAGCGTAGATTCTATTGAGCCTGTCGTTTCAGAGAACCGGTCACAAGAGTGGCCGGTTTTTTTTTGCCTGGAGCAAAAGGTTAAGCCACTGCTGTCATTGTTAGCGCTTCGGCCGCCGAGTAAGACAGATCTTAAGATCGGTAACGGTTCTTAACATAATGGTTCCAATGCTCAGTTGTTGCATATTCGCGCCCATATGATGGACGCGACAACCTGCGTGAATGGGCGATATCAGTGTCATGCCGGGGTCGTAAGTACCTGAAAAATCGCTGAAAAAGCATTGTCTTCCGGTCTTGTGAGCAGGCTCACAGCTATGGCGAATTGATACGCATACAGTTGTCGTGAACTTCATTGGAGCCGACCCATTAGCAAAGTAGAGAATTTTTCGGACTGCGTTATCCTGGACAGGGAGGCGTTTGATCCGGATGCCATATTTATGGAAGACATCGTCGACGACAACGTTCTCCCGCGCCTGAGCCTTGCAGTGGACGGACTGACAAATTCTGGCGAATCCCGGTTCAGGTCATTCACCATGCCGAGCGAAGATACTGCGGCGAATCTGATTATTAAACCTTCAACGAGTATGCCTGTCGCTACATTCGATCCCGAGGTACTCGAGGTATACGGGTGGGAGTCCTCCGTCTGGAAAAAGATTCGGGGCTATCTGGGCTTCTGAATCGAACCAATCGTTTTTCAAATATCAAGGCCTCATGAGAGGCCTTTTTTGTTTGACACCAAAGTGAGAGCCACCCTCACAATTGATTTTTCCTTGCGCAGGATCGGTCAATCGAGGTCCGCCGGTAAGTTCTTTAATGCAGCTCGACCATAGTCTAGACTGGCCCGATGGAATTCAAAGACAAGACGGTCGTTATCACTGGTGGCTCTGAGGGAGTAGGAGCGGCAACCGCCCGGGCATTTGCTTCTGTGGGTGCAAACTTACTGCTGGTTGCGCGAAACAAGAGAAAGTTGGAGACCATCGCCGAGGAGCTTCGCGGCAAAACTCGAGTCGAAATATTCGTTATGGATGTCGCGGATGCAGACGCATGTGCAACTCTACTCAAAAAGGCGCAATTCGAATTCGGCAGTATTCATGTACTGGTTAACAATGCCGGCTACCACAAGCGTGGGCGAGTAGAGAACATCAACGCCGCAGATCTTGGGCAAATGATCGACATTAATCTCAAAGCCCCGATTATCCTTTGTCGCCTTGTTCTGCCCTACATCCGGCAGTCAGGTGGAGGCGCAATCATAAATGTCGGTTCGCTTGCCGGACGCGCACCTGTGCCTGGTATGGCGGCGTACTCTGCGAGCAAGTTTGGGCTGCGAGCGTTTACGTTCGCACTCGCAGACGAAGTCGCAGATGAGAATCTCAAGTTGGCGGTCGTCTCGCCTGGCCCGATAGATACTGGCTTTATCATGGACAGTCTGGATGCTGCCGTCGATCTGAATTTTTCTCAGCCGATCAGTACTGCGGATGAAGTCGCTCGTGAAATCTTGATACTGTGCTCGAATTCGAAGCGCGAACGATCGATGCCGCCGATTAGTGGTTTGCTGGCAACTTTGACTTACTTGTTTCCATGGATTGGTCGGATTGTGCGCCCGCTCCTCGAGCAAAAAGGTCGCGCGGTCAAACGCCGCCTGATCGCAGAAAAGCATCGTAAAATTCGGCATGACGCCCGCTGAAGTGGCATCTGGCGCGTCTGGCAATGGAGGGGGAGACTGAAAAACCCTTTACAGTTAGGTACTTATTCGACATGCCGCGGCGCAATGAGATCGCCGGTGGGTGATGTCCTGCGGGCTGTTCCTGGCGTCGGGCCTATTATGGCAAAGTATTTTTGAGCGAAAAATCCACGTACTGAAACGGCTTAAACGGTGGATCCGGCACTACGATAAATTTTGAAAATTCCTGACGCCCTTGCGTGCGACGATGGCTAAATTACAACTCGAACGCATTTCGCGTCAGATTCTCACATCCATCCTTCTGTACTCGTACGTTGTCTTCAATGCGTATGCCACCATACGGCCGCAACCAGTCGATCTTCTTCTGATTGATCATGTCATATCCGGGTGTTCCGGAAAGGTTATTGAGCAACATGTCGATCACGTACAAGCCAGGCTCAATCGTCAGAACCTGATCGTCTTCGAGAGAGCGGGTCAGCCGCAGGAATCGGTGCCCGCTGGGTGGATCGACCGTCGTTCCGGTGTCATCCCCCATATGTCCGCCGATATCATGGACCTGGATTCCCAGCAGATGTCCGAGACCATGCGGATAAAACGCGGAAGTGACGCCCGATTCGATTAACGCATCCGGACTTCCATTGGCGAGGTCGGTCTCTACAAGTAATTCTGCGATTTTCTCATGGCACAACAGGTGCAGATCAGCAAAATCGACACCGGTTTTAACTTCAGCTACGAGTTCAAGTTGTAATTGGTCGAATCGGATAACCAGGTCCGCGAACTCGCCGTCCTCTTTCGCATACGTGCGCGTGATGTCACTGGCGTAACCGTTGACTCGTGCGCCCGCGTCTATGAGAAACGACCGGAATTCTTCGGGTTTTTCGTGAGACTGGTGCTGGTAATGCAAGACGGCACCGTTTTCATTCAACGCGACAATATTGCCATAAGGAAGCTCGTTTTCTGCGTGTCCGGCAGCCCTGCAATAATCGAGATGTATGTCAAACTCGGTTTTGCCAGCCTTGAACGCTTTTTCTGCGGCACGATGACCCTTGACTGCACGTCGTGATGCGGCCCGCATGCACGCGAGTTCGTATCCGGTTTTGACGCTGCGATCGAAGTGCAGCATGTTGATGGCTGAGCCGGGATTAACGCGGTCGATACCAAAAGACTGGGCCTCGTCAGTTATCTCACCTATTAAAATGCAATTGTCCCTGGTCGCTGGCAGATGCTTGGTGGCGTCTTCCATCGAATGAATGACCCGAATATCAAACTCTTCAGGCCAGTACCCCTCGGGCGTGGCTGGCGGCACGTGCCAATAGTCTTTCTCCTGGTAATAAATCAGAACTGGCACTTCGCCGGGTGTGTAAACCAGGTAGCAAAACGGCGTATTTGTCAGTGGGAGCCAGCTGACGAAATGTGGGTTGGCCTTGAAAGGGTAGTTGTAGTCATCCAGGAATACTCCATGTGGAGCACCGGAAAAAATAACTGCATGACCTGCACCAGCTCGTTCGAGCGCACGGTCGTGTCGCTCCGTCAGCGTGTTTACATGCGCAGAATAGAGATCTGCGTAAGCCGAGTCGTCAATAATAGTGGCCTTCCCCATACGGGCATCATAACGCCGTATCCGGCATATTCAATGGAGTTCCAATCGACCGTTAATCTAGGCATCATTTACTGTTTTCCACCGTGAGTCGGAGATATGTATGAATCGCCTGATTTCATTGCTGATCGGATTAATGCTTAGCATGACGGCAGCAGCTCAAGGATTTGACCGACCAGTAGGTCGGCCGCACGCATCGCGATCGGAGGTGATAGCGATTCACGGTATGGCGGCGACCAGCCAGCCCCTGGCGACGCAAGTGGCGCTCGATATTCTTAAGGCGGGTGGAAGCGCGGTTGATGCAGCTATAGCGGCCAACGCCACGCTGGGACTGATGGAGCCGACCGGCTGCGGTATTGGCGGAGACCTGTTCGCCATTGTCTGGGATGCCGAAACCGGCGAGTTGACCGGGCTCAATGCATCCGGACGGTCGCCACAGTCTTTGACGCTGCAGCACTTTCGCGACCTGGGCATGGACAGCATTCCGTACCTGGGCCCGTTGACCGTCAGCGTACCCGGTGCTGTGGACGGCTGGTTCGAGCTGCATGCACGTTATGGACGATTGCCGATGTCCGAGTTACTGGCGCCGGCGATCGCATATGCGGACGAAGGTTTTCCTGTCACCGCATTTATCGCCGATCTCTGGCAGGAAAACGTCAGATCCCGGGAGAAGTATGCCGGTATTAAAGAGGTGTATATGCCAGGGGGCGCGGCGCCAAAAACCGGCGATATTTTCAGGAACCCGAATCTGGCGAACACTTATCGGATGATTGCGAAAGGCGGCAGGGACGCATTCTATAAAGGAGACATAGCCGAAAAAATCGATGCTTATATGGCCGAGCAGGGTGGTTTCCTGACAGTCGCAGATCTTGCCGCGCACACATCGGAATGGGTATCGCCAGTTTCGACCAATTACCGTGGCTACGATGTCTACGAACTACCGCCCAATGGGCAGGGCATTGTCGCGCTTCAAATGCTCAATATTCTTGAAGGCTATGACCTGCGAAGCATGGGCTTTGGCACACCGGAATACCTGCACACACTGATAGAGGCTAAAAAAGTCGCTTATGAGGATCGCGCGAAGTTCTATGCAGATCCGGATTTCTACAATGCGCCGATTGATATGCTCCTGTCCAAAGATTACGCGGCCAAACGACGCGAATTGATTTCCGATTCCAGGGCGGCGAAAACCTATCCCGCTGGAGACGCGGTTCTCGAGAAAGGTGACACGATTTATCTGACCGTCGCTGACAGTGATGGCAACATGGTGTCGTTGATTCAGTCAAATTATGGTGATCTGGGCTCGGGCATGACACCCGAGGAGCTCGGCTTCCAGCTGCAAAATCGTGGCCAGTTGTTCAGTCTCAAAGAAGGACATGCCAATATTTACGAACCCGGTAAGCGTCCGTTTCACACGATCATCCCTGCATTTGTAATGAAGGACGGCAAGCCGTGGATGAGCTTTGGCGTCATGGGCGGGTCGATTCAACCCCAGGCCCATGCACAGGTCATCGTAAACATGGTCGATTTTGAGATGAATCTGCAGGAAGCCGGCGACGCCGCACGAATGCGCCATACGGGTTCATCGCAGCCGACCGATGAGGTGATGACCGATGGTGGAACTGTGTATCTGGAAAGCGGTATCGGGCAGAACGTTCGCGATGAACTGGCGGCGATGGGCCACAGGATCGGCACGGAGAAAATCAAGTACGGTGGTTACCAGGCGATACTCAGGAACGACGTACAGGGCGTTTATTACGGCGCTTCCGAATCAAGAAAAGACGGCCAGGCCGCAGGATACTGATGACCCAGGATATCTATCTCACCGGTATTACGACCACCGGTACGCCCCACATTGGAAATTACGTTGGTGCTATCCGTCCGGGAATCGAGGCAAGCAAGGACAGCTCCAAGAAGAATTTTTATTTTCTCGCTGATTATCATGCACTGGCGAAAGCCGAGGACCCGGATCGTATCCACCGGTCTACGCTTGAGATCGCGGCTGCATGGATGGCATTGGGGCTCGATACCAACAACGCAATTTTCTACCGGCAGTCGGACATCCATGAAATTCCGCACCTGACTTGGATACTGACCAGCATGACTGCGAAAGGCCAGATGAATCGGGCACATTCGTATAAAGCTGCAGTCCAGGACAATGAGGACAGCGGTTCGAAGGATCCGGACCAGGGCATCATGATGGCTTTGTACGCCTACCCCATCCTGATGGCCGCAGACATCCTGATGTTCAAATCGACAAGGGTGCCGGTCGGCAAAGATCAAAAACAGCACGTTGAAATGACTCGCGACATTGCGCAGCGCTTCAATCATCACTATGGCGACATCCTGGTATTGCCGGAAGCTGTCATTAATGGCAATACAGCGGTATTGTCCGGTCTTGACGGTCGCAAGATGAGCAAGAGCTATAACAATACGATTCCGCTTTTTGCAGATGAAAAGCCGCTTCGAAAACTGATTATGAAAATCAAGACGAACAGCCTTGAACCGGGTGAGCCGAAAGAGACTGAAGGCTCGACGCTTTACGAAATCTACAAAGCTTTCGCGACAGATAGTGAAGTGCTGGACATCGAAAAGCGATACGCGGATGGCATTGCCTGGGGCGAGATGAAACAGGTGCTGTTCGAGTACATCAACGATCACATCAAACCGGCACGCGAAGAATATAAACGTCTCATCGGTGATCCGAAAGTTGTCGAACAGGAGTTACAACGAGGCGCTCTGCGAGCGCGGGAGATCTCCGTACCGTTCCTTCAAGAGATTCAGCACGCGATTGGCATCAGGAAGCTCGGCTAAGTGTATGGATAAGGTCAAGCTGGCAGACAAATTCCGCAAGTTCGATGATTGGTGGTCACCTAAACTGGTTGGTGAACTGAACGAGAACTACATCAAGCTCGCGAAGGGAATGGGCGAGCTTGAATGGCACGCGCATGAAAATGAAGACGAGTTTTTCCTTGTCGTGAGCGGCCACCTGGATATTCATCTCAGGGACAAGGTCATTTCGCTCGATCCCGGCGATTTTTTTGTCGTACCGAAGGGTGTCGAACATCGCCCTGTTGCAATTGACGGGGCAGAAATAGTTCTGATAGAGCCGAAGGCAACCTTGCACACTGGTAGTAAGCAAACGGACCAGACAGTCGCGATCGAAGACCAGAACTGGATCTGAACCGGAACGGGCGCAAATTCTGCGATGCGAAGCACGTGAGTCTGAAAGCCAGCGCCGAGTATCGCCTCAAGGTTTCCGTAAGGACCCGCCTTAATTACAATATATAAAACAATAGCTTATATATCGAAAATCAAGAATTCACGCGCACACCTCGTCCAATTTCTGTTGTTAGTACTCATCAATACTTATAGTTTAGTCGCGTTCGACTTTTTAAGAGCGAATGCCATCAGGGAACTGCTTCCACAACATTAATGAGGCGGCCTGACCAATCGCTGCAACGGCCACTGGCCGATTCTCATGACACTTCGTGTAGGCTTATCATTGTGGCTTCGCATGAAATGCGCCTGATACTGGCGCCGGTGATTTAATCTTTGGGCACCAGGGAAGCGATATACCATGAAAATAAAGAGACTGTCTAGCTGGCTTCAGATTACTGCGAACGTCGGAATTCTTGGTGGGTTGGTACTGGTAGGATTTCAGCTCGAACAGAACAGCGAAATTTTGCAGGCGCAAATGATGAGCGCTGAAAGTCGATCGGTGATCGATCAGGAGATGCAAATTATCGGAGAACAAGGAGCCGCGGCATGGGTATCTGCGATGTCTGATCCAACCAAGGTTTCGCCGGAGCACCACAGAATCATGGAGGCAATCTATTGGAGTGCCATAGAAAGTTGGAGGCACATTGAGGAACTCGGCGAGTCAGGTCTGGCCAATGTAGATCCACATAATAGAGTGTCAGACGAGGCTGGATGGTATTTTGGGAATACGTATGGCCGAGCGTGGTGGAACACGAGCTATGCTCGAAAGTAGTGTTTGGCTGAATTGAAAAAGGCGGCGTATCAGGTTGAAATGGTTTGTTACCAAGCAGACCGAAGCAACCGAGGAGATACGCCACCATGAGTAAGAATAACGTTGTTGAATTAGCAGGTCGAGAGAAGATCCGTGACGAGCTGACGGAGCTGATCCGGGAAGGAGCCTGCAAACTGATCGCGCAGGGATTGGAATTGGAAGTCGGTGAACTTCTTTCGAGGATGTCAGAACGTCAAGGCGAGCTGGGGCGCGCTGCGGTGGTCAGAAACGGTTATCAACCGGAGCGAGATATTCAAACGGGCATCGGCCCGGTCACGGTGAAAGTACCGAAGATACGCAGCCGTGATGGTAAGCCGGTAAGCTTTCATTCGGCGCTGGTGCCGCCGTATGTGCGCAAGACAGCGAGTCTGGAAGCGGCACTGCCATGGCTGTACCTGAAGGGGATTTCGACCGGCGAGATGCAACCGGCGCTGGAAGTGCTGCTGGGCAGCCAGGCGAAGGGATTGTCGGCTAGCACGGTATCGCGTCTGAAGCAGACGTGGCGGGTCGAGTACGAGAGCTGGCAGCATCGTCGCCTGGACAAGGACCGCTGGGTGTACATTTGGGCAGACGGCATCTACAGCGGCCTGAGAGCGGAGAGCCAGAAGCTGTGCGCACTGGTGATTGTGGGCGTGAATGAACGAGGCGAGAAGCATTTTCTGGCGATTGAGGATGGCGTTCGCGAGTCGACGCAAAGCTGGCGAGAAGTGCTGCTGAGTCTGAAGGCACGAGGCATGAACACGCCGGAATTGGCCGTTGGCGATGGCGCGATGGGCTTCTGGGCGGCACTCGACGAAGTGTATCCGGCAAGCCGGCAGCAACGCTGCTGGATGCACAAAATGGGCAATGTACTCAACGCCATGCCCAAGAGCATTCAGCCGAAAGCCAAATCGGCGCTGCAGCAGATCTGGCAAGCGGCCACCCGTGAAGATGCTGATCGGGTCTTCGATCAGTTTGTCGTCACTTACGAGGCCAAGTATCCGAAGGCAACGAATGGTCTGCTCAAGGATCGAGAATCGTTAATGACGTTCTATGATTTTCCGGCGGTGCACTGGCAACACCTTCGAACGACCAATCCGATCGAGTCGACGTTTGCCACCATCCGTCACCGCACGACACGCATGAAAGGCTGTGTGACGCGTGACAGCATGCTGCACATGATGTTCAAGCTCGGAGAATGTGCCGAGAAAAACTGGAGAAAACTACGCGGCTTCAAATACCTCGCAAAGGTCATTGAAGGCGTGAAATTTGTGAACGGAGAAGAGATCGAACAACCCAACCAGGTCGCCGCTTGATTTCATCGGCATACACCAGATTTGACCATAGCTCCGTTCAGCCTGACAAGCTCGTCATCCATCGGTGTCGCAATGTTGGCCACTGCCGAGGCGTTTTGGTTAATACTTGCGAACATACCGTTAGTCATCGCGGAAAATTCTCTCCAACCTGCAACTATGTTGTCGTCTTCATTGCCGCAATAGATTGTGTTCACCACTATGCCTTTGTTGGTGGCGAGCTGCGACGCGATTTCGACAGAGATATGTGGATCCTGGTTCGCTTCCTCGTTCCCAGCTACGAAAAGGATTTTCAACGCGTCAGGACTCTCGTTCCACGCCAGGCCAGTAACTGATCTGTGGACTACTCTGGACACATATTCATCGCCCCCGTCAGTGCCAAAACTGAACAGCGTTCGGTTGACTGCGTCGAGGTCTCGGGTAAAGGGCATGTCAATCCGGACGTAGCCGGATGCCTCACCATAGGAGGGATTGCCGTAGGTGAGAATTGCCATGCGCAAGTCCGGCTGTGGATTTGCCCGTGCAAGCTCGTTTACAACATCCCACAGGCGCTGTTTCGCAGAATCAATGAGCCCCGACATCGATCCGCTGACGTCGAGTGCAATCACGAGGTCAACGGGTTGCCGTTGCTCGCCCGGGACTGCCATTTTTGTCGCCTGGGCGGTTGTGGATACGAGAAGCGCTATCAGGGCCCAGACTGGAAGCAGAGTTGTAGAATTACGTCGAAAAGCAAACATCACATCACCTCACTTGCGAACTGATTCAGAACGATGGTGCAGTATGAGACGATCGACGGAGTTGCAGAAAGGCAGCAGTTCGTAAAAAGTAGCGGGTGAGATTTACAGCAATTTTACAATTGAAGATGCCTTTTCTTTTCCAAGCACATTGTGAACACGGCCCACGACCCTTACACCGGAAACCCACATACTGACTCAATGCAAATCTCAATGCTGATCGGGCCTGTCATTCTCCCGGTCCTGTTCTGGGCAGGGTATCACTACCATAAGGACCGGCATCTGCCGGAGCCTCTGGGCCATTTGTTGCTGGCATTCCTGCTCGGCGCCGGCTGCTACTGGTTGGGAATCCTGATGTATGCAGGGCTGGGCCTGATAGGTCTGCGGTTCGATGCCTTTTTACTGGCAGAAACCAGTCATGTCTCGCTCTTGCTTTACGCATTGCTGGCGATAGGCCCTATCGAGGAACTGGCCAAGTTGCTGCCGTTTCTGCTGATAATTTGGCGTTTCGAGAAATTCAATGAGCCGATTGACGGCATCATCTATGCGTCTTTTATTGCGCTTGGATTTTCGGCGGTTGAGAACATTCACTACCTGCAATATGTGAGCGACATTGAGGCGCTGGCCCGCGGGTTCGCGGGGCCGGTAGTTCACATTGTGTTCGCGTCGATCTGGGGTTACTACATTGGCAACGCGCACCTGCAACGTCGGCACTTCGCGACGACCGTCATATTAAGCCTGACGGCGACCGCTATCCTGCATGGCCTTTATGACTACCTGGTTATCGCCTTACCGTCTTTCGCATTGCCAGCATCGGCGATGCTTGTTGTCGGAATCTGGTCTTGGCGGCTTTACCTGATCAGGGGCCTGAACCAGGCTGCACGAAAAGTTGCCATCGATACTCGCGTGTGAATTCTAGTGGCGCGAGCCGGCTACCGGTCGGAATCGGCGCATTGTTAGCGGTTGTTATCGTACGGGTTGTATGAATAACTGACCGACACGACAGACGGTTCCCCGTCCTCGAGAGTCAACTCGTTAAGTTCTTCACTCATGAGGTCCCGGCAACGCTTCTGAATTTCGGAAAGCTTCAGCGAAACGCTGGACTGTGATAACGGCCTGTCCATTCTTTGTACCTGTGACGTCCACGCAATTCACGATTGCAACTACGGCTGTCGCAGTCTTGCGACAGATCTAATGTGTCGCAGCATAGAGACGATGGTGGGAGGCAAACGTGAACAAGATCACATTTTTTTCGCACAGTTCGGGCTTTTTGCCAGTGTTATGTAATCTCAATTCTGCTTCAGGGCCAAAATGAAAAAGGGCCCGCAATGCGGGCCCTTCTTCTCAGCACAAACCTGCAGCGTTACGGTTTCAGGCGATCGACGATTTGCATCACGATGACCGTACAGGCCCCTGCGTTGATCAGGGAGCTGACGCTGCCCAGGATATCAGTCAGGTAGTTGCCTATACCGGGAATCGGCCCTAATGCACCATGGACCAGTGAAAGGGTCAATGCCAAAACCATATAAGGTACGCGTCGATCCTCTTCGACGAAATAGCCTCCTACCAGGCCAAGAACGGCGATGATGACTGCCTCTTGTGGAATGGCAACGAGCGCCGCCACAATAGCAAACAACACCGCGACCAGACGAACGATTTTTGCAGTATTCATTAAACTCCCCTTGCTTATTGTTTTTTTGGTTAGAAGCCGCGCCTTGGAGCAGCACGCTGAATCGCGGGAATAATTTACCAGTAAAACGAGCTATGGTCAAATCTGGTGTATGCCGATGAAATCAAGCGGCGACCTGGTTGGGTTGTTCGATCTC
>JAQCAD010000027.1 GCA_027621915.1 Pseudomonadota bacterium
TACATCATTCCGCCATTGCTTTCCGGTTCCCCTTCGTCGTGGCATTCGAGGAGCGGTACGTAATGGTCTTTGTCGAATTCTGTAAAAGTGTATCCGTTGCGTTCCTGCACCCAGTTATCGAAATCGGCCGCAACAATTTTGTTGGGAAAATTAAATAGTGGATGATCGGGCTGCAATATGGTGACCGGCGCGGCCTCATCGATTGTGCGAACGCTTGGTTGCATGCTGGCGGGAAACGGTGGCAGTCCGGCGGAAAAATAATCTCCCTGCTGGTATTGAACGACTAGCGTCCCGCCCTGTTCGGCGAATTCAAGCAAGCGGCCGTTATTGGCAACAAATGCCGGACGGGTTCCGGATGCACGAATGCCGACAATGATGATGTCGAATCGGGTGAGGTCACCTACCGCAAGATCATTGTCGTCCAACAGGACGACATCGACGCCCAGCCGTCGGATTGCTTCGGGAACGGCATCGCCGCTACCCATGACGTATCCAACCTTCACGGGAGCAACCTTGACGTCAATCAGCTGAACCGTCAGCGCTGAGGGACGATAGACTCGGTGTGACTGAATATGCGGGTGGGCAATCTGTTGCATTGCCTGTTGGTACTGCCGGCCGTCGACCGATGCAGTTGCCATGATTTCGTACTTGCCAGGTGATGTGCCGCCCGGAACACCGATTGTGAAGCCGAGCGTGGTGCTCGCCGATCTGCCTCGCAGCAAGAAAGGCAGAGCTGCCGGCGCCTGTATCCACCCGCCAGGTACGTCGAACGTCGCCGTTCCCTCCAGAACATTATCCGTGTTGTTGCTGATGGATTGTAACAATTCATAGGTCTGGTCCTGGCGGGATGTTGGCACAATCAGCAGCTCGGTTGCCGGCGAGACAGAAACGGCCGGGACCACGTCAATTGACCTTCTCAGTTCGCCACGTGCGCCATCAGCAAATCGGAATTCCACCGCTTTGCGAATCTTAAGGTCCGCGCCAGCAACGGTTACGCTGACTTCTGCGGTCAAAAGAGGCGGACGAAACGGCTGATTTCGTGCGTCCCCTGCCATCGACCAGTCGTAACCGAAATTTCGGCTCGGGTGCTCGAGCCAATACGGTTGTGTTATGTCGGCATCATCCGGGACCTTGACGAGGAAGCGCCACTCGGCGGTCGGCCGCTCATTGCGACACGCTTCGCAACCGTCTGAACCAGAGTCATCGTTGACTAAAGTGGCGGTCCAATTATCCGGCACGACCAGGTTGACGCTCGACACGGTGACATCAACGTCGTCGTCGAGGAACACGTGAACGGTCGCGTTCAGCACGCTTCCAGCTACGACTGTCTCGGAGTCACCAAGCGCATCGACCACGATGCCGGAAGCGAGGCGCAGGGCGGTCTCAAATTCGGTTGATTTCTGGCGAAGCAGGCGACGCGTGTCGGACTGTTGTGCGGTGCTGGTCGCGGTGCGGGTGATGTCGAGTCCCCGGGCCAGCACCGGGATCAGTTTTTCGGGAGCGCGAGGGTCGTACGTTTCGAGCGCATCAGCGGCCACGTTTTCGAGTTTCGTCAGCTGTTCTACCAGGGCAGAACCCGCAACCGTTTCGTAACGGGAAATGCCAGTCACCGTCGTATCAATGCCGTCGAAAACGCTTGTTTCCGAATGGGGCGCCTGCACGCGAGATTCTATGAGCCGGACGCCGGACGTCTGCGGCCCACGGTATTCGAGTGATCCCATCTGCTGGGTCTTCTGTTGGCTGCGGCCCTGCATCGCGATTTCAAAATAGCTCCGGCCAATGACCGGTGATACTTCGCCGGTGTTCAATGCCAGTACGGCCGTGTCGTTTGAGGACGAATCCATTCTCTCCGTGACATAGGTTTTCTGTGTTTGCCAGGGCATGAGCCCCTCTGCAATCTGATCTGTAAATCGGCTCGGGTCTGCGGCTGCTTCGATTGCCAGCGGCGTCAGGTACCCCGCGAACTGATGATGTCCATGACCATCAGCAGGCGTACCGGTAAAACGTGAGACGACGACCATGGGTCGAAAAAGCCGAATCGCCCTGACCATGTCTCCGAGGATGGTTTCCTCGTCCCACAGCCTTGCCGCCTCAGCGCGCTGCTCCGAGAATCCGAAGTCGACCGCACGCGTAAACAGTTGTTCGGCACCATCCAGGCGCCTGGCCTGTAATAACTCCTCGGTACGGATAACTCCCAGCTGCTCGAAGAGTTCAGGGCCAACCAGGTTCTGCCCGCCGTCACCTCGCGTCAGAGAGAGATAAGCGGTGCGCGCGGACTCGCGCCGAGCCAGATAAGCCAGCAACGCCGAGTCCTCATCGTCCGGGTGCGCCCCCGTCTGCATTGCGCTGGCCGTCGTCTGCAACTGCTGCAGCACGCGATAAAGACCCATTACACCATTGTCGTATTCAGACCGAACCTGTGCGTAAGCCGACGAAAATATCAACGACATGCCGCAGACAGCGGCGCATATAATCCGGGTCAGAATATTTTGAGTCATGCGACATCCTTTCTTGCAAGCAGGCTGATCAGGTAGCCCGAAGCGACCGTAATGAGGCAGCCAAGCAGGTTAAACCACAAAAACGCGATATCGGTAAATGTACTGGCAATCCACACAGACGCAATGCCCAGCAGCAATCCCGAGAATGCACCCAGGGAGCGCGCGGCCGGCACAGCGAACGCCAGCACAAAGACGCCAAGCAACGATCCGTAAAAGAACGAACCGAACTTGTTCACAACCACGATAAGAGAACCAAGATTGGTCGCAAATGTGGCCGCAATACACGCAAATATTCCCCAGAGCAAAGTGGCCGCCTTTCCAAAAGCTACGTACTGTCGGTCTGTGGCCGATGGCCGGATGTGCCGCTTGTAGAAATCGATCGTGGACGCTGTGGCCAGGGCGTTAAGCTCCGCTGCGACACTCGACATGGCAGCCGCCATGATAGCGGCTATGATCAGGCCAACAACACCGATCGGCATCCTGGTAATGACGAACATGGGAAAAACATAATTTACATCACTGAATGACTCGTTGCCGTTTGATGACTTAATGAAGTCGATTGCGTTCTTGCGCGTCGTTGCGAATGTTTCGTTCGCTAGTGTGTAATTGGCTCGAGTGGCATTAATTTCCTCTATCGCACCGACGTGCGTGGCGGAAATAAACGCACGCGCAGCAAGATCGCGAGCTTCGTGTACGTCCCGAAAATCAGATTCGAGACGTTGATACTCAACAGGCTGACTGATGGCGGCTCGCGATGCGTCGACGTCGTTAAAAATCATCGGCGGGGTTTGAAACTGATAAAAAACGAATACGAGTACACCGATCAGGAGAATCAGGAACTGAATCGGGATTTTCAAGACAGCAGACATTAAGAGCGATGTACGTCCTTCATTGATCGACTTCGCGCTAAGGTAACGCTGGACCTGGCTCTGGTCGCAGCCAAAATAAGACAAGAACAGAAACACGGCGCCGAAAAGGCCCGTCCAGATTGTGTACGGTTCACTTAAATCGAAGCTGGTGTCGATTGTTGTCAGCTTCCCACTGATACCGGCCAGTCGCAATCCGTCTGCTAAAGATACGTCAGGCGGAAATCCCTTGACGATCAGGACAGCGCAAATGCCGAGGCCAATAATGATGATTGCCATCTGCTTGACGTCAGTCCAGGTGACGGCCTGCACGCCACCGACCATCGTATAAACCGTGGTCGAGAGTCCAATTACAAAAATCGTGATGATTTCATTCCAGCCTAAGACGATTGACAGAATAACTGACGGGGCAGCGATAATTACGCCAACCGCAAGGCCGCGAGACACCAGGAAAAAGAAACTGGTCAGCGTGCGAGTTTTCGCATCAAAGCGCTGTTCGAGATACTCGTAGGCTGTGAACACTTTGGCGCGATAGAAAAAAGGTACCGCGGTCACACACAGGATAATCATTGCGAGTGGCAGACCATAATAGAACTGAATGAAGCGCATGCCATCGTCATAGGCCTGACCGGTCGTGCCCACTAACGTAATCGCCGACATCTGGGTTGCCATGACCGATAGTCCCACTGCCCACCAGGGGAGTGCTCGCTCGGCCAGGAAATAGCCCTCGGTGGTCTGCGCGTTTCGGGTCATGCGAAGTGCGTGCCACACGACGTAGACCAGGTAAGTGATAACGATCAGCCAGTCGAGTTCGTGCATGATCTACTGCGAGAAATACCGGGAAAAACCGGCGAGGGCGAGAACAGTGACGATCGAGCCGGCTATAACGGCCAGGTAAATGCCAGCCCAGCCCGACTCTGACGGCACCTGGTCAGTCTTCGGTTCCTTATCTGGAATGGACTCGCGTCCATGGCCTTTTTTCATATTGTTTATGCGTCGGCTGGCAGGTCACCGCAATGATACATGTTGTTGCAGAAGTTCCAGCGACAGGCAAGTTTTCGAAGTGTCGGGGGAGGGTCTCCCCTGACGTAACACAAGTTCGCATATCGTGGTCAACGATGCCTGTGCGGGTCAAAACAAGTGTTTGGGAAGCTGAATCCCGGAGCGATACCGGCAGTTACCTGGAATTGGGTAGGCACCGCCCCGACAGTAGACGCACCACGGGACCACTCCCGGCGTTGCACGCCAGTAACTAAAGCGATGCACTCATCAACGTGGGGCTCGATGTTTTCGACCCTCGGCTGAAATCATCGTGCGAGCGTGAATACATCAGGTTGTGTATCAGTGGGGAAATTGAATGGATCTTACGTTCGCTCGGAAAAACGCGAAGTAGTCGTCTGTTGCGAAGAAATTTCCTGCCTCAATCCTGGTCGGTAAACAAAATCCGTCGAAGTCTTTGTATTCCGATAAATAGCCACCAAACGGCTGCAGTTTGAAAATCTTCTCGGCGTTCGCGTTCGACCAGCGTTGGAATACGACCTTGGTCAATCGACCATCGACGTCGACGGAAAGATCAACGGCCTGTTTCAGTCCCAGGTAGGTCAGGGTGACACGTGCGGTCGAATCGTCGATTTCCTCCCACCGAATATTCTCGTGAGGTAGCAGGGCTGCTGGCGTCCAAAAGACCGTTTCGGCAACGTAACGCCCGAATGCCGATCGCGCATGATCCGCGTTGTTGCCCGCTCGAGCTACAGGCACAATCCCCAGCAGCCAAAAGCGGCTCCAGCTGTGTCCATCCATAGCAGCATCGGAGCCCGATATCCGCATCACGCCGCTCCCTGCTCTTAGTTTCCAAACGAAACCGCGAGGAGCGGCCAATATCTGCTCCGCGTACATTTGCAGGTAGTCCGGCTTGGTCTTGGTCCCGTTACTGAAATCACCGTCCATGGAGATTTCTGCAACCGTATAAAGCGGTGTCCCCGGTTTGATGGCAAATCGGAAGAAGCGCTGCGCCGTATCCGGCAGATCAGCGATCAATGAGTAGTCGAAAGTGCCCGGAGCAGGCGACTGATGCGAGACCAGTTTGGCCCACACTGCCCGATCCGATTTCTTGTCTGCCCATCGCCACACGGTTAACCAAATCAGTATTGCAGCCATCACGCCAGGCAATTCGAGTAATAATTCTGTCATTGCAAAGTTGCTTCAAGGGTGGGGCAAATATTTCATCTCATGTTCCAGCCAGCCTATTGCATATCTCGCGACTGCTCTGCGCTATACGGAAATACCGAGGCTTACTGATTTTCGCAGCGTGATATTGTTCTTTCGAATAGCAAAGGGCTCAGAGTGAAATGGACAGGCCGGTAAGAATTCGACGTTGGGTTGTGGCGGGATTACTCATCGCAGTAGTTTTTGCTTCGGCGGCATATTTCCTGGATATGCACCGCTCTTACGAAAGAGTCACGAACAAAGGAAATGTAATACCGTCACTGTTTGGTGATATTGAATTCACGGAAGGCGGTTCAGGTCCTGCTGTCCTGGTAATCCATGGCAGCGGTGGCGGCTACGATCAGGGCGAACTCATTGCGCAGGCTGTGCTGGGCGACAAGTTTCACTGGATCACGCCGTCGCGCTTTGGCTACTTGCGCTCGGACGTGCGCGAAGGTGCGACATGGGACGACCAGGCGCATGCTTATGCGTATTTGCTCGACCATATGGGTATCGAAAAAGTCGCGGTCGTCGCGATGTCGCACGGCGGTCCATCAGCTTTACTTTTTTCAGCATTACATCCTGAAAAGGTATCTTCGCTGACGCTCGTCTCTTGCGGCGTGGCTTCTTCAGCAACACAAAACCAGGCGCAGGCGAACGAGAAGGGCGACATGCTGACCACTATCTTCAGACATGATCCTCTCTACTGGTCAATCTCAAAGCTATTCAAGACACAACTCATGTCATTGATGGGCGCCGACGATGCTGTCATTGCGAGCCTTACACCCGATCAGCGAGAATTGTTCGAACACTTCATTGATTACATGAATCCGGTGTCGCTGCGGGCCGCCGGTGCCGCTTTCGACAACCAGGCGATGTTGCCAGGCGAGCGGATCGCAGCAATTGTGGCCCCGACCCTTATTTTTCACGCCGCAGACGATTTATTGCAGCTTTACCACAATGCAGAATTTGCCGCGGCCACGATTCCCAATGCAAAACTGGTTCGTTTTGAAAGTGGCGGCCATTTCCTCATAGGAGTGGAGCAACCGTCGATTCGTACAGCCGTTCGGAATCATATTCTCGATAGTATGGCCGGTGATTCGCGGTGAGTTGGTTGCGGGTGAGATAATTTGTACTGGATCGCTCTTAAACGATCGTCAAGCCAGATAGTCACACGTATCGCAGCGTGCCGCCGCGGCTCTCGACGTTCACCGAATGCACTATTCGAGTGTCGTAATTTAGTGATTCAACGGTGGTGACGGTGACAAAATCAGCCTGCGCGCCGTCGTGATCAATCTCCAGTCGAATGAATCCACGATAGCGGCCCTCCGTCCATACGACTTCCCTGTTACCGGCGGCATTCAGTTCGTCGTAGCGTTTGAGTCCGTCTTGCCCCAATTCCAGTAGCGAACGTGGCGACGTGATACCGGTTGAGCCCAACTCGATACCCATCGATTCGCCGGCGGCATCGTATAACTCGTTTTGCCAGTAACTGTGACTATCGCCAGCAAGCACCAGCAAATCGCGAGCGCCGGCGTTCTTGCTGATTTGATAGAAATTTTCGCGAGCGGCCGAATAGCCGTTCCATGAGTCCAGGTCGACCGGCAGCCCAAGGTTGCCAAGCTGTGTCAGGCTATCAAGCAGGTTCGCTGCCTCATCATCCAGGTTGGTTTTTAACGTCGCAAAAAATGGGTCATCCAGTTTTGGCGCGATGCGTCTCGCCATCACGGATTGATTGCCAATGACACGCCAGCGACGATTTGCACGGACGGATTCGGCGAGCTCGTCCGCGAGAAATTGTTCCATCTCTGCGGACAATAGTTTGCGTTCGGGCGCGCCGACGACCGTATTGATGAACGCCTGTGCGTCCACTTTGGTATTGATGTCACCCAGGTAATCATTGATTTCGATTTGTTTGCTGCGGCCCGTGTGCCGGCTTTCCAGCGTGATCAGACTCGCCAGGTCGCCAAATTCGAAGTGCCGCCAGTATTCCTCACGGGCACGGCCGCCGTGCGGATCCCGAACAGGCAGCCACTCGAAGAACGCCTGCAGCGATTCTGCGCGTCTTGTTTCCCAGACTCCTTCGCCATCCTGGTGATTTTCCGCACCGCCCATCCAGGGATTGTTGGCGCTTTCATGGTCATCCCAGATCACGATCAACGGATGCCGGGCGTGCATCGCTTTTGAACCCTGGTCCGTTCTGTATTGTGCATGGCGCTGCCGATAGTCGGCGAGCGTCAGTGTTTCATGCGATGGCTGGTGGTCGCGCCCGATGCGTCGGCCGGTTTCTCCGCCATAGCCATCGCGTCCGTATTCATAAATGTAATCCCCGAGGTGAACGACAACGTCGACGGTCGGGTCATTCGCAATCGCCTCGTAGGCGTTGAAGTAACCGAACGGATAGTTCGAACAGGTGGCGACAGCCAGCACAAGTCGATCGACATGACCCACGGGTAGCGTCTTTGTCTGACCGGTTGGCGACAGGACACCGCCAACATCAAACTGATAGAAGTACGCACTACCCGGGCTGAGATTATCCGCGATGACTTTAGCCGTGTAGTCGCGGCTTCCATCCGTTCTGAGTCGGCCCCGCACAATGACGTTTCGAAAATCAGCATCGGTGGCAACCCGCCATTCGACGTCGACAGGTCGAAACGTATTGCTGACTCGAGTCCAGATCACGACACTGTCGGTATCCGGGTCCCCACTGGCTACGCCATGCAAGTAGGCCGCATCGGAGGGAGCATCTGGCGCGACGCTGGTCTGACTGCAAGCCGCCGGTAGCAGCAAAGTGGTCGAGACGCCGATCAGTGCCTCTCTGCGTGTCAATTTTCTGGGCATTCTCGAAAAGCCTGTTTCAGGTTACGATCCGCATCAGTCGTTTGCGGTGTTAGTTGCAATCAACAGTATCCTAACCTTAACTGGTGCCGATTGCCCTGTTTCGGCGAGGACCCCGCGTTAATTCGAATTTGGTCTGCGGAAGAGAGAGCGGAAAAAAAATTCTGATGATTTAATTTATGCTTGTGCAGCCAGCAGGCACCGCCCGGCCCGGGAATCGGGCGGACCCGGCTGCGAGAGAAATGGCGGTAACAGGTTTCGCAATTTTCAACAAAGGAGAACCGGCATGGCTTATATCGATGGATTTATGGCGGCGGTACCGACAGCTAACAAACAGAAATATCTGCGGCACGCGAAAAAGATGTCATCTCTGTTTAAGGAGCACGGCGCACAACAACTGGTGGAATGCTGGGGCGACGATATACCGCCTGGCAAGCTGACGTCGTTCCCGATGGCCGTCAAGTGCAAGAAGAATGAAACGGTTGTGTTCTCGTGGATCCTCTGGCCGTCACGCGCCGTGCGAAACAAAGCATGGAAAAAAATGATGGCCGATCCACGCATGCAGCCCGGTAGCTCACCAATGCCCTTCGACGGCAAACGAATGATCTTCGGCGGCTTCAACGTTGTGCTCGAAAGTTGATCGAATGTGCAAGGTCCTGCGATCGGAGGTGTTAGAACACAAGCAATTACCCAACAAGTAAACAGCGACCGTGCTTCCAGATTCAGGGGCACTGTCGCCAGGGTGCACGAAACGGGACTGAAGTACTGTGGAAAGAACTGCAGTAAAGTCGATGATCTTTCTGGCGACACTGACGTCGATTCGCGACAGTAGCGCAAGCTGGGAGATTTTTTACGCAACGGAGGAAATATGAGACTTGGAAGTTGGCTTCTATTGCTTCTCTTGCTCGTCGCGGGTGGCGCAGGTTCGGAACAGAACGAAAAAGCGGTTTCGGGTTTCATTAATTTGCAGGCCGAAGACGTACTATTTGTTGCGTCTCCCGATGTTGCTGGGCTGAGTTACGCGATTTTGTCAGGCGACCCCGACAGTGCCGGCGTGTACGTTATTCGTCTCAGAATCTCTCCGGGACTTGTGTTTCCTCCCCATTTTCACGACCAAGATCGACACGTCACCGTCATATCTGGCGATTGGGCATTTGGAACAGGGAAGTCGGGTGAATGTGAAGACACCTTGCTGTTGACGGCTGGAGCTTACGCGTTGCACTCGAAAGAAGCGGTTCACTTCGACGGCGCGTGCGGCGACGAGCCTGTCGAGGTTCAGATCATCGGGTTGGGACCGGTTGCCACTACCTGGGTTGCTGACTCTGACTAATATCCACTGAAGAGGTGCGAGCGGGGCTTCTTCGATGACCGGTGTGTCCGACTGCCAACAAGACAGCGTTCGCAACGTGCCATGACGCTGGCAGAGCGCGCGGAGATCTCGCGGCGTGTCGCCGCTGGCCGGTCACTGCGCTCTATTGCAGCAGCGCAGCGACTAGCGTCCAGGGCTTGCGTATATGCCGGCTTACTTTTGTACGGCGAAGCAGTAAAACAAACCATCGCCACCGGAGCTGATCAGCGCAGCCTGGCTGCAACCCCTGGAGTCATGAGCCGAGTTCCAGGCTGCATAGTCATGATGACCGACCCTTGCTTTACGTTCGTCACTGCTGGTCGTCCAGTTATTGCAGCTCATGTCTTCGCCGGCAGGATAGGCCGTCCCATCGGTTTGTGAGCCAGTGAGGATGTCATGTCGGTTGGGCATAAATCCACTGCCAGGTATTGTTCGACCACGTTCGTCGACCGCAGTAAAGGCACTCACCCGATTCAGCACGCTATGAAGCTCGTTCACGTCCGCTGCAATTCGTGCACCTTTCGCATTGAACCAGGGGCCCGGTCCGATTCGGTCTCGAGCATTGACGGCATTGCTGCCTTGCGTGCTGAGATAAGCGCGCCACTCGAGGTTGCCCTGATCGACGCTTTCCGCCAGGTTTTTACAAATGGCATCGGCGCCTTTCAGTCCGCCTAAGTTGCCGCCATCGCCGGAACCGGCACTGGTCAGGAAAAAGGACAGCGGCCCTGTCGCCATTTGAGTTTGAGCCAGGCCGCCCAGAAGCAACCCGCACACTGCCAAACCTGTCATTACGATTTTTCGATTCTTATACATTGTTTTATTCCTACATTGTTTTATTCCTGAAGTAAGCGTGTTGGTGACCAGGTCAATACTACAACAAGACTATTCGGATTGAACCCTTCAGGGTCGATCAGGAACGTCTCCACCGGCCGCACCATGGACTGGTGGCCGGAACGCAACCGCGAGCAGCAACGCGGCAAGTATCGATATCGTCATCGGAATCATGAACATCGACTTGAAGTCCGTGACGCCATCCACCGTGTACACGGTCTGTAACAGCCAAGGGCAGATACTGTTGGCGATTAACGCGCCGACGCCGAGGATCATCACATTGAACAATCCCTGCGCACTGGAGCGCACGTCTTTGGGAAAATGGGCGTCAACGAAAATGTAAACGGTCGCGAAGAAAAAGGCGTAGCAGATGCCGTGCACGAGATTGACGAGCACGATGAACAAGGTTGATTCCGGGAACCAGGCAAATACGGCGAATCGAAAAGCATAGCCGAGGATGCCGACCATCATCGTAGTGCGCCAGCCGAGTTTCTTCAGCACCGTGCCAAGCACAATCATCGTCAGTATCTCAGCGACCTGGCCAATACTCATGACCGGCATGATCCAGTTGCCCGGAATGCCGACGGCATCGCTGCTGAAGAAAACCGCCGCCCAGTTAAAAAATGCGTTGTGCACAAACGAGTCGGCGAGCGTGACGATCCACAACACCATGATGAATGGATGCTTGAGCAACTTGGCCGCCTCGAGCCAGGCCAGCTTGTCCATGCTCTCGCTTACCGCTTTGCGAGCCGGCGTGTGTGGCAGGAGCAGGGCGTAGGCTGCGAGCGCCAGGCTCGCGAATCCCGCGACGCGGAACGTCCAGGGCGTTGCGGCACGGAGCGCATCGCCGGTAAGCCCGGAACCGAGCGCGGTGCCGATCAGATCAATAAGTCCCACGGGCTCTGCAGCGCGGACGGCTGCCCAGTCAACCAGGATAAACGCGAAAGGCCACGCCGCGAGGATCCAGCCGACCGTGCCTCCCATACGTATCGGGCCGAATTCCGATGCGGGATCTTTCATGTGCGCGAACGCGATCGAATTGGTGATCGAAATGGTCGGAACATAGAACAGGCAGTGCACCCACATGAGAATAAGGAACGGCCAGAATTCGGTGGTCATCGTCAGTCCGAACATTGACAGGCCGCCAACGAGGTGACTGAAGGACAGGAATTTTTCGGCGGCAAAATTTCTGTCTGCAAACTGGTTGCTGAAGAATAATCCGACGATCGCCGCGACCGGGAACGCGTTCAGGATCCATGATTGCTCTGATGGTGAGAAGCCCAGTGTTGGCAGGTAGCCAAAAATCAACGGAAGCCAGGCGCCCCAGATGAAAATCTGTAACAGCATCATCGTAAACAGCTTGGCTCGCGGCGTACGGGTCGTTGAATTGTCCAGGGCGTTAGCGCGCATAGTTATTCTTCCCCTGTTTAGCTAGACTCAATAGTGCCTGCACTTTCTACAAGACGGATCATAAAATGAAGAATTTCTCACTATCGCGTCGCGAGATGTTAGGCAGCAGCGCTGCGCTCGGTCTATCGACGCTGTTCACTCCATCAATCTTGCCGGCGGCGACCGGTACAAACAAGCGTTTACCCGGTATTCAACTCTATACAGTCCGGGCATCGATGGCGATGGATGTGCCGGGTACATTGCGGGCGATTGCCGGCATCGGGTATCGCGAAGTCGAATTCGCTGGTTACGGCGATCACTCGGCCCAACAGATTCGGCGGCTGCTCGACAATCTCGACCTGAAGTCGCCGAGCTCACATATGGATGCGCGGCAGTTACGCGATAATTCGCGCCCATTGCTCGATACAGCGGCTGAAGTAGGACACGATTACGTGACCATCGCTTGGTTGAGCCCGGAAGACCGTCAGACCATTGATGACTACAAGCGTTGGGCAAATTCGTTCAATCAAATCGGCGAGTTGTGCCGCAAAAATGACCTGCGATTGGCCTATCACAATCACGACTTCGAATTCATGTCGCTGGGTGGCCAGGTGCCGTTTGATGTTCTGCTCGACGAAACGGATCCGGCGCTCGTTGACTTTGAACTGGATTTTTTCTGGGTACGCAAAGCCGGACAGGACATTACTCAGGTCCTGGGCAAGGCGCCCGATCGTTTTACGATGGCGCACATCAAGGATATGGACGCACAAGGCGACATGGCGGACGTTGGCAGTGGTGTGATCGACTTCGGAAAGATTCTCGATAGCAAAGTCGCATCCGGACTCCGGCATCTCTTCGTGGAGCACGACCAGCCGTCAGACCCATTCAAGTCAGTGGCAATCAGTCACCTGGCGCTGGCGTCCCTTCTGGACTGACTTAATCCAGACCCAGGATGCGGCGGTTCCGGTCGCGATCCGGCGCTGCGCCTGCAAAGTCGTCAGCGGCCCGGTCCGTTACGCGAATCATGTGATCAGTTATGAATGGCGCCCCTTCTGCGGCGCCCTGATCCGGATGCTTCAGGCAGCATTCCCATTCGAGTACCGCCCAGCCGGGATAGTCGTACTGTGCGAACTTGGAGAAGATCGCGCAAAAATCGATATGTCCGTCGCCGGGTGAACGGAACCGGCCGGGCCGATCCTGCCAGTCGAGATAGCCCCCGTACGCACCGCACTTGCCAGTCGGATTGAACTCGGCATCCTTAACGTGAAACGCCCGAATGCGCTCATGGTAGAAGTCAATAAATTGCAGGTAGTCGAGTTGCTGCAGCATGAAATGACTGGGGTCATAAAGAATGTTGGCACGCGGGTGGTTATCGACAGCATCGAGAAATCGCTCGAACGTCACGCCGTCATGCAAGTCCTCGCCGGGATGTAGTTCGAAGCAGGCATCGACGCCGGCATCTTCAAAAGCATCGAGAAGCGGCCGCCAGCGCCTTGCCAGTTCTGCAAAACCTTCTTCGACCAGTCCGACGGGCCGCTGTGGCCAGGGATAAAACGTGTGCCAGAGAAGCGCACCGGAAAATGTCGCATGTGCGGTGAGACCGAGATTGCCGCTCGCCTTCGCGCCCATCCTTACCTGTTGCTCGGCCCATTCCCGCTTGGCCTTCTCGTTACCGCGAATCGATTCCGGTGCAAATACATCGAACATATCGCCGTAGGCCGGGTGGGCCGCTACCAGCTGGCCTTGCAAATGAGTCGACAGTTCTGAAATCTCGACGCCAGCGTCGGCGCAGACACCCGCGATTTCGTCGCAGTAAGTCTTGCTCGTCGCAGCACGTTCAAGATCGAACAGGCGCGTATCCCAGGTCGGAATCTGTATACCTTTGTATCCCAGGCCCGCGGCCCAGGCGGCCATCGTGCCAAGTTCATTGTAGGGTGGTTCGTCGCCGGCAAACTGGGCGAGAAATATCGCAGGTCCTTTCATAGTCATTCCTTACAAAATTCCAGTTCGCGGCGCTGCTCCTCAGCCGCTGGCCAGCTTCGTCCAGGCCGATTGATTGCGACTGCTCGTCAATGCCGCACGAATGAAACGCATGGTGGCAATGCCATCGGCGACCGAGGCGCAGCCGGTGCCGTTTTGCGCCGGGTAGTCGCGCACGGCGCGGGCAAATCCGGCATAAAGATTCGCGAAAGCTTCGATGTACCCCTCCGGGTGCCCGGCGGGCGTCCGGCATACGGCAATCGCCGCGTCCGACAGGTAGCCGACGTTGGCGCCGGGACGAAATACCTGGTCGGGTTGACCGCGATGCCGGATCGTCATCGTATTGGGTTCTTCCTGAGCCCAGCAAATGCTGCCGGAATCGCCGTAAATCTCGATCCGAAGCGCATTCACGGCGCCGCTGCATACCTGGCTTGCAGACAACAGGCCCGACGCGCCATTGGAAAGGTGGAACATTGCCGCGCCGTCATCGTCGATTGCTCGTCCCGGTATGACCGTGCGCAGTTCGGCCGCGACTTCCGTAATGCGAAGCCCGGTTGTGAACTCGACCAGGTTGAACGCGTGCGTACCGATGTCCGCGAACGCGCCGGATTCACCGGTGCGCGCAGGGTCGCTGCGCCAGATTGCCTGCTTGTTTGCCTTGGTATCCTCGTCACGCGAAAGCCAGTCTTGCAGATAGCTGACTGCGACGCGACGAACGTCGCCGATTTCACCAGCCGCGATTCGTTCGCGCGCTTCGATGACCAGGGGATAACCTGTGTACGTATGGGTCAGCCCGAACAGCAGTCCGCTGTCGGTAACGGCATCTTCAATCCGAATGGCGTCTTCCAGGTGTCCTGCGAGTGGTTTGTCGCAGATCACGTGAAATCCTGCTGCCAGAGCAGCGCACGAAATATCCGCATGTGAATCATTCGGCGTCACGATCGACACGCACTGAATTCTCTCGTCCTGCGGCAGGTTCGCTTCCTTTGCGAACATTTCGGCAAACGTCCCGTAAGATCGACTCGCCTGCAACCCAAGCTCCACGCCGAAGGCTCTCGAGGCAACCGCATCGCTGCTGAACGCGCCGGCCGCGAGCTCGATGTCACCGGTCATCTCAGCGGCAGTGCGGTGCACCGCGCCGATGAACGCGCCACTGCCACCACCGACCATCCCCATGCGGATTTTGTTAGCCACGTAACTCCCTTACGGTCGTCCAGGATTTTCCGCAAACATCAGCTCGGGCCTTGATTGAATACGGAATTTTCAAGCATCGATATTACCAGCGCTCACAGCCGGTCGTGCAACAGAAGTGGCCCCTTACCGGTCATGGCGTGCCCGCCGGAGAGTACCCAAGTCGCCTGCCAGAACGTATGATCGGTGACATCGTGCTAATCCACCCCTGCAGAGGTCATATTCGTGGCGGAAGAAGAATTTGATGCAATAGTCGTAGGTTCCGGAATATCGGGCGGCTGGGCGGCCAAGGAACTCACGGAAAAAGGGCTGCGCGTGCTGCTTCTCGAGCGCGGCAAGAACGTCGAGCACATCAAGGATTACGTCAATGCCCGCAAAGGGCCGTGGGAATATGCACATCGCGGCGGGCGCACGACGGCGATGGAGGACGCCTACCCGGTTCTGAAGCGCGATTATCCGCTCAACGAAAAGAATCTCGACTGGTGGGCCTCGGACAAGGATTCGCCCTATACCGAGATCAAGCGCTTCGACTGGTACCGCGGCTACCACGTCGGTGGTCGATCCCTGACCTGGGGGAGACAGAGTTACCGTTTGAGTGATTTCGATTTCGAGGCGAATGCCCGCGATGGCGTCGCAGTCGACTGGCCGATTCGTTACGCGGATCTTGCCCCCTGGTACGACCACGTCGAACGGCATGCCGGCATTTCCGGCTCGCACGAGAGCATGCCGCAGTTGCCTGACGGTGAGTTTCAGCCCGCAATGCCATTGAACTGCGGTGAGGAACTTGTCGCGGGGCGGCTTAAAGGCGCGTTTAACGGCCACCGCCGCATTATCCCGGGACGGACGGCCAACATGACTCAGTCCCGGCCGGGGCGAAGTCCCTGCCAATACCGCAATGCCTGCTGGCTCGGCTGCCCGTACGGTGGTTATTTCAGCACGCAAGCGTCCACGTTACCCGCTGCAGTGGCGACAAACCGGCTGACACTCAAAACATTCGCCATCGTCACTGACTTAACCTACGACCGCGATCGCAAACGCGCGACCGGCGTGAACGTGATCGATGCCGTTACCGAAAAGACCGTGCAATACAAAGCGCCACTGATTTTTCTGTGCGCCTCGACCCTGAACTCCACCTGGATCCTGATGCGCTCTGCCACCGATGTATGGCCCGGTGGCCTTGGCAGCAGTTCAGGGGAGCTCGGGCACAACCTGATGGATCATCACTTCCGGGTTGGCGCCTCCGGCTCACTCAACGAATCGTCTCTGGATGACAAATATTACGTCGGCGAACGACCGACGGGTTTTTATATCCCGCGCTATCGCAATCTTTTCGGCGACAAGCGTGAATACCTGCGCGGTTTCGGCTACCAGGGCAGCGCCAGCCGGACGGGCTGGCAGCGCGCCGTCCGCGAGCTCGGTGTTGGCGCCGACTTCAAGGACGGGCTATCGCAGCCCGGCGAATGGCAAATTGGTGCAACCGCGTTTGGGGAGATGCTGCCCAGTCATGACAATTCGATTGGTATCGACGCGACGAAGACAGATAAATGGGGCTTGCCCGTACTCAAAATCGATTGTGAGATTGGTGAGAATGAACGGATGATGCGCGTCGACATGATGAACGATATGGCTGAGACACTCGATGCTGCAGGTGTGCGTAATGTAGAGGCGTACGACCGCGACTATGCGCCGGGCATGGGAATTCACGAGATGGGAACCGCTCGAATGGGCCGCGATCCGAAGACGTCAGTCCTGAATTCGTGGAACCAGGTTTGGGATGCGCCGAACGTTTTTGTTACCGACGGGTCGGGCATGACATCGTCCGCTTGCCAGAATCCATCGCTTACCTACATGGCGCTGACCGCGCGTGCCGCCGACTATGCCGTCAGCGAACTCAAACGTCGTAATCTTTGATGCAGAAAAAACTGGAGTCTTGTCATGTCCTCTGATTCGGAACGTCATGAACTCATTACCCGCCGCGAGGCAATCCTGCGCGTCAGCGCGATGCTCGGCGGTGTTGCACTTGTCGGCCAGAGCGCTTTGCTTGCCGGGTGTGCGGCGGGACCTGCAAGCGAAAAGCGGCCGGCATCTTCGAATGCGCTGTTCAGGCAGAGTGACATCGTACTGCTCGATGAGATCGCTGAGACGATTCTGCCGGAGACGAGTACGCCGGGAGCCAAGGCAGCTGGTGTTGGGCCGTTTATTGCCATGATGGTGACCGATTCCTATCACGAGAATGATCAACAAATATTTCGTGACGGCCTGCACTCACTGCAAGACCAATGTTTGCGTTCATACGGTGCGCATTTTCAGATAGTGACCGCGGCGCAACGGCTCGCGCTGGTTCAGGACCTCGATGCCGAGCAACACTTTTATATGGAGAGCAGTGAGGAGGGCGCGCCGGCACATTATTTTCGCATGATGAAGGAGCTCACATTGCTCGGTTATTTCACATCGGAGATCGGATGCAAGCAGGCGTTGCGTTACACCGAAACGCCGGGACGATTCGATCCCTGTGCGCCTCTTGTACCCGGTGAGAAATCGTGGGCCAGGCACGCCTGACAGGAGGGCAGCTGTGCGATGATGAAATCAATGATGCTGATTGTTGGGACGCTGTTAACAACCAGCGCGTGTTTCGCTCAAACTGCGGACGAGGAAGAATGGCTCGCGCTATTCAATGGTCAGGATCTCGATGACTGGATACCCAAGATACGTCGCCACCCGGTCGGCGAGAACTTTGCGAATACGTTTCGCGTCGAAGATGGACTGTTTACTGTTTCATACGACGGTTATGAATCGTTCGACGAGCAGTTCGGGCATATCTTTTACAAGGATCCGTTCTCGCACTACCGCGTGCTGGTCGAATACCGATTCATTGGTGAACCAAAGCCGGGAGCACCGGAGTGGGCCCATCGAAACAGCGGTGTCATGGTGCATTCGCAGGATCCCGCAACGATGCCACCCGACCAGGACTTTCCGATTTCGCTCGAAGTACAGTTCCTCGGGGGCCTGAGCGACGGGAAACCGCGACCGACCGGCAACATGTGTTCACCCGGCACGCACATTGAATACCAGGGGAAATTCAATGACACGCACTGCATCAATTCGACGTCTCCAACGTTTGACGGCGATCAGTGGGTCGTCGCGGAAGCGCTCGTGCTGGGCAGTGAAAAAATTGTACATTTCATCAACGGCGAAGCCGTCATCGAATACGAAAATACAACGTTCGGCGGTGGCGTCGTGTCCGGCCATCGACCGGAGATGAAGCCGGATGGCGAGCCGCTGGGTGAAGGATATATCTCGTTACAGAGTGAGGGCCACGCGATTCAATTTCGGCGCGTTGAGCTTCTTAATTTAAAAGGTTGCATGGATCCTGAAGCCAGTAACTATAAGGACTACTTCCTGGCTGGCGATCCGGATACCTGTCGATACTAATACCGAAAGTTAACTCGGTAGGCTCAGACCGAGTTCATCCAGGACACCGGCGAGATGCGCCATCGCCTCGGTGCTTGGTCCAGGATAGTCACCGCTGATCGGGACATTGCCGATATACCCGATGTCCTTTATGCCTGCTTCAGTGCTGTAGTACGCACCCACAGTTAGATACCTGAATCGCCTGAAGAATTCGATCAGCTTGTCATTGCCTGCCGCGGCCGTGTCCGGATAGGCGATGCTGTCGAGCAGTTCGGCAGCCTGATTACCGTTGGCGGATGAGAAAGTGGTGCCGAAATGGCTTTGGCTTTGTTGTTCGAGCCACTCGAGGCCCCCGAGAATCAATTCGCGATCGTGTTGCTGTTGCTCATACGGCGCGCTAACCCACTCATCGATGAAGTCCGGTACGCCAACTGCACTGGCCGCCGGTGATTGGTCGTCCGCAGGCAGGATCATGTCGCAGGTTGTGGCCGCTGTTCTTAGCTGCGCATCGGTCATCGTTCTCGGCCAGGGCACGACGGGATTGATGAGGTCCGGGTCCGTGCCGTAACCAACATTGCTCGGCGTAGCCGCGACTCCGAGCAACGCTTTTTCTGCATTCGGCGCGGCCGGGATTTCGTCACCGAGGAATTTTGTGCTCGAGCTGCAACCTGTGTTGGCTGCCACCATTGTCGCAGCAAGCCATTTAATCGTCGTTCGCCGATCGACGCATGTTGGAGCTTTTCGTTCCGTCGTCATAGCGCCCGGGTCCTCAGTTGTTCAGCGAGATAGTCGCTGCTCCGCCAGGCAAGGGCCATAATCGTGAGCGTCGGGTTCTTGTGGGCCTTCGAGGCGAACACACTGCCATCCGAAAGGAAAAGATTGTTGATATCCCACGTCTGCCCGAATTGATTGGTAACCGACGAGTCCGGGTTGTCACCCATCCGCGCAGTACCCACTTCGTGAATGATCTCTCCGCCTCTTGAAATGGATTGCTGCGGCGATGCGACGGATCCCTGGAGTCTTCCACCAAGGCGGTCAATGATCTGGGCAGTCGTTTCTTGAAAGTGCCGCACCATCTTAAGTTCGTTTTCTGACCACTTGAAATGAAAACGCAGCGTCGGGATTCCCCACCGATCTTTAGTGTCGGGGTCGATTTCGCAGTACGACCCGGCGTTTGGAATCATTTCACCGCGACACACAAAGCTCAGAAAACTGCCATAGTAACGGCGCATGTCTTCTTTGAGCGATCGGCCATAGCCGCCTGCAAACGTTGCAACTTCGCCCAGGCCAACGCCGGGTTCCCGTCGTCCGATCGAGCCGAATTCGTAGTGATAACCGCGCTTGAAATCGAGCTCTCCACGCGCCTGTTCCTGGTATAGCCAGAACGGAATGTACATGTGCAATCCCATCGCACCGTCTTCGTTGTATGCCGGGCGATTTTCGAGCAACGGAAACTGAGCGCGCATGGCTGCACCCACTGTGTCCATCAGGTTCTGTCCAACCTGGCCGCTCGAGTTGCCGGCCCCGTCCGGGAACAATGCGCTTTTCGAGTTCAGCAGTATTCGTGCGGTCTCACCGGAACTCGCAGCAAGGACAACGGTCCGGCCCGATGCGACTTCGTGCTTGCCGGTATTCTTAGCGATGTAGTTGACGCCATCCGCTTTGCCCTTGTCGTCGAGTCGCACCTCGTAAACCATCGCGTTGGTCATGATCGTCAGGTTGCCGGTCGCGAGTGCCATTGGGAGTAACGAGGTCGTCGATTGAAAAGCCGCACCGATTGAACAGCCACGACCGCAATCCGTTGCATAAAAACAGGCAGAACGGTCGCCGATAGGCCGCGTCAGGATCGCTCGTCGTGCCGGCACGCAGGGAATATCAAGATCGTGACATCCGGCCTGGATCAATAGCTCGCTAACGCGGGGCGCGGGTGGCTTGTGCAGGACGCCCGGTGAAGAATCCGGGTGATTCTCGAGACCGTCGTTTCTGCCATAGACGCCAACGATTGCCTCAGTCTTGTCGTACCAGGGCGCAAGGTCGTCGTATTCAATCGGCCAATCGACGCCGAGACCATCCCGCGTGCGCGGTTTGAAATCGTAAGGCCCCATGCGAAAAGAATTGCGTGCCCAGTGATTCGTGCGGCCACCAAGCATGCGACTGCGCCACCACATGAATTCAGAACCTGGCGCGCTGGCATAAGGTTCGCCCGGCACTTGCCAGCCGCCATCGACGGTCGCGTCGTAAAATCCGAATGGTTTATCCGGCGTACCTGTGCCGCGCAGCGGTGCGTCGCGCGGTGCTGCAAACATCGGCGTCTCGTCATAGGGATTGTAGTCGCGGCCGGCTTCCAGCATCAGCACACGCAGACCCTTCGAGGCGAGGACCCAGGCCGCCATGCCACCGCCCGCACCGGAGCCTACGATTACCGCGTCGTAGCGCTCGTTTTTCACGACCTAGAGTGCCCGTATCCGGATATTGCGAAACCACACTCTGTCGGTGTGATCCTGCAGGGCAATATGACCCTTACGATACCGGGCAAAGTGCTCCCAGTCGGCGAATTTTGATGCTGCCACTCTATCGGACCAGTCCCCGGAGCCGATCGTGTACTCGACAATCTTCTGCCCGTTCAGCCAGTGTTCGACATGGGCGTCCCGGACGAGCAACCGTACTTTGTTGTATTCGCCGACAGGCCGCGTGACCGGCTCAGAAGGTGGGTACAGTGCGTAACAGGCGCCCGCGCTGGTTTCCGGTAACTTGCCGTCTGCATGTTTGTCATTGTCCAGAATTTGCATCTCGATGCCGGTTTCATAAGCGACCTGCTGGTCCGCAATCTCCTGCACACCGAAGAAAATACCGCTGTTGCCACCTTCGGATATTTTCCATTCGAGCTCGAGTTCGAAGTTCTCGTATTGACCCTCCGTGATCAGGTCACCGCCGGTCATGTCTGTCGTGGATTCGTCCACATTGAGCACAATAGCGCCATCCTCGACAATCCAGGCGGATCCCGGTGTCGCTTCACCGTAGCTGCGCCAGCCCTTGAGGTCGTTCCCATTGAACAGCACGGTCCATTCCCCTGTGGCGTTTTGCGACACGCTCTCGTGCAAATATGTTTGACGAATGCAGCCGCCGAGAAACGCCAGGCAGATAATAAACGCGGTGATATTTCTCATTGGCATTTTCGGCATCTCCGACAGGCGATAACAAAGTCTATCGCGTTCCGAGAATGGACACACGGTCGCTGGCGTAACCGGGCAGCGCATTATCATTGGATTTCCCCCGGCCTGGTGCACGATTAATGACGTAACGGGCAACTATTTTGCTGACTGCAATCAAGCTCCGCCTAACGCACAAATGCAGGATGATGAGATGGCTGCAAGACTTTGGACAGCCTTGGAAAAACCGACCGAAGACTACAGACGCTCAAATTAGGGACGACCTTTTTTGTCTGGTTGGGGGAGAAGTTGGAACGGCAGTTTTGTTGCCTGTCACGGGTTCTCGAAGCGCTTTCGTGTCTGTATACCAATATTAATCAGGTGTTTCGCATTTTCGGCCGATAACACAGACCGCGGAAGGAGAAATATCATTCAGATACTCAGTCCTGATGTCTGTGAGTCCTACTGCCCGCATCGCCTCACAAATAAGACTACCGACACGTATTGTGTCCTCGTCGTTCGCTCCCTTCATGCGTGGCTGGACGGTTAACGCGACCTGGCCCGATGGTCGCAGTCGTTTGACGAGTGTGGTGAGCGTTGCTCTTGAATTTGACCAGAACATGGCGACTACCATGACCTGCACTGGCAGAAGCTCGACATGGTTCGCTGGAATAATTCCGTCTATCGAGCCTTGCGGCCTGGAGGCATATATATCGTTGCTGATCATCGCGCAGAGATCGGCTCTGGCGACAGAGACTCTGCTGAATTGCACCGAATCGATCCGGGGCTAATAAAAAGTGAGGTGCTTGCCGCTGGATTCGTATTAGTGGAAGAAGGCGATATATTTCGCAATCCGGACGATGACCACAAGCACATGATTATGGATCCTGTCGTTCGCGGACGGACTGATAGAGTTTTATTGAAATTTCGCAAACCGGATAGATCGTGATCGATAATGATCCAATAGGCCTGCGACTTACGGAAAAAAGCCTCGTATTTTTAAGTCGTGCTAAATCATCGCTAATATTTGTAGCAAGACCGTGACAGTTTAGGAAACTGGCAACAATTCGGATCGCTGCACAAGAGTCGACCTACGGGAATCACCACAGCTTGACGCCGAGTCTCGAGGGACCGTCTCGTATGGCAGCGGGCAACGGTCGGTGAGAACGGCCTGCGACGAGACTGGGCATTCGCTGTGGTTAGCGTAAGCGGAAAAACACGTCATGTCATGGTTGATGGGTAGACGCACGCCATCTCCAGGAACATGCTGATTTCGATGATGCTGCCCACAAACCGCACAGTCCGGTTGTCGATCAGCTCGACGTTCGGCAAATAAGCGATGACTTCGGCGGCTTCGGCATTTTTGTAAGCCAGATCCAGGATCAATGAGCCCTTCATTCGAAATGGATTGAGTTCCCGACGACGGTCGAGTCCGGCTCTGACCTTTTCTCTGATCAGCGCCTGCGCTGCCGCCGGCATCATGGTGCGGCATGACGAGTGGCTGTAGCTCCACTTTACAATCGCTTTCTCGATAGGGCCCACCATATCGGAAACTTCACACACGGCGGCCTCGTCCCCGCTAATCATTACTACCGGGACGCCGAAGTATCCAGCGATCAGAGCGTTTATCCCACCCTCACTCATTTCCTTTTCGTTGATCCTGATCGAGAGAAACGCTTTGCTTGATACGGTGTGAGCGACGATTCCTCCAACGTTGCTCGCCCCCGCGTGATAGCCGATAAACACCGCCGCAGCAAAACTATCGTCGATACCCTCCATCATGCCGAGAGGTCTTGGCCAGGACCTGACAAGTTGAATGTCCTGTGGAAGTTTGTCTATCAGCAGATTCAGGCCGGTACCGTGCGAGTCGCTGACAACGAATTCTGTGGCGCCTGCATCGCGCGCGCCCTCGATAGCCGCATTGACTTCTGCAGTCATGAATTCTCGAAACTGTTGGTACTCGAAGCCCTCTGGTCTCAGCTGCTCCGGGCCGGTGACACCTGCTATGCCTTCCATGTCTGCAGATACGTATACTTTTATAACGTCAGGATAGCTGCTTCGCGCCGATAAACTCATTGACTAGGGTTCCGATATGTCGTCAACAGATTGTTCCACACAAGACATTGGCCGTCGACGACTGATATTGAGCACCAATTTTTACTCTAGCGCTGCGCCAGCAATTGGCGGTCGTGTTTTTCGTTTCCGAACCGATCGAAAACACTTCGAATTCTGGATATGCCCTCATAAATATCGTCGTCACGATAGTGAGCAAAACTTACGCGCAGGTAGTTGTGAAGTTGATCCTTGCTTGAAAACACAGCGCCGTCCTGGAAACCAGTCGCCAGCTCAGGCGCCATGTTCCGAAGAGGGGTAGTGTCCACCGATTGATTAAACCTGAGCCAAAAGAAATACCCGCCTTTCGGTGGCGTCCACTCGGCGATGTCGGAGAAATGCTTTTTCAGAGCGCCATCCATCGCTTCAAGCCTGTCACGGTAGGCACGACGCAAACTTTCAATGTGCAATTTCAATGACCCGTCATTGATCGTCTGGCGGACAATATGGGAGCTGAAGTGGCTGATGCAGCCACCGCTATTTGCAAATCCGCTGGCCAGGAGCCTCTTTTTGAGTGCCACGGACGTTTGAATCCAGCCAACTCGCAGTCCGGGTGCCAGGATCTTCGAAAACGACCCGAGCGATATCACATTGCCTTTGTCGGTCATAGTGCCGTAGGCGATTGGCGGGGAATCGTAGTAGCTCAGCAGCTGATAAACTTCGTCCGCGACAACCAGAAAGTCGTGCTTGCTTGCCAGGTCAACGATCTCTCGTCGCCGAGGTTCCGTCGTACATCGTCCGCTTGGATTCTGGTAGCTCGGAATTGTATAAAAGAACGCCGGCTTGTGCGATTTGAGTTCACGATTCAGCGCATCAATGCAAGGGCCGTCCTCATCCATGGGTATACCGACGATCTTGAGGCCGTGATCGCGAAAGATCTGAAACGCCAGGAAGAAGCTGGGCTCTTCTACGAACACCGTGTCGCCGGATTTGGCAAACACCGTGGACACCATGTCGAGCCCTTGTGAGTTTCCACCGGTAACAAACAAATTCTCAGTCCTGGCATCACTGCCGTAACCTTCCGTCAGAAAACCAGCCAGAGAATCAAGGAATCTCCCGTCTCCTTCAACTACCCCATAGTTCAGCTCAATCGATTGCGCCTTGTTAAAAAAAGTCTCGCTGGCGCGTCGTACCAGTTCTATTGGCAGGAGATCTGCAGATGGTTGGCCGATGCTGAAATTGATCGTTCCCTCGGCGGGCTCGCTGTCAAATGTGACTATATCTCGCATAATTTCCGTACTTCAGTTCAATACCTGGTGAACGTATTGGCGTACATTCTCATGCCGGCCGTCCAGGAAGTTTCTGATATTGCGTGCTGATATGCCCCGACTTGCTGAAACTGACATGTCAGAGTTGAACGCAACATGCGGTGTCACAATCACGTTAGATCGACCCATAAATCTGGAATTGTCAAGGTCTGGGGGTTCACCGCACAAAACGTCAAGGCCTGCTCCGGATATCTGGCCGCGATCAAGTGCGGCAACCAGGGCGTCTTCGTCGATCAACTCGCCGCGAGCACAATTGATAAGAATTGGTTGCCGACTCATCTGCTCGAACGCATCGGCACCGATTAGGTTTCTGTTTTCCGGTGACATGCTGCAATTCAGGCTAATGACGTCGGAATTGGCAAGCAACGTCGGCAGGTCGCAGAACCGAACGCCTGCATCGTGGGTGGCGTTCGTTCCCACTTGATGATCGTGCGCCAGGATCGTCATGCCGAATCCCCTCGCTCGTTCCGCAACCGCGCGGCCGATTCGGCCGAAACCGACAATCCCCATCGTCATGTCCCGTAGTCTGGAGAGCCCGGTCAATGATGCCGGCAGCCACAGTTTTTTCTCTTGTACTTGATAGTGATATTCGAGCAATCGTCGACACAATGTCAGCGTCATGAGCATGACATGATCGGCGACTTCGTCGGTACAGTATTCTTCGATAGCGCAGACGCTGATGTTCGCCTCCTTCGCCGCTTCCATATCAACGTTGCTATAGCCTGTACCCGCAATGGAAATAAGCTGACACCGATGTAACTCTGAAATTACACGACGTGTCAGCGGTGCCAGGTCTGTTAGAACGACATCGGCTGCGCGGCAGACGGAGATCAACAATTCCTCACTGTCCGCGCACAAAAGAGGTACAAGTTCCGTGTCAGCACCGAGAATCGCTTGCTCGACAGCCAGATCGGACCACGCATGATCAGATACCTTTGCAATGACAATCCGAGTCATTGTTGCATTTCTGATCGATGACAGGTGTGCAGTCGCGAGCGCGGAAATTCGTCGATGACGACAAAGTCGGATTTCTCGCTGTCGCGGCGGATTGGAGTGTCCATATACGTCTAATCCTGACCAACTCGCTCTCAATGATTCTAGTTCGCCGATTGCCCGACGTGCTGCTTGACGGCAAATACCATGGCATGCAACATTGTATTCCAAATAACAAACACAAGAATTGCTCATCATAGCTGACAATTCATCCCTAAAGGGCAGGCTCGCAACGGTTTCCGGGGAGACGGTTCGGAAAATCGTAGCGCGACAACTTGCGTTCGACATAATTAAATTGGCACTGAGTTTCAGGACCTGGCAGTGCGAGGTGCGGTGTTCGAAATTGCCCGCCAATTAAATCTGGTCCGGTACATCGATTTCCAGGAAGCGAATAAATGATCAGCTACAAAGACTATTGCGTGGCCGATCCGGATGACCTGGAGACACCGGCGATGCTGCTTTTCCTGGATGTCATCGAACACAATGTTAGAAATGTCTGCGACCTCGTGGGTGGTGGACAAAATCTTTTCGTGCACGTAAAGACTCACAAGTCAGAGGCTGTAGCTCGAATACAGGTAAAACATGGTATCGACAGTTTCAAATGCGCGACGCTGAAGGAAACGGAAATGGTCCTGAATGCAGGCGCACGCAGAGCCATTCTTGCGTATCCGCAGGTGCAACGAAAAAAGATTGAGCGACTATTCGATCTGGTTGCAGACTACCCTGACGCCTGGATTGCCACGATTGTGAGCTCACCGTTACATCTTGAGCCGCTCGCAGATGCCGCCAGCCGACGCAAGCAATCGATGCGTGTAATGTTGGATCTTGATGCGGGCATGCACCGCACGGGTATCGGATTCGGCGCCGACGCGTCAACCTTGTACCGGAATATCACCGCGCATCCTTACCTGCTGGCATCCGGTCTGCACCTTTATGACGGGCATGATAACTACAGCGATCCGGTTGAACGTGAGGCTCATGCGACTAAGCACATCGCAGAGCTCCGGCAATTCGAGGAGCAGTTAAACGAGGCTGGAATGGAAGTTCCATGCGTGGTTGCCGGCGGCAGCTGGTCTTTTGCTTACTACGCCCGGACCGACGGCATGCAGGGATCACCGGGCACGTTTATCTACTGGGACGCGGGCTACAGTGGCGACATGCCGGATATGCCGTTTCGCTGTGCAGCCATGGTCTTGACTCAGGTAGTAGATCGTTATCCCGACGCAGGGACAATTACCACCGACCTGGGGTGTAAAGGGATCAGCTCGGATCTTCCCGAGCAGGAACGTGCTCACCTGCTCGGCTACGACACTGCAAGACTCATATTGCAAAGCGAAGAGCACGGTGTGTTCCGAATCGCGGGTGAATTGCCACATGTCGGCGACTATTTGCTGGCGATACCGGGTCATATCTGCCCGACAACCATTCGTTACCCGGGGAGCCACGTTATCGACGCGACCGGGAAAGTAGTTGATTACTTTCTGCATACGGCGCGCGACCGGCAATGAACTGAGAGTCAGGCCGCAACAGCAAATGAATACGAAGTAACAAGGAATAAACAATGGCCGGATCCGGCAGCGCGCAAGACGAAGGGCTGATACGCGTAATCGGCACCGGCGCCCTGAGTCTGAGCGTGGTCAACCTGGTCGTCGGCGCCGGTATTTTTGCGTTACCCGGTCTCGTCGCTGCCGGTCTCGGATCTGCAGCGATCCTGGCCTACCTTATTTGCTCGATTACTGTTGCGCTTGTCTTTATGTGCTTTGCCGAGGTGGGCAGTCGAGTCACGCGAACCGGGGGCGTCTATGCCTATGTAGAAGAGGCGTTCGGCAATTTCGTTGGATTCATCGCATCCATCCTGTTCTGGTTCGGCTTTTCTGCGCTGGCCGATGCTGCGATCACGGTTGTCATGGTCAATTCCATGGCTGTCGTTTTTCCCATATTCGGCGAAACCATTCCGCGGGTAATCTTCATCGCGACGCTGTTGTCGTTTCTGGCAGTAGTCAACATCCGTGGCGTCAGAGCAGGCGTGCGGCTTTACATTTTCAATACCCTGGTCAAACTGGTGCCGCTCCTGCTCCTGATCGGCGCCGGGTTACTCGTGATGGATTTCAACAATCTTGTTATTCGCGAATGGCCCTCGGCGACGAGCATTGGTGCAAGCACGGTATTGTTGTTCTATGCTTTCAACGGGGCAGAGTCCGCATTGAGCACCAGTGGCGAGATAAAGAACCCGGCAAGGACTGTTCCACTTGGCCTCCTGTTCGGCCTTTGCGGTGTACTCTTGCTCTACGTCGGGCTGCAAACTGTGTCGCAAGGTGTGCTTGGACCGGAGCTCGCCAACAGCACCGAAACGCCGCTGGTCGCCGTCGCGACCGAAATATTTGGCGACTGGGGTGGCAAGATGCTGATTGCTGCCGCAGTCATTTCAATTTACAGCACCCTGAGCGGCGATATGCTGGCTGGACCCAGGGTGATTTTCGCATCTGCACTGGACAACAACCTGCCAAAGATTTTTGGCAAGGTACATACAGAATTCAAGACGCCGCATGTTGCGATTATTCTGTACGCGATTGTCGTTGGCGTGTTTGCCGTAAGTGGCACGTTCAAATACCTGGCAGTTGTCGCAACAGGTTCGTTGTTGCTGGTCGATCTCGGTGTGATTCTTGCCGTCCTTAGGTTACGCAGGCGCGACGGTTTGCCGGCCGAGGAAGAGTTCCGGCTCCCATTCGGGCCGCTAATACCGATATTGAGTTTCATTGTTGTCGGTTGGTTGCTGCTGCAGGTTCCTTCGGGCGAAGCGCTTAGCATCGCCATCTTGGTGGGTGTTTGCGCGGCCGGCTACGGCATTCGTTCAATCCTTGCGGCGAGGTGACATCAGAGCAGTGGTCGCGTGCCGCACGGCGGGAGAGTCACAAATGAAAGTCGAAGTTCGAATTATCCAGCTACTGCTGTTGATCGCGCTCACTGGTTGCGGTGCCGACGACAGCGACCGGTTCAGCGCTTCGAAGAGCGATGCGGTCAATTATCCGAGCGTGGATGCGAACTTTCTTTCAGCAGTTGAATGGCGGTTCGTCGGGCCATACCGCGGTGGGCGGGTTCTCGCCGTAGCAGGACGTAGCGACGATCCGCTGGTCTACTTTTTTGGAGCTGCTCATGGTGGCGTGTGGAAGACCGTTGACGCCGGTCAGCATTGGCGCAACGTCTCGGACGGATTCTTCAATTTCCCTGCAATCGGCGCACTGGACGTGTCGCTTTCGGATCCCGGCGTAATCTACGCGGGGACGGGCGAGGGCCTCCAACGACAATATATCTCGCCGGGGGATGGCGTCTACAAATCCTCCGATGGTGGTGAGACCTGGACTCACGTTGGTCTGCCAAAAACACGGCACATCTCGCGGCTTCGAGTACATCCGGGCAATCCCGATATCGTGTACGTGGCAGCAATGGGAGACATGTTTGGTCCCAATGCGGAGCGTGGTGTCTATCGAACCACCGATGGTGGAGAGACCTGGCAACAGGTTCTCTATAAAGGAGAGACAACGGGTTCGGTTGACCTGGATATCGATCGAAGGAATCCGGATGTGGTTGTTGCCGCAATGAATCACCACGTGACCTATCCATGGGACGAAGAAAGTGGTGGATCAACAAGCGGCCTTTTCAAATCAGAGGACGGTGGCGACACCTGGGCCGATATCACTCGCAACCCTGGAATGCCTACGGGACTGGTTGGAAAGATAGGGATTGCCATATCGCCGGCTGATTCGAACCGAATTTATGCATTCATCGAGTCAGACAAAGGAGAGGGTGGAATCTACCGTTCCGATGACGGAGGATCGTCATGGCAGATGACGCATCAGGATCTTTATGCGTTGGAGATTCCAAACTCCTACAATCACATCACCGCCGATCCGGTGGATCCGAACATCGTCTATATCCAGCCTATCAGCGGTTTTCAGAAGTCGACTGATGCAGGCCGCACATTCGAACCCATGCACACGATGAACTGGGACCCGCATGCGTTGTGGATTCATCCCACGGATTCTCACCGAATGATAAATGGCGGGGACGGGGGTGCCGAAGTGTCATTGAACGGCGGCATCTCCTGGTCGACCCTTGAGAACCAGCCTACCGCAGATCTACTGAGTCTGGCCGTTGACGACAGGGAGCCTTACTGGGTCTACTCGGCGCAAAACGATAACAGCCATATCGCGATACCTAGCCAAACTGATGACACCGCTATTGGCTGGATGCACTACCGCCCTTTGCCTGTCGGCGAGGCCGGCCACACGGCGGTACAGCCCGATGGTCGTATCGTATATGCCGCAGACCGGTCCAGGATGTTTCGGGTCGATCAGGAAACCGGCCAAGCGCCGGATATCAGTGTCTGGCCCGAGGTAGAGTTCGGGACTGCCGTCAAGGACGTGCAGTATCGTTTCTATTACTCATACCCGGTTCATCTGTCCGCCCATGACAACGCGACGCTGTACAGCGCGGCACAGTACGTTTTCAAATCGACAGACGAAGGCAAAACCTGGACAAGAATCAGCCCCGATCTCACCCGTAACGTCCAGCAGGTCATGCAGGAAATATCCGGCGGGCCGGTCAGTTCCAATGCATCTTCGTTATTTCACGTGAGCGTGATCCGGACGCTTGTCGAATCGCCGCTGGTTGATGGAGAGCTATGGGTGGGTACCGACGACAGTACCATCCAATTTTCCCCTGATGACGGCGAAAGCTGGCACGACGTATCGCCGCCCACGCTTCCTGAGTGGACAACAATTACCGCTGTTGAAGTTTCGCCGCACCATCCGGGGACGGTCTATGTCTCCGGTGAACGGCACAGGGTGAGCGATCGTTCGCCGTACCTCTACAAGACAACCGATTACGGTGAATCCTGGCAACAGATTACCAACGGCATTCAAGCAAATGACTACTCGTGGGTCGTGCGTGAAGATCCTGTTCGTCAAGGATTGCTTTACGCCGGCACAGAAACCGGCGTCTATGTTTCATTCGACGCGGGCGATTCCTGGCAGTCACTGCAGAATAACCTGCCACCGGTCATCGTCATGAATATGACGGTAAAAGACGACGATGTGGTGATTGCGACACATGGCCGGGGAATCTGGATTATGGACGACATATCGTCGCTTCGGGAGATCACGCCGGAAGTTGTATCGGCGCCGGTACACCTGTTTGATGTTGCCCCTTCAATCCGCCGGCTGCGTGGGGGCAGAGGATGGACGAGGATAAATAGCCTTAATGTTGCCAAAAATCCGCCACGCGGTGTGGTGATTGAATACTTCCTTGCGCAGGCCGCGACTGACGAAGTAACGCTCACGATTCTGGACTCGGGTGGCGCTGCAATCCAACAATTCGACTTGCTGCAAGAGGATACGGACCGTCCTTCTGGCATGGCCGGTATGAAGCGATTCGTTTGGGACATGCGATATCCGGATGTCGAATTGCCCGCATCCGCAGGGGCATTAACCGACTTTAAAAGTTCCGATCACTCGCCACCGTCCAGGCCGGTAGCGCCGCCAGGACAATATGCGGTGCGGCTGACCGTGGACGGCAATCGCGTTGAACGGCCATTCGAGATTCGGAAGGATCCGCGGATATCGGCGAGCAACGAGGACTTGCGAGCCCAGTTCGATCTGATGCTGGGCATTCAGTCTCAAGTCTCGGCGGTCGCGGATCAAGTGCTGAGACTCAGAGCGGTTCGGGACGAACTGAAAGAACGCCAGGCTGAGTTGCCAGAACAGTCGCAATCGGAAATTGCCGGAGTTCTGCAGCAACTCGATGATATCGAAGGCACACTCACAATCTGGATGGGGTCGGAGGAACATCCCATGATGTTCGGCCCGCCGGGCCTGATCCAGAAATTGAGCCGGCTGTCTGGGGCAGTCATAGCGGGCGACGCCAGACCTACAGCGTCGATGGTTGGGGTTTTTGAAGATTTGTCGGAACGTTTCGACGATCGACGCCGGCAATTGAATCAGATTATTGATCAGGTATCTGTGCCGTCTCGGTCCACCGGGCAATGAAGGTAGGCAACAATGAAAGCCATCAGCTCATCAGCATTCGCCGCCACGAATTGGACACCGGTTTTCAGCTGCCAGGATAGTTATTCCATTGGATGCCAGGGCGTCGATCCGAGCGATCCATTACTAACACAGGAAATGAAATGAACAGGTACCTGCTAATCGCAATTGCATTATTTCTTGTTGCCGCGACCAGTCCTGCGATCGCGAAAGATGCGGAGAACCAACGACCTATCCAGATCGTGGACTATTTCAATATTGATTCGGTTGGCAGTCCGCGGGTCAGTCCCGATGGAGCGTGGGTCGCCTATACCGTGGGTTCTCAGGATCTCCAAAAAGACACCCGTGAATCCCGGGTCTGGATGATTGCGCAGTCGGGTGGCGATCCTCTCCCAATGACGGCAAAAGGATCCTCTGCGTGGAGTTCCGGCTGGAGTCCGGACGGCAAGCGCTTGTCATTCCTCGCCATGAGTGAGGATAGCGAAAGTTCACAGGTCTTCACGCTGAATGTGCGCGGTGGCGAGCGAGTGCAGTTGACCGATGTTGATGGCGGGGTTGAGGGCTACGAATGGTCACCCGACGGGAAGCGACTGGTACTGGTTATCCGTGATCAGGAAGCGGACAAAGGGCCCGGACCCTGGGTCATCGATCGTTTGAAATTCAAGGACGATTATGTCGGTTATTTGAATCGGCTACGCGCTCACCTGTTTGTTTTTGATGTGGACAAGAAGACGCTGGTGCAGATTACAGCAGGCGACTACGAAGATTATTCGCCGGCCTGGTCTCCAGATGGAAGCAAGATCGCCTTTGTCAGCAATCGCACTGCCGAGCCGGACGCCAGTTCCAATTCCGACATCTGGTTGGTGGATCCGGGTACTCCTTACGAGCAACAGGAACCAGTCCGGGTAACCACGAACCCCGGCTCCGACGGTTCGCCGATCTGGCACCCCGATGGCAAGAGAATCGGCTACATCATGACGGCCACGGACCGGACCGACGTACCCGATTCCTACCTGCAGTCGAAAGTTGCGATCATCCGTCCCGGCGACGATGAACCCGTGCTGCTGACGACAGAAGCACTCGACCGCAAGGCCTACGACCCGCAATTCTCTCCCGACGGAAGTCACATCTACGTCATGCTCGAGGATGACGGCCAGGTCCAGCTGGCCAGCGTGTCGGTCAACGATGGCACGTTGAGCCGGGTTGTTACGGGGCAGGTCCGGGTGGAAGCGATCGCCGTTGCGCCGGATGGCAGTGTCGTCCTCGCCATCAGCAAGCCGCGCCTGCCTGGAGAATTGTTCGTGCTTGACCCACCAGCATCCGGCGCTTCTCGCGAGCTGCGCCGCCTCACTCACGTCAATGATGAGTTGCTGAGTTCGATCTTTCTGTCAGACGTTGAGGAGCTGCGTTTTCCCACGCTCGACGGCACCGAGATCCAGACTTTCGTCTACAAACCGGACTCCTTCAATCCGGATCATCAGTACCCGGCCATTCTCTGGCTCCACGGCGGGCAGGAATCCCAGTACGACTATGGTTTCAATTTCCGGGTCCAGTTGTTTGCGGCCAACGGCTATGTTGTGGTGATGCCGAATGTTCGCGGTTCTGGTGGCCGGGGGCTCGACTTCGCACTCTCCCTTAACAAGGCTTATGGAACGCACGATGTCGAAGATGTGATCGTGGCGACTGACTACCTCATCGAACAGGGGTATGTCGATCCCGACCGGCTCGGCGTCGGCGGCTGGTCGTCTGGCGGGACGCTTACGAATGTAGTGATTGCCAAGACGGATCGATTTGCCGGCGCCATCAGTGGCGCCAGCGTCGGCTGGTATACGTCCACCTACGGTCACGACCCCTACGTGCTGTGGTGGCATACGGAACTCGGCTCGCCATGGGAGAACCGCGATCTCTGGGATTCAATCTCGCCGTTCATGCTGGTGGAAAACATCACGACGCCGACGCTGTTCATCGGCGGGGAGAAGGACTGGAATCAGCCGATTATCCACTCCGAGCAGATGTACCAGGCGATGAAGTACCTCGGCCGCGAGGTGTCGCTGGTTGTTTATCCCGATGCGCACCACGGCATCAGACGGCCTGTTTATCAGCAAGATCTGCTCGAGCGATTTATCGACTGGTTCGACAAGTACGTTAAGCGAGACTAGTTGATGACAAAGCGAAAATTCAGAGTTCCACATACGCTTGTCATCCTCTTTTCGATGGTGGTGCTAGCGCAGTTGCTGACCTACGTCATTCCGGCCGGATCCTTTGAGCGGACAGAGATCGAGTCAGGTCGCATGCAAGTCGTTCCCGGCAGCTTCCACATCACCCCGGACGCCCCTGCGGTTTCGCCGTTTGCAGCGCTGACGGCGATTCCAAAAGGATTCAGCAGTGCGCACGAGATTATTTTTTTCGTCTTTATTATCGGCGGCCTGTTTGCCGTACTGCGGGCGACAGGTACTCTTGATGCCGGCATGGCCGCGCTTCTGCGGCGCTGGCGCAAACGACCATTCTTGTTGATCGCCGGCAGCATGACGCTGTTTGCATTTGGGTCCAGCACCGTGGGATTCGGAGAGGAGTACTATCCCTTCGTGCCGGTCCTCGTCAGTTTGTGCCTGGCGCTTGGTTACGACCGTATGACGGCCATCGGCATCATCATGGTCGGCTATGGCACCGGTTACGGACCCGCAATTATCAACCCGTTCACGACACTTATTGCACAGGACATTGCAGGACTGGAGCCTGCGTCCGGTCTCTGGTACCGGCTGATTTGCTTTTTCATATTTGTCGGCATCGGCATCCACCACGTCTGGTCCTACGCCAAGCGCGTCGGCAATGATCCTTCCAAAAGCCTCGTGGCCGACATCGACGTGCCGGCCGGTGCGGCGATACCGAGGGATCAAAGTCCGGCGGCCCTCGATGACCTGCCGCCGATGACGAAAGTTCAAAAGCTGATCATGACCGCGATCGTCGTCGCCATGGTCATGCTGATCTACGGTATGACGGTCTGGAAATGGGGTCTGTTCGAGATGCAGGGCCTGTTCGCCGGCCTGACACTAATCATCGCCGTCATTGCCCGAATGAGCCCGGACGAAACGGCAACTGAGTTCAGTATCGGCGCAGGCAGTCTTACGAGTGTTGCCCTGTTGATCGGTGTAGCCCGGGCGATCCAGGTGGTTCTGGATGAGGGCGGCATCGTGGACACAATGGTCTACGGTATCAGCGTTCCCGTCCAGGAGTTGCCCGGGGCCATCGCCGCGATTGGAATGTTCTTCGTTCAAAGTCTCGCCAACTTTTTTATTCCTTCAGGTAGTGGGCAGGCTTACGTCACGATGCCGATTATGGCGCCACTGGCGGACCTCGTCGGAGTGAGCCGACAGGTCGCCGTGCTGGCATTTCAATTCGGTGACGGCTTCAGCAACATTCTGATCCCAACACAGTACGTATTGATTGGCATACTGGGGATGGCTGGCATTCCTTATGATCGCTGGTTGATATTCGTTATGCCCCTCATGATCAAGATTGCTATCGTCGGATCGCTTGCGTTGGTGGTGGCCGTACTGATCGGTTACGAGTAGGTTGTGACTCGACGACAATTGTCTTCAACGACAATGTTCTTGGCGTGTGCAGATCACCGTGCGGGCTCAAAACTTGACAGAAAAAAATACGGCATGCAAGATGGTATTCCAAATGGCATTGGCATATGGCGGAGGCCATTATGGCGGTCGAAAAACAGGAACCATTGATTGATAGCGTCTATGCCCGCCTCCGGGGCCTAATTCTTTCCAGTGTTTTGCGACCCGGTCAAAAGCTCGTGGACAGGGATTTGTCCGAACAGCTCGGTGTCAGCAGAACGCCGGTTCGTGAAGCGCTGGGCCGACTGGCGATGATGGGTCTGGTTGAGGCTCGCAGTGGCCGCGGCTATTACGTCCGCCAATATTCGGCCGATGAGGTCTCCGATCTGTACGAATTTCGAAAGATCCTGGAAGTCAACGCCGCAATGCGTGCCGCCGAAAATCTGCGTCCGGAGCATGTCCGTGAATTCGACCGTATCCTGCGCGATATGGAGAAGATGGACTCAAGTACGTCGAGCCGCGCACGGTCCGTCGAACTCGATCTCGAGATCCACCTCCTGATTGCAAAAGCCAGTGGCAATATCGAGTTGTACAAAGCGATCAAGAACCTGATGGACAAGATCATGTGTTTTATCTGGGTGGACTGGCTGGATCCATCGAGTGCCAATCCGGAAACAGTGGCGGCAGCAAATCGCGAACACGAGGAGTTAATCGTCAGTATCAAGAACCGGGATGCTGACAAGGCGGCAGCACAACTGGGCGCACACATCGATCATGCACGAAACGTTATGACCAAATTGCTCAGAGCACGGGAGGAGTATCGTGATGCCGTGCTGGCGGGTGCGGCGTCCCGATAAGAACACATAAAGCGAAACTGCACGCTGGCAACATGAACGAAGACAGCACTGGAGAACAAATTGTATTTTACGGGTAAACGCGTCCTGGTGACGGGCGCCAGTCGCGGCATTGGTTTTGAAATCGCCAGGAACTTTATTCAAGCGGGCGCCCAAGTCGCGGTAAATGGCAGCAATGAAAAATCCGTCGACGCGGCGATTAAAGAACTTAACAAGGCAAAGCAAACTGTCGCAGCGCCTGGCAACATTGGCACGGTCGCTGGTTGCGAATCGACGGTAAGAAAGGCAATCGAGGCATTTGGCGGGCTCGATATTCTGGTGAACAACGCTGGTGTCGGTGCCGGCCGGCCGATTGCCGATTGCGATGAAGCAATGTGGGATGCGCATTGTGACGTCAATTTAAAAGGCCTTTTCTTCTGTTGCCGCGCAGCAATTCCTGAATTACGCAAATCTGGCGGTAACATTGTCAACATCGCATCGGATGCCGGATTGATGGGCGTGCCGGGCATTACTGTTTATTGCGGCACCAAGGGCGGCGTCGTCAATATGTCGCGGGCCATGGCTTTGGAAATTGCGCCCGACGTACGCGTGAATTGCGTGTGCCCCGGATATGTCGATACCGACATGATTCGCACCACTACAAAAAAGAAGCCGGATCCCGAGGCGTACTGGCAAAAAATGATCGACTACGCGCCCCTGAAACGAATCGCCTCCACGGATGAGATTGCATACGCCGTCATGTATCTGGCATCTGACAATGCCCGCTTTATCACCGGGACATCACTGGCAATCGACGGCGGCACGACAGCAGGCAAATAGCGAGAGGAAAAATAATGCCAAAAGTACTCAAGCTTGACGAAATAAAAAATCAGATAAATGTTCCCGAGATGATCCAGGCCATCGAAGATGGTTTTGTTCTCTATTCCGAAGACAGGGTAGTTGTTCCACCAGTGGGGTTCCTGAATTTCAAGGATCCACCAGGCGACGTTCATATCAAGTATGGCTACGTCAAAGGCGACGACGTTTATGTACTGAAAGTCGCTTCCGGTTTTTACGACAATGGGAAGATTGGCGTGCCGTTTGCAGACGGTGTGATCCTGGTATTCAGTCAGAAAACGGGACACCTTCAAGTGGTTCTTCACGATGAATGCTGGCTGACCGATATGCGAACGGCGGCAGCTGGCGCCGTCGCCGCGAAACATCTTGCGCCAGACAACGTCAATTGCATCGGGATCATTGGCACGGGAGGGCAAGCCAGGATGCAGCTTGAATTGCTGAAAGACATCGTCGATTGCCAGCAGTGCGTTGTCTGGGGCAGGGATGCTGCGAAAGTCGACAAGCTGGTCTCTGATCTCAGGGCGAACCCAACCATTCAGAATTGGGGGTTGCAGATAGCAGCTGCGGGATCGGTTGAGGAGCTCGCGTCGAAAAGCAATCTGATTGTGACGACAACATCAGCACGGGAAGCGCTTGTGCTTGCCGACCATGTTCAAGCGGGTACCCACATCACAGCCATGGGATCGGACGATCATGGCAAGCAAGAGCTTGAGGCTGCGTTACTCGGGAAGGCCGACGTCGTCGTAGCCGACAGCATTTTGCAATGTGTCGATCACGGTGAGTGCTTTCATGCCGTGAAAAACGGTTCGATTTCCGAAGACGCTATTGTGGAGCTCGGCAACGTCATCAAGAACCCCAGGCTCGGTCGAACAAATGACAGACAAATTACGGTGGCGGACCTCACGGGTATTGCTATCCAGGATATCCAGATCGCAAAGATGGCGAGCAGAGCGTAAATCACGGGGAAATGAGTGTCAGCGGAAAAAACATTGGCAATTGACGTACCTAAACTCGTACTGGAGGCGCACGAGCGAACCAAAGACTATCTTGACCCCGACGCCGCTCGAGTTCTCGCGCCACCTGAGCGACCTCATCGAGGGTGAGGTCTGGTTAAAACTGGACCTGGTTACTCACGGGGATCTTGCCTGGGACGCCGAGGTCGAAGCGCGTCGCGTCGGAGACGAGGAAGGCAAAGTCTATGTTTCGCCATACAACGATCCGAATGTCGTTGGTGGGCAAGGTACCTGCGGGTACGAGATTTCCGAGCAGCTTCCTGACGTGGACGCGGCGTTTTTCGCCTGTGGGGCAGGTGGTCTCTTGACGGGGTCATCAGGCTGGCTGAAACACCACAGCCCGAGCATTGAGATCTACGGCGTCTCGCCGGCGAATTCGCCAGTAATGTATGAGTCAGTTAAGGCTGGCAAGATGATCTCGATGGACACTAAGCCGACGCTGGCAGATACATGCGGCGGTGGCGTCGACCTCGACAGCATTACGCTGGAGCTGTGCCGCCGCCACGTTGATGAAATCCTGTTGCTTTCGGAAAAAGAGATTGCCGCAGCAATTCGCCTGCTGTTCTATGAGCACCGACTTGGTGCGGAAGGTTCCGGTGTGCTGGGCATTGGCGGCGTTTTGCAGCGGAAAGATAAATTCAAAGGTAAGAAGGTGGTTGCGGTCATTTGCGGCCGGAACGTCGATCTGGCGGTTTTCAAAAAGATCATTGCGTAGGTCGCCGGTTTGGCATGGTGCCTGACACTTTTCAGATTTACCTTAGAATCCGGTCATTGAAGTCGGACGCGCCCTCAATAACTTGAAACGATGAAAGCCGAGGTTGATGTAAGGCTCGAGCGGAAAGTCGACCATACCCAGCAGGTCACGATCTTTGATCGGTTGAGAACATTGAAATTCTCCGCCTCGGCCTTTGTTCAATTTCGAGATAGACGGATAACATATTCTCGACGGGCAGGTTAGCGCACATCCAGCGTTCGCAAACAAAGTAATCTTGTTCTTGTTCTTTATCTCGGCGAGAAATTCCAGGTCTTCGTTCACCGGCATCGGTAACACGACCGAGTCGTACAACTCCATAGCCGCGTCGATCTTTTTGTGGGACTTGATATTCTTGATGACACTGCCGTCAATTCGGTAGTCAGGAAAGTCCTCACGTATCCAGCGGGCGAGATCGTCATTAGTGCATATGATTGAATTCCCCGCGACGTGATACTTGCGAAGCAACCATTGGTTAAGCTTATATTCTTTACGTTCGACGACGTGATTCGACATCGGAATACGGATCCCGATTCCCGCGCCATTGAGCTGCTCCACATCCTTGTCCGACAGCTCGCGTCTGACGAACTGTCGGCCCCCATAAAGTGTGCTTTTCTCGACAAACCCGAACAGGCTGTCAACTTCGTTGATTCGCAGATTGCCGTAGTTTTCCCGAAGGTACGCAAACACCGGATAATCGGGCGGTTTACCGCGTGCGGAAACGGTGAATGTCGCGATGGGCAGTGCGACCGGCTCCGCTTTGGTAAAAATGCGGTCGGCCCCGAAGTCAGTCAATTCGCCGTGTGTTTTGTCCACTTCTCTTTAATTTCAGCAGGTTAGGAGATTTCTGGGGCCGCTGCCAGTATCCGATCCGCGAGTCCTCATGTCGATCTACGGCCATGACGGAAACTCAACATGCCATGGTCATTGCGCTCTGCAATATCCGTATTTGTCACAAAACGGATCCGATCTCCTGCGGCAGATCTGCTGAAGAAAATAGAGGAACTCAAGGTCAATTAATGGTTGCGATCGTTTGAGGCCGGAATGTCGACTGGCAGCATTCGAATAGCCATTCAGTCAGGCCCCATGCGTTGATTTCACTGGACTGGCCCGCCATGAGCTTGACAACGTTTTTCGCGGCATGCAGTATGGTATTCCAAATCGCATGTCGGCGTAGTCGATGCGGTTGTTTGCTGCTTAAATCAAAAATATGAGCCAATAATTATATAGGTTGATCGCACAGATCACGGGGGACTGCAAAATGACGAAGAAACGCTCAGCACCTGTCGGCTCTGACAGGAATCGCTTTGTAATGACTCCTCTGGCTGCGGCAATAATGTATGCCCTGTATCCGGCCACCCCGGCGCTAGCGCAGGACCAGGACGCGCAAGAGAATGACGACTTAGGGATTGAGGAGATTCTCGTTACCGCTACAAAGCGGAGCGCTAGCATTCAGGATGTACCCCAGGCGATCACCGCCTTTTCAACAATGGAAATTGAACGCCGCGGCATGCTCGATATGGCCGATGTGGCAAACAACCTGCCAAGCATCTCGCTGTCAACCAGTAGAGCCGGTCGTAACGAGTTAGTTTATCGCGGCATATCAACTGGCGGCTCGTGGCGACTGGACAGTTCGGTCGCCATGTATCTCGATGAAATGCCGATGACGATGAGTACCACGCAGCTCGATGCCCGCATGGTCGATATCGAGCGTATCGAATCACTGCCCGGCCCACAGGGGACACTCTTTGGTTCAAGCTCCCAGTCGGGAACGCTTCGGGTCATCACCAACAAGCCCCGAATGGATGAGTTCTCCGGTCAGGTGATGGGCGAGATCAAAACAACCGATGGCGGCGAAGAAAGTTACGACTTAACCGGTCACCTGAATATTCCGGTGTCTGAAAATTTCGCCATCCGCCTGGTTGCCTACAAAAATAAAGACGGTGGTTATATCGATAACGTCTACTCCGAAGCGCCCCACAGCGTGTGCGCGCCTGGCGCACCTTGTGACCTTGACTTCGCTCAGTACACAGTCGGTCCGTTCAACCCTGTTGACCAACAAGGCTATCTCAACAGCGCCACTCCGGATAACGCCGGACTGGAACAAGAAGATTTTAACGACTACGAAATGTCGGGTGCCCGGATTTCAGCTTTGTGGAATATGAATGAGGACTGGAGTCTCCTCGGCTCTTACATCACGCAAGATTCGACCACAACCGGGGTCTGGCATTCCGACATGGCGATTGGCGACTATAAAGTTGCACGGTTCAGCGATGAATGGCGTAAAGACGACTGGTGGGTGGGTGCGCTCACGGTCGAAGGCGACCTCGGTTTCGCCACTCTCACTAATTCATTCGGCTATTCCGAGCGCGATCAATCCTATCAATTCGACAATACACATTATGAGGCCTACCACACGCGTCTTAAGGGCCAGTATTTGTCTGCCTATGCGAACTATGCGGCGTACTGGGACAATTATTATAATGGGACGCCGATCAGCCAATACAACTATTACGACAAATACGATACTGGCTACAACGGTGGCGTGTACCGCAGCCTGCAGGAAGCGGAACGTATCACTAACGAAATCCGTCTGACGTCCACGACCGACAGCCGTTTTCAGTGGATGGTCGGCGCGTTCTTTGAAAATCACAAGGACGGCTGGGTCGACCAAGGCATCATCCAGGACCTGGATACCACGAAACACTGGCGCTACTCGCAGTGGAGGAGTTGTGACCTGGTTGACCAGGGATATGAAGGTGTGCAATGTCCTGCGCCACCGGTAAATAACGTCTGGTACCAGGACAGTTATCGCCGCGATACCACGCAAATAGCGGCGTTTACCGAGGTTGACTATTACTTCTCCGATAATCTGAAACTTACCGGTGGCTTGCGTTGGTTCCAGTACGATCGCAATACCGTTAACGACCAGCAATGGCCTTTGGGAATGCCGGTCGAAGCCATAGTGATTGACGGTGAAAGTGCTTTCATCGAAGAAGGCAAAGAAGACGATACGTTCTTTAAGGTTGGTCTTAGTTGGAACTTCAGCGAAGATAAAATGATCTATGGCCTTTTCAGTCAAGGCTTCCGGCTGGGCGGCCATAACAATCCGAAAGCAGTCAGAGTTAACTTTGTTGAAGCAACATATGACCCGGACAAATTGAATAACTATGAGGTCGGTATCAAATCGACATGGCTTGAGAATCGATTGCAGCTAAATGCAAGCCTCTTTTACATGGACTACGTGGATAT
>JAQCAD010000028.1 GCA_027621915.1 Pseudomonadota bacterium
CATCATTCACCTCGTTATGGCATTTTAACGCCTTAACTCGGTGTCCGGTTTTAGTAGACCACTTCAATCAGTGCAAGTAGATTGCCCTTCTCGGTGAGTTCGTTATAAACAAGAAACGGAAGGGGTGCGGAAATAAGATTCCAGATTGCGGCGAATCCCCAGCTGAAGACCATCGAACCTTTCGAGGTCGACCGGACCCATTCCGATTGCCAGTTGTCATTTGCTTTCCATGGCTCGTGTTGAAACTCGGGCAGAGTCACGTCTCTCTTTTTCGGTGCGCGGAGCACAAGAACAATCAGGCCAAGGCCGATGCCACCAAATACAAACAGGAAAATCGATTTGAAGCCCATAAGGCCCCAACGGATCGAGCGATCGATGATGGCAGCCGACGGGTCGTCCGGATTGACGAACACCGTGACCGTTTCGTTCCGGCCCATGGTCCGGCTCAAGCGATCGCCCAGGTCCGTTTGGTAATCGCCGATGTTATCGGCGCCTCCCGAGATTGAGACCCTGGAGCCCGCATATGTCTGACCGGCAAATTCGTATGTGTACTGCGCGTAGGCTTCATAAGTGTCGGCATCGTCACCGGAGTGGCGTTCGTAACCGGCACGTTGAAGGCTCGCCTCTACCGGTACCCATTGCTTCGTTTTGGCGGCATCAATGAGGTTTCCGCTGATCGAATAAGCCATCCAGACGCCGATACCGAAGAACGGCAGCGCAAATATCAATGCGAAGATCTTGCCCTTCATCCTCGGATTCCCCGGTTTGCAGTCAATTCGAATTACCTGGCAGGCTAACAAGCCACGCGCACCCCGGCTGTGAGCATGGTCTCAATAGCCCAATGCACGAAATATGCAGTACTTCGGCACTTGTCAGGGTCACAATCGCAGGCGACCAGTGAGAAGGAAAACTCATGAGCATATTTCGACCAGTTTTTACGATCGTGGTGGCGGTTCTCGCCTTACCTGCCTTTGGACAGGATAAGTCCGTACCGATTGGTACCAGGCAAGCCTGCATGGACGGCCCGCTAGCGCAGTTTGGTCAATACATTGGTGACTGGGACATCGAGGATTCGCAGCTTAGCCCGGACGGCAAAGAATGGACGGCCGGCGCCGGTGCACGCTGGAATTTCATATGCCTCGGTGACGGAACGGCGATCCAGGATTTCTGGATTCCAGACGACGGCCCGGTCGGCACGAATCTTCGCACCTGGAATCCGGCGACAGAATCGTGGGACATCGCATGGGCCATCAAAGGGTTGCCCGGCTTTGCGCATATCCAGGCCGAGATGGACGAATCCGGGAACGTCGTCATGCATTACAAGTCGCCGTTACCCAATCCTTTGCGCCAGATTACTTTCTTTCCCGCGGACTCGAACGGCTGGCGCTGGACGCTGGAAGTATCTTCAGACGGGGGCGCGAATTGGATCGAAGTCTACCGGATTCAGGCCACACGCCGCACGGAGCGCCCCTGAGATTACCTGCCCGGCTCGGTCAGGTGGTTGAAAACCATGACAAATACGCTTGACTCCAGCTTCCCAAGCGTTATAGTCCGCCGTGCTTGTAAGTCAGCATTGTATTTATGGCTCCATGCCGATGTTTCTCTCGTAGTTTCTCGTCCTGTTTTTCATAAGTAATCGCAAACTTCTAGCGCAACCGCCTTCTCACGAGGGCATTTAAACTTTTGATTTAATAGGTATTAATCATGGCAACAACCACAGGAACCGTAAAATGGTTCAACGAAGCCAAAGGCTTTGGCTTCATCGAGCAGGAATCAGGCCCTGACGTATTCGCCCACTTCAGCAATATTTCTGGAGACGGCTTTAAGACGCTGGCCGAAGGCCAGAAGGTCCAGTTTACTGTCACGCAAGGCCAGAAAGGCCCGCAGGCAGAGAACATCGTCGCAATCTGATTGCGAGGAAGTCTGATACGAAGGGCGGGACCGCAAGGTCCCGCCCTTTTTTATTCAGGGAAGGATTTCGGCCCGACTCTGACCCACCTTGCATCCCATCGGCCTGATTCGTGAAAAAAATTGCCCTGTTCGCCGATGTGCAGAACATCTACTACACCTGCCGACAGGCGTACGGGCGCCAGTTCGATTATCAGGCGTTGCTGCGGCGTGTCGGCGCTGGTGGTGAGATCGTCGCTGCCACCGCCTACGCGATCGACCGGGACGACGAAAAACAGAAAAAGTTCCAAAACGCCCTGAGGCAAATCGGCTTTGCGATTAAGCTCAAGCCTTACATTCAGCGCGGTGACGGATCTGCGAAAGGCGACTGGGACGTCGGCATCACGATTGATGTTCTCGAGGCAGCGGCTGATGTCGATATCGTAGTCCTGCTTTCAGGCGACGGTGACTTCGATATGTTGCTTCGAAAAATCCGGCAGGACTACAAAGTGCGTGCCGAAGTCTATGGCGTTCCTGCCCTTACTGCCCACTCCTTAATCGATGCGGCCAGCTTGTATCACCGAATTGATGAAGACCTGTTGCTATAAGCCAAAGAATCAGAATCGTCTGTCGGTCCGCTCGATGTACATATCCATTTCCCCATCCTCATACATTTTCAGATAGAACGAATCAGGGTCACAGGTATAGGGGAAAATATCCGCCGAATCGTTGCGCTGCCACTGTCGCCGGCGGACAGGAGGTCGCGAATAATTCTCAGGATCATGGACAGTGATTACCGCAGTCAACGTGTCTTCGTCGGCGCTCAGTGAGTAACGCTCTTCGACCCTGGCGTTCTCGGATATTAGTTCGCCACGAAAATCTCTAACTGTCTTTTCAAGATTCGTAGTATTGATCACGAGCGTGCTGCCGTCCCAGTGCGCAGTGGAATGGCCCATTCTGGACGGCGGTACGAATTCACCGGCCGAACGGCCATCGAGCCAAATTCTCCGAACCCTGGACTGGTACTCGTAAATCATCGTCAGGCGATTGTCCGACGCAATGATTTCGAATGGAAATGAATACGTCATAATTGCTGGCAGACCGATCGACGTACAGCGTACGTCCGGTTGATCGTAGTATGGCAAATACGTCTCCAGCCATTCTTCTCCGGCCGGCGTTAGCGACATCGTATATTTGCGAAAATCGAGTTCCTGTGTCGCAACCCACGTGCCAGACAGATCAACCGGATTCGGTTCCGGTGCATCACCGGCACCTGATATCTGCCGCTTTGCCTGCCAGGGGCCCGGCGCTTCCTTTTGGGCGGCCGCGCCAACCTGCTCATAAGTTCCGCTCATGAAATCGCCGTCAATGCTTCCTGTCATGCGACGATCGAATACAAAACCGCGCACATCGCGACTGTCTGCCACGATGACAACATCATCACCATCCGTCACCACCGATACCGGACCGCCCTCAAGATAGGCGACCCAACCGTCCTCGCTCTTTTCAATCTCAAGCAACCCAACTAACGTACGTTGCTTATCCTGCAAAGACAGTAACCAATCTCCCTCGATGCTGGCAGCTGCAGCACCTGGAAACACGATGATGACCAACAACGCCATGACTTGTCGCATCGAATAATTACTCCGGAACCTGGTCGATCAGTACCGTTCCATCGGCTAATGTAATAGTCATTATTGACAGCATCTTGATACCATCACGACCCAGAAATCCGTACATTTGCACTTTGTCACCAACCTTGATCGTATCTTTTGTCCAGCCCTTGCGTGCCAGCCAGACGACCGGTGAACCGCGGGCGTCCCAGGTTTCTACGTCTCCGGATTCATTCTCTACGTGCATGATATAGCGCACGTGCGGATTCCTGAACCACACGTCGGTGATTGTGCCGCTCAGCGTTGCGGTTTTGTCGGCAACAAATTCTGCCGTAAACGAATGATGGCCGTATGCAATACGCGCCAGCAAAAAGCAAAGTACCAAGATAGCAGTCACGGGCGACAATAACTGTCTGTAACTTTCTTTGCTCATACCTGCACCCGTCAATCAATCCTGATTACCGAAGAATATTACACCAATTGTCAGAAACCCAGCTGGTCGATGAAGCGATGCCATCGAATTATCGCGGGCATGAACCAGGGCACGCCGTTGTACAGCGGACGCGTCTCAAATGGCAGATCGTCAAATGCTGTTCTCCCTGCTTCTATGTCGCCAAGCATTTTATGGCCGAGCTTCGTGCCGAAGAACGTCGCACGCGCGACGCCGGATCCGCAATAACCCATTGCGTAATGCATGCCATCATGCTCACCCAGGTGCGGCACATGATCGAACGCATAGGCCACCAGGCCTGACCAGCTGTGTGTAATACGCGTCTTTTCGAGAACCGGAAACACGTCCAGCAATGATTGCCTTAACAAGGTGGCATTCCTGGTCGCGTCGTCGTCCGAACTCGCCCGTCCCCCGAAAAGAATTCTCGTACCATCCGGTGAAGGACGGTAGTACGCCATGATTCGCCTGGTGTCGCCGTAACAACGTCGGGTCGGCATCAGCTCTTTCATTAATTCCGGCCGGAGCGGTTCCGTCGCGATCATCGAGCTTCGGATAGGAAGTACACGACGTCGGAACCAGGGCGTTACTTTGCTCGTGTAGCCATTGGTACAGATTGCCACCTGGCCTGCGACGACCGTCCCGCTGGACGTCTTAACGCTGAATCCGCGCGCCAGCTTTTTAATTTCAAGCACCTCGGTATTCGCAGCAAGAATGCCACCTGCCTCGCGAAGAACCCGTACCAGGCCGTCATGATACTTGGCTGGATGCAGCCCCGCATCGATGTGGTAGCGAATGCCTCCATGAAAACGATCAGTACCGATTTCTTCGCGCACGAGATTCTTAGTGACGACTTCTGCCTCCAGCCCGGTTGCAGCGACCAGCGGCTCGAGATCACGCGCCATTTGCTCGTAATGTGCCGGACGCGACGCACAACGAAATCGACCCGCTCGGCGGAAATCGCAATCAATCCCCTCATCCGCGAGAACTGACTGCAGGAAACCGACGAATCTGATGCTCTCTTTCAGTATGTCGTGAGTTCTCTCCGCTCCATAGTGCGCGGTAAGGCCTTTGATGCCCAGTTTGTGAAAACTCGGACCGAGCATGCCGCCGTTTCTTGTGCTGGCGCCATAGCCTGCGAATTTCGCTTCGCAGACCAGCACCGATTTTCCTGCCTTCGCCAGCACACGTGCCGCGTTGAGGCCACTGAATCCTCCGCCAACGACGAGAACATCGATTGCCTGAGGTAATTCCGGTGGCGCCTCCTCCACGCGCGGCGCCGCTTCCCACCAATATGGCTGATCGCTCATTTTTGCAAATACGTTGGTCATACTGTTCATCCTTTTGCGTGGTATGCATTATGATCGCGTAGACGCATAAATTCCTGCGAATTAAACCGTTTGTTTATTAAGCACACCGCCGGTATCCAACTTGAAACCTGAACTTTCTGTTGTTGTTGTGGGCGCCGGCGTAGTTGGTGCGTCGGTCGCATTGGCTCTGAGGCGTGACGGACACCGGGTCACACTTATTGACCGCGAAGGACCGTGTGCAGGGGCCTCTTTCGGCAATGCTGGCGCGATCGTCAATGGCTCATGCACGCCGACCGCCATGCCGGGTATTGTTACGGATGCGTTGCGAATGCTTGGACGACGGCACTCGCCACTTTCGATTCGTCCCGCCTATCTGCATAAAGCAGTGCCGTGGCTTGTTCGATTCGCTCTTGAAAGCCGCCGCTCCAGGGTCATTGAAAATGCAAGAAATTTGCACGCGCTGACAGATCGTGCCGTAGGCTCCTGGCGACAGCTTACCCACAGATCCGGACTGGGTGACCTTATTCACGAAGGCGGCTGGCTCACCGTCTACGAATCCGAGCATTCTTTTGAAAAGTCCCAGGATGAGCGCGACCTGATGGACGCCAACAACGTGCCTTACGAAGTCCTTTTCGCGGCAGACATTCAGGACCTGGAGGGAAATCTCGCCCCTATTTTCGAACGCGGCGTTTTTCGCAAGAACAGCCTGTTGATCTCCAACCCTTTTCGGCTGATTCAAGGCATGGTCGACATGTTGCTCAATCGGGGTGGTGAATTCAGACGATTCGATGTCCAGTCAATCGATTGTTGCGATGGGAAGATCAAAATTCGCGCGGCATCTGAGTCACTCGTCGCCGACAAGATCGTTATCGCTACAGGTGCCTGGTCCAAATCGCTGGCGGCGCAGGTTGGCAACAACATACCGCTCGAAACCGAGCGAGGCTATCACCTGATGCTGCCGGCACGTAACAGTGGTTTGCTGAGCCGTCCTGTTTATAGTGCGGAATCTTCTTTTGTGCTGACTCCAATGGAGTCAGGCCTGCGATTGGCCGGGCTTGACGAATTCGCCGGCGTCGAAGCCGCGCCGGATTATCGACGAATTCGTCGGCTACTGCCTGAGGCGAAAAGATTGCTTCCGGGAATTGAGGGGTCAGAAGAATCGGTATGGATGGGGTGCAGACCGTCGCTGCCGGACTCTCTCCCGGTGATCGGATTCGCCGCGCAAAGCAGGAACATTCTGTACGCATTCGGGCATCAGCATCTCGGTATGACGCTTGGTCCCGCTACCGGTCTGATCATCGCAGACCTGGTCGCCGGGAGAAATCCGGGAATCGATCTCGCACCGTATCGGCCTGATCGATTCTAATCGCGCCACGCGCGAGTCGAAACTGCGTGATATGCTCCGAGTCGTCTTCGGCAAATCACTAAAATAAGAATGCAAGACTACGGTTTTTTGTCCATCGTCCCGCCGCTTTTAACGATCGCTGTCGCACTCTATAGTAAGAATGTGCTTGTGGCGCTCATCGTCGGAATTGCGAGCGGGTCTTTTATCATCGCCGATTTTCATCCGTTCAATGCGATGTTGAACGCGATCGAAGAACAGGTGCTCGCCGAGTTCACCAACGGCACGCAGTCGCAGGTGATTATTACAATGATGGTCATCGGTGGTTTCGTGAAACTGCTGGAAGTTTCCGGCGGAGCCAAAGCTTTTGCCCAAAAAATGCTGTCTATTGTGTCAACAGGCGCACGTGCGCAAATGCTCGCCTGGTTATCCGGATTGGGCATCTTTTTTACGGACTCCGGCAACTCGCTGATCATTGGGCCACTGTACAGATCGGTATTCGATGAGTTCCGGCTCTGCCGCGAAAAACTTGCTTACATTCTCGATACGACTTCTTCTCCGATCAGCATCCTGATTCCGTTCATTGGTTGGGGCGCATACATCATGTCGCTGATCGAAAAATCTTATGCAGAAGTCGGCCTTACTGAAAACGAATTCACGGTGCTGATCAAAGTGATTCCATATCAGTTCTATGCATTCCTCGCATTGCTGACTGTTCCAATCGTGATCTATACCGGCAAGGACTATGGCCCGATGAAGCGCATTCAAGCCGAGTATCTCCAAAATCTGAAATTCAGACACACAGAAAGGGCAGACAGGTCCAGCGCAACCGATACGCCGGTCGGCATGTTCCTGTACCCGCTGGGAGTCATGCTCGCTTTGGTCGGGGCCCTGATATCCTGGCACGCGACGCACGGTGGCATCACTGGCGCGCACATACGATCGACGCTGATCCTTTCGTATCTGACCGCTTCACTGACTTGCATGGCGATGATGCGACGCCACCAGGGCAAGTCGTTTACTGAAATGATGGGTATTTTTATAACGGGTGCGGAAAGCCTCGTCTACGTATCGATCATTCTCGTTCTCGCCTGGTCACTGAGTTCCGTCACCAGTGACCTGCACACGGCGAACTACCTCGCCTCGCTTATCGGTGATTCGGTTTCCGCGAGCTATTTTCCGATGATCGTATTCGCGCTCGGCGCATTGATCTCGTTATCGACCGGTTCTTCTTACGGCACATTCGCCATCCTGATGGCGATCGCCGTGCCGGTAGGATTCGATCTCGGCGCATCGATGTATGTGACCATCGCTGCCGTCTTGAGCGGCGGGTTGTTTGGCGATCATTGCTCACCTATCTCGGATACCACAGTGCTGGCCTCCGTTGGTGCCGATTGTAATCACCTCAACCATGTGACTACCCAGGGCGCATACGCAGGATTGACCGGGATCGTTACCCTGTTCGCTTACTGGATGGCTGGCTTCTACGAATCGCCTTACGTTTTGTTAGTAGCAATCGTTATTCTTTATGTTGCGATGACCACCGCCATGCGGTTTTTCGGATCCTTGTCCCTTCCTACAGAGGCCGCCCGGCTCTAGTGCCAGTGAAATATCCTGCTTGGCATTTGCCTGATATACCTAATTGACCTAAATTTGCGTTTTGACTCTTTCAGCAACCGAGCCGATGAAATATCTCATTACCCTCCTGTCAATTCTGGCGCTAACAGTTAGCACCGCGCTTTTTGCCGAAGAAGAGCCACGTTTCACGCATGCGCGATTCGTCGAGGGCGAACGGTCCATGCAGAGTCAAATTACGTTTCCGGATATTGATGGCGATACCGAAGTAGTCGTCTCATGCACAGGTCATGCGACCGCAAAGGGCAGACTGAAGGACGCGCGGTGTTCCGCGCCGAATGATCCGAAATTAATGTTCACGATGGCCGTAAGTCGCCGCTTTAATTCCGTGCGCTTGACGCCTGCAATCGTAAATGGCAGAGCGGAAGAAGTGGATTTTCAGTTTACTGTGGTATTCAAAAAGCTCGGCGAATCGGAGACGTTTGATATTTACCTGCATAACATGAAAAATGTGGAGCGACTGGGGCTTAATTACATCGGCGCACAACGATATTCGGAGCATCCCTGGCCAGGCCGCTGCCTCGAGTTCACTCGAGATGATCTCATCATGGAGGTCGCAATTGTTAATGAACTCGGCATAGCGAGCGAGTTCGATGTTCTTGCCGCCAATTTCGGGATGTCCGTGGCCTGCAGAAACGGCTTTGCTACGCATTTGCAAAACGGTAAATGGATTCCCGCGCTTCACGATGGAAAATTGGTTGAGTCCGTGTGGGCCCAACCAAGAATTGACATGAAGTCGACTTTCAAACGTCAGCAGTAATCCCGCAAAGGTAGTTAACATCGTCAGAATTCAATTTCTAGCAGTCATCCTGTTTGGTGTAACCGCCAGCGCAGATCATCATGGCGACGGACCGCCGAATCCGTGCCATCAGTATTACCCCAACATCGCGGGCGAAGTGCTACTGGAAAACGACAAACTTGTCTTACAGCGCTACGTCGTGCAGCCCGGGCAGTGGGAAGGCATCCACAGGCACCCTGCCAATCCAATTGTATATTCACGTTAAAGGCGGTGAGTGGACTGTCAGGTACGGTGACAGCGCAGAAACCAGCTAGTCCCCCGACGGTGAAATTGGCTGGAGCGATACGGCACTGGAACTCGACGCGATGCACCAATCGGGCAACACCGCTGATGAGCCGATTGACCTCATTTGGGTAAGCTGAAGCCAGGCTGCCTGGCCACACAGTAATCGCTGTGCTAAAAACTCATCGGCGTCTGAGCTCCGTTATGAGATTCGGCAGTCCGGCCATGCAACAAGTCTAGTGCACGGCCACCCCGTTATGAAGACAAGTGGAGAGCCTAATCAGCTTGCGCGACGCTGTTTTCCTGATGGGCGCTGGCGCTGTATCGCTTTCTTCTTCGGTGCGCCGCCGCGGCGGTTCCTGGGATTCGCATTTCGATTGCCAGAGGGTCGATTACTTCGACCCTGCGTTATCGGCTCGGCCTTGATGCGCGAGTCTGGCTCATATCCCGGGATGATTTCCTGATGAATTTGGCTATTCAGCAGTTTCTCAATGTCGGCGAGCAATTTTTTCTCGTCAACACAAACCAGGGAAACAGCGTGACCTTCTCGACCGGCACGGGCTGTTCGGCCAATGCGATGTACGTAATCTTCCGGGACATGCGGCAGCTCGTAATTGACAACATGCGGTAACTTGTCGATATCAAGGCCACGCGCGGCGATATCGGTGGCAACCAGCACTCTGACTTTGTTTGACTTAAAATCCGCCAGAGCCTTCGTCCTCGCGGTTTGCGACTTGTTGCCATGAATGGCTGCAGACGCCAAACCATCATCGGACAATTGCTGAGCGAGGCGATTGGCACCGTGCTTCGTGCGCGTAAACACGAGCACCTGCTTCCAGTTTTCGGAACCAATCTTGTGTGACAGCAGTTCGCGCTTGCGAGCCTTGTCGACCAGATGCACGACTTGTTTGACGAGCTCGGCAGGCTTATTGCGGGCCGCTACCGTGATTTCGACCGGTGAGTTCAACAGTCCGGCAGCGAGATTTCGAATTTCAGTTGAAAAAGTTGCTGAGAACAACAGGTTCTGACGCTGCTTGGGTAACACGGCAAGAACTTTGCGAATATCGCGAATAAAGCCCATATCGAGCATGCGGTCTGCTTCGTCCAACACAAGAAACTCGACTTTCGATAGGTCGATAGTTCGTTGTTGCATGTGATCAAGCAGACGCCCAGGTGTCGCGACGACAATATCGACGCCGTTTCGCAATTTCGAAATCTGGGGGTTGATGCTGACGCCGCCAAAAATCACGGCTGTCTTAAATGGCAGATGGGAACCGTAGTCTCGTACGCTTTCGGCAACCTGCGCTGCGAGCTCACGGGTGGGCGTCAAAATCAGCGCACGAATGCTGCGCCGATTGTTTGGTGAATTCTGCAAATGCTGCAAGAGCGGTAGCGTAAAGCCAGCGGTTTTGCCTGTGCCTGTCTGGGCACCGGCAAGAACGTCCTTGCCTGCAAGAATAAGTGGAATGGATTGCTGTTGGATCGGCGTGACTTCTTTGTAACCCTTTTCATCGACCGCACGCAGCAATTCGGCCGATAGGCCGAGTTGGTTAAATAACATTGGATTGTTTACTCCGGATCGCCTGACTCGAGGGCGGGGTAAACCGCGCAAGGTTCGGTCCAGGCTGATAATTCTGTAAGAGCTCCGGCAACCGCGGAAATGCGGGCTCGGAGTGTGTGGCGCCGACCGATGGGCGCCAAGACGGAGCGGACTATAACAGTCCCGCACCTAAATGGAAGGATTTATTAGAGTTTTTCGAAAAGGGCTCTCGAAAAAGGGCTCTGACCCCATTTTTTAGGTCAGGTTCTCCTGAAATCCTTCATCTGTACCTTGGTTTCGTGCCCGGCGAACGTATTGCCGGACTGATCCTGCCCTTTCATGTAGGTACGCTGCCAGCCCTGCTTCTGTGCCTCGGTACCGGTCTTTTGCAGTTCCTCGTTGAATTTCATCCGATCGTCCCGCCAGTCGACATACTGCTGATAGAGCTTTGGATTCTCGTTCAGGTTCTTCAGCGTCGGTTCGAATTTGCGAACGTAGTGGCGGGGATAGGGAAGAACGGTTGCTATTGGCTCATCTTTTTCAAACACGATTTTGTGGCGCTTCCTGGTGAACTGCCAGTTCATCGTGAAGGTAAAAGGCGCCCAGTCGGTCTCGATGATGCCCTCGAGCGGCGCAATGGCATCCTTAGGCCGATTGGCCGGTCCTTTGACCCACAGGTTATGGGACTTCGTCGTCCTGAAGAGGTAACCCATCGAAAAAGTCAGCACGCCATGACCGAAGTGCGATCCGATCAGCGCCGAGGGTTCGTCGTGGAATTTAATTGCAATCGCATCCAGTCCGTCCCTGCCGGTCCAGCGCGCCGTAAAGGGCACAGGATTCAGAATTTCCCATCCAACCTGGTTGGCGATGGCCAATGGCAGGCACCGATACGCGAATCTCTCCGGCAGTGCTTCGATCCAGTCACGCGCTCTTTGTGCCGTTCGAAGCGGCATCGGCGCCTCGACAACTTCGTAGGCGGTAATCTGCAGTTTATCTTTCATAGCCGTATTCCAAGGCCGCCGTGATGAAGCAATTCGTTCCGAGTCAGCTTTAGCCCTGTTATGGCAAGAACGCGTAGCCATCCGACTGCAAAGTTACCAACATAGTCATCGCTGATAATCCAACCTTCACAGGCGCGGCAAGATCTTCTTTCTTCCAGCCGCGAAATCCCAGGGACTGACCGCACGCATAGAATCTAACTCCTGCATCTGCCAGGTCCGTCAGAAGCTGCAGGCTCGGATTCTTCGTGCCGTTGATCTTTTCGTAAGCTTCATCATTCAATGCCGCCAGCAACGTCTGGCCATGGATAACGACCGCGATATCCATGTCTTCAAGCGGCACGCCGTTCTTGCCGTGCATGTTGAGAAATCGTCCAACGATGGTCAGCTCACGATTGACGTCGGTGGTCTCTCCCGGATATTCAGTTGCCTCAAACACCACGCGATACTTGTGCCCTTCCCGCAACGGTATATCCCTGTCCCTGACTTCGAAAGCCGGTCCACCACTGTCGACGTAAGGGCCCGTGGTTGGCTCTGCCGAGAATGAGGTCATTGAAATTCCGGCAATGGCTGCCGTGAAGATAAATCGAAAAATCATGTCTGCTCCATAGGTTTGAACGATGTGATTAACTGCCGGGCACGGTGTCCCGGGCCGCATCGCAAGCATAAGCGAGGCGCGCCCAATAGGTAAGCCCGGCGTCGACCCGAAGCAGCCACGATGTCGGCGTAGATGTCCGCCACCACCTACACCATGTCGAACAAAAGGAATTCCGTTTCATCGGCGGCTATGATCGTCAGCGCTGAAACGCCCTCTATTGCAGCACCATCACCGCTTTTCAGGAGTTGACCATTCACAGACAACTCGCCCCTCACGATCTGTAACCAGCCAATGTGACCGTCGGCCAATGTATGGGTCAACTGCGTATTCTCATCCAGCACGGATGCATATAAATCAAGGGACTGGTGAATCTTTAGCGAACCTTCGCGCGCATCACGCGATGCGATAAGCTTCAGCCGATTGTGTTTGTCATCTGCCGAGAAAGTTTTCTCTTCCCACCCGGGAGCGATACTTCCCGCCTCTGGCAAAATCCAGATTTGCAGGAGGTGCGTTAACTCATCGGCGGAGTGATTGAATTCACTATGCCTGACGCCCGTGCCCGCGGACATGCGTTGTACGTCGCCACTGCGAATAACCGAGCCGTTACCCATGCTGTCTTTGTGCTCAAGTGCACCCGAAATGATATAGGTGACAATTTCCATGTCCTTGTGACCATGCGTGCCGAATCCCCGTGCCGGTTCAATTCGATCTTCGTTGATGACTCTGAGATTGCCGAATCCCATGTGCGCGGGATCGTAATATTCGCCAAACGAAAAGCTGTGCTTCGCATTCAACCAACCCGTGTTCACGGCACCACGGTGCTCCGCGGGCCTGACGGTAATTGACATTGTAATCCTCCGCGTCGTCGCGCCGTTCGATCACTATTAACATGGCACGGCGCTTATCGTAACACCATCATCGTTCAGTGGTTTCACCGGGACTTTTTCGATACATTCGGAGTCGCGGACACATGTTCGCCCGCCCCGTAACGATCGAGAATCCTTATGCTCACCGTCGTATTGAAATCGCGATTAGGTCGCCTCGTCCTTTCATGGATAGCGACAGCAACGCTAATTTGTCCAATTGCGACGGCAAAAGCCACTGACATCGATTGCCTGGACACGGAGTCTGCCCTTGAATACTGGCGTCCTGTCCGGCAGCAGCCCCAAACCAACGAGGTACCTGCGGACGAGCTTGCACTTGTACTCTTGCCCTGCCTCGGATCGCCGAACCCGGAACTCCGCGATCAGATCGCCTACGAATTAATTATGACCTGGCTACGTAGCGAGCGGTTGACTGACAAAACTCGCGAAAAACTTCTTGCCGATTTGAGCGGCATGATGACCAGCGATTCTGTTTTCAATCGATCATTTGCAGCGTTGGTATTGTCCGAGATTATGCGCTCGGATACGAACAGGCCATTCATGTCAAATGAAGCACGGCAGAATTTGCTCGATCTGGCTGTTCGAAGCCTGGGGCACGAAGATGACTATCGCGGCCTCGACGCCGACGTCGGCTGGATCCACCCTGTTGCACATTTGAGCGACCTGTTGTGGAGATTCACGTTACATCCCGCGACCACGCCGGAACAAATGCTGACCATACTGGATGCCGTTCGATCCAAGATTGCCCCTGATGGGATTTTTTACACGTACAATGAAAGCGATCGGCTCGCCCGCGTCGTTTCTACCGTTATTCAGAAAAATTCCATCGAATCAGCGGACATTGCCGCATGGATTAACGGTTTCGAAAAACCGCGATCGATGGAAAAATGGTCCGACGCCTTCTCGAGCGCCAAAGGCATGGCGGAACTGCACAATACGAAACTGTTCGTGAGAGCGTTGTCCGATCAACTGACCGATATTGAAGTCGATTCGAAGATCCTCGAAATGCTCGACACTTTCGTCGAAGAATTCACACAGCTGATCTGACCGGCGAAGAGCGAATTGTCAGCCATAAATCTCCTTCATCACCGGTGTCATCTTTCTTACCCCGACCATTGCCATCGTCGTTAACATTCCAGCCATCATTGCCCCGGTTACACCGCAGGTCAGCACATCCTGACCGGTAAGCCATAGCCCCGGAATACGTGTTCTCGGCGTCAGCCATTCCTGCTGCAACCGTTCCGGTGTGTGGTCGAGCCCATACAATTCTCCGCGTCCGTAGGCACTAAACCATTCCGTCGACAAAGGCGTCGAAAGTTCGCAGTAGTCTACTCTGCCCCTTAGTTGCGGCAATTTGTCGTAAAGTTGCTCCATCAACCGGTCTGTCAAACCTTCTTTGAAATCATCATATCCGTCACCGCGTTTTCCCCACGTCGTTCCTCCCCACTTCTCAAACCACTCGTATGGCGCAGGCGCCACTATTTCTATGGTCGCAGTCCCCGGATGGCGATTCAGGTAGTCAGGGTCCTTGGCAGAGGGAAAAGAAATGTAGACGACAGGAAATGGCGCATCCTTGTCACGGAGAAATCTCTCAAGCGCGCCGTCGTAATCGTTAGTCGGGTATATCCAGAAATTCGTTTTCGGCAGCCCAAGCTCCTCAGCGGTTCCCTGCAAGCCAATATAAACACCAAGATGCCCGATGCTTGGCCGAACATTGTTCATCGCAGCTGCATAGCCATGCGACGCAACGACGCTTCCGGCAAGCAACCTGTTAAACGTATTCTCGACACCGGCGGACGAAACGACACAGGCACAGTCGATTTGGTGCCCATCCTCCATTTCAACACCTGAGACCTTGCCATCGGCGATCAGAATTCCTTTGACACGCGCATAAGTGAATACTTCACCGCCAGCCTTTTGAATTTTCGGAATTATGTAGTCAGCGATTTTCCAGCTACCGCCGACAGGATAGAACCCACCGTAGAGATAATGACGAGCGATCATTGCATGAACCATGAAAGCGGATTGCTTGGGTGGCAATCCCATGTCGCCCCACTGTCCACAGATCACCGCGATCAAGTCCTGGTTGTCAGTCAGTTCGGAGAGTACGTCGTATGTCTTTCGAAACATGAAGTCCGGCGTTTTCCATTTCAAGTATGGCGCCGCCAGCGATCGTTGCCATGGTTTTAGCGCTCGCCCCATGCCAAACGTTGACAGTGCACCACTGACCTGGGACAGCATCTCCATATACGCATCAATAGCCTTGCCCTCATCGGGAAACTGATGTACGAGGTTGTCACGAAACTCCTGCTTCCCGGCTCGCGCATTGAAAATCTTATCCCCGACGTAGAAGCGATCGTATTCCTCATCCATTGGCGCCCACTCGAGCTTGCCGTCGGTGAGAAAATCAAACATCCGACGGGTTCGCGTCCTGGTGCCGACGTCTCCGATGTAGTGGACACCAACGTCCCACTCATAGCCGTTGCGTTCATAGGAGTGCGTATAACCACCTGCTGTGTAATGTTGTTCGAGTACGCAGACTTTCCAGTCCAGCTTGCTTAACAGTGCGGCCGTAGTGAGCCCGCCCATTCCCGAGCCAATGACGATGGCGTCATAACCAGCGGCGAGGCGTGCGGGTCGATATCGATGGCCAATTCGCAGCGTGCTGGCTTTCATTTTTGACATTGCGCAATGTTACCGGATCCATGCTGCCACGACACCGTCCAATCGATTGGCAACACGCCGCATACGATGACTGATATGATCGCGCAATGACGATTAAACTCTATGACAACCCGGTTTCCGGTCACGCCCATCGTGTCCGTTTGTTTCTTTCGTTACTCGGTATCGAATTCGAATCCGAGAATGTCAATATGCGCGAAGGCGAACACAAAACGCGGGATTACCTAAAGTTGAGCCCGTTGGGACAGGTGCCAACACTGGTGGATGGCGACGTCGTTATCACCGATTCATGCGCCGCGCTCGTCTACCTTGCGAAACGCTATGGAGACGAGCGCTGGCTACCCGAAGACCCCGAGGGCGCGGCCAAAGTTCAGCGCTGGTTATCGAGCGCATCGGGTGAGCTCTATCGTGGACCGGTGATTGCACGTGCCATTGAATTGTTCGGCCGGGATCATGACTACGACGCCGCTGTTCAATGGTCTGACAGGTTGTTTCCGTGGATGCAACAGGAACTCGCTGATCGAACGTGGTTGGCTGCCGATCACGCAACGATTGCGGATGTCGCGATGTACAGCTACATGAGGGTTGCCGACGAAGGTGGCCTCGATATTTCGGACTATCCTGCCATACTGCGCTGGCTCTCCGACGTCGAAAGTCTCGACGGCTTCATCTCGATGACGCGGGCAAACTAGCCTTACACCGGTTTTGCATAAGCCCGGCATTCAGCCGGCATTAATATTGAACTGATTATCTTTCAGATAGCTGCGTTGTGCGCGGCAATATTCATAAATTGCAGAGGAACTCTTCTCATGAAAATTCTCACAGTTGCACTGATTGGGCTCGCAACACTGTTTGCCGCCAATACTCACGCTGACGAGGGGCTGTCGCTCGGCGCATCGGTTGGTTACGTAGAAATTCAGGACAGTGACCCGGGATTCGATTTCGACGCGAATGACACGGGCTACAAGATATTCGCCAGTTATACGGCTTCCAGCTATCTCGGAATCGAGGGCGGTTACATCGATTTCGGCAGCCCGGAGGATATTGTCGGCGGTTTCCCAGGGGAAATTGATGCATCCGGCTGGAATCTTTATGGGGTAGGCAACCTGCCACTCTCTGATGGGGTTGATGTCTTTGCAAAAGCCGGTTTCGTCTCCTGGGAGGCAGACTCGATCATCGACGGCATTCTTGTCGATACAGAAGACGGCACTGATCTTGCGCTGGGACTTGGCGCACGCTGGAATTCCGGCGGGTCATTTGGACTGCGTGCGGAAGTCGACTGGTTCGACATCGACGAGGCCGACAGTGTCTGGATGGCATCAGTCGGTTTCGAGCTACGATTCTGATTCCCCTGCGGCACCCGCAAGCTGGAGAACTTTCTCGACGGTTCTCCAGTTGCGGGCCGTCGCTGGAACGCCAAGGTACTTTTCAACTTTGGCCGCCAGTTTCGAGCGCCCAATTCCGTCAGGCGCGTGCAGATAAAAGATTCGGTCAATCAGTCGATAATGTTCGGTCGCACTCTTTGACGCGTCCAGAGCCGCCCAATCTGCATTGCACACATCTTCAGCCAGGAAGTCGAGATGCAATGATTTCGGCTCGTGCTCCGCATCAGGAAACGGATTGGCAGCATGCGCGCCAATCAATTGCTCATTGGTCAAAAGCAGGACATCCGGTGCAAAACCGAATCCGGATTTCACCGCCTTGCAGATCTTTGGCGGCAGAATACCTGCGTTTTTTTCCCTATGAAAAAATATGACATTGCCGCTTTGGATGTAAGTCAGAATATCAACGCAATCCAGACCTTGAAGCAAAGATGTAAGCGCTTTCATCGGTAGAACATGACGGCCACCGACATTGATACCGCGAAACAATGCAATCCATAAGCTCATATCGTGACGCTATCATGCTATGAAAGTCCGATAAAGACGATGAACCGGCCAGGCTGAGGCATAATGTCGCTCGTATCAGTCCTGCTACTTCCAAGGTGACTTTCGAATGGATCTGACCGGTCAGAAAGGTGCGAGTATTATTTTCGCTGCAACAATAATCACCAGCCTCCTGGGATTATTTGCAAACCCGAAAATTATCGATCGTAGTTTGTTCAGGCCGTACTGGTTTTTGCGCTCGAAACAGTACGACACAATCTACATGAGCGGATTCGTTCACGCCGACGTCGGACACCTGGCGTTTAACATGATTACGTTTTACTTTTTCGCGTTCGGCCTTGAATTGCAGATCGGGACGCTGGAATTCATTTTTCTGTATGCGACGGGTCTTGTGCTGAGCCATGCCTGCACCTACCACAAACATAAAGTAAATCCGGAATACGCATCGTTGGGTGCATCAGGCGCAATCTCGGCCGTGTTGTTCGCGTATATCGTGTACTTCCCGACAACGACGCTGATCATTCTGCCAATTCCGATTCCTATTCCAGCAGCGCTCTTCGCTGTGAGTTACGTCGCCTACTCCTATTGGGCTTCGACGCAGCAGAAGGGTCGCATAAATCACGATGCGCATCTTTGCGGCGCCATCAGCGGGCTAATATTTGTGGCTTTTACGGATCCGGGAGCCTTCAGCAACCTTATGCGGTTGCTGGACTAGAATCCGGCCTTATTTCGGGGGCGTTAACTCGTTGGATCCAAACATGCCCTTCATTTTCCGGGCTAATGCACCCAGCCCGATCAGGATGAAAACGCCGACCTTTTTGAGCAGCAACGCTGCTGCGGCCAGCGATCCGGTTTTGGCGGCAACTTTGCCGGCGACCAGCGCCCCAACCCCGTAGGCGGCCACTTCATCAATACTGGAGTCGAAGTCTTCGTAGCGGCGTCCTGAATTAAATTCTGCCATCGCGAGCACCGCTTCGCGGCTTTCGTTGATGGCGTCTAACTGGCTGGTTGGAGCGATGAACGTCATGCTGAGTACGCCGGTTCGCCCCAGTGCGCGAATCTCGTAGTTAAGTGTCGTTTCGTCCATGTCGCCAAACTGAATCTCTTTGGCCCAATACAGTTTTCGGGACGAAGCTTCGTAGTGCGGCGGCTCAGCCCAACCCACGATTTCGATCGGTTCGTATCCTTCATCGATGCGATCCGGATTGGCAGCACGCGCTTCATATTGCATTTCTTCAAGCAGCTCGTCGTAGTCAATATCGGCGGCATCGTCATCAGATACGTGGCCATCATCGGAATACGCAATGGTCACTGCCCAGGCATCATGGTCCAGTGGTGTGAGACCGGCCGGAAACAACATGCCCAGGACTTCCTGGCCTGGCGGATTGCCCCACATGTCGACCAGAACAGTTTCCGCATCGTCTTCGTCCAAAAAATAGAATTCTTTCGGGACTGAAAGGGTCACGAGATCACCACCGATGGTGATGTCTCCCGTCTGAGGATTTAGCGAGTCTACAATCGCCTGCAATTCTTCCAGGTAAGCCGCTTCTTCTGCGGATAACTCACCTTCCTGCGCGAAAGCCGACGAAGTCAGCAAGCAGAGAAATACTAAAGTGCTGGGCATGAGCTGTCTGAATACGGGCAGGCGCATAACGATCTCCTGGTTGGTTGTCCCGGTACGAGTCGACTCTAAAAGCTAACTAACCAGCTCGGGTGAGCCAGTAATCACGTCACATATCTCCATGATTTTATTGGCCAGATTCCTCATTTCTGAGTATTCTTGGCGCCTGTTCGTAGATGAACAAAGGCGGCGATCGGGTTCGCATTGCCGGTTTCTGTACGGCGAACCCAGAATCCAGGCCCTCCCCAGGCAAATAGACCTCATCGACTGATTCAGGAGTGATGCACATGTTTCCGAGACTTACTTTATTCGCGGTATCGATTGCGTTTGTCACGCTCGCAAACGATGCATTGGCAGAGCGCATTGCCATAATCGGTACCGGTAACGTCGCTGGCGCACTGGGGCCGGAGTTTGCTGCACTGGGACACAACATTGTCTATGGCTCGCGTGACCCGTCCCGCGAAGACGTCAAGGCACTGCTCAGCCAGACGGGCGGCAACGCAGCAGCAACATCACCGTCTGAATCCGTTGCTGGTGCCGATATCATCGTGCTTGCAGTTCCTGGCGGCCTCGCCGAAACCATTACCAGGGATCTCGGTGATCTGTCCGGCAAGATCATCATCGACCCGACCAACAACTATTCCCGCGAGGGTGTACCACACCTGGTTGGCGACACGTCGAACGGAGAACTCATCCAGCGTGCCGCACCTGCTGCTTATGTTGTCAAAGCTTTCAACACCCTCAACTGGCGTCAAATGGTGGATCCGGATTCATCAGGTGGTCCGGTGTCGATTCCTCTTGCGGGCGACAATGCGGCGGCCAAGTCCAAAGTGGCTGAACTGGTTACCGGAATGGGTCTTGAGCCGGTTGATGTCGGGCCAATCCAGAATGCGCGCCACGTTGAGGGCATGCTCGTCTTGTGGGCCCATGCTCGTGCCAATGGGGCAGCGTTCAATTACCACCTTCGTAAAGTACCGACGGAATAGACAAAACGCCTGATTTCGGCGCCTCAAGATGGCTTTTTGTGACATAACTCCCTGAAAAACCATGGCCTGACCAGCAAACTGCATATTCGGTGGCGCACTTTAGTGTGCGCACCGCTTAATCACGCTGCAGGATTGCCATGTACGAGAAGCATTTTGGCCTGACATCAAGACCCTTCGGCTCCAAAGCCGAAGGCGCCAAAGTCTTTGTCGGACCTCAGCAAAGCCAGGCTATCAAGAGTATTCAGAAAGCCCTCGGTGCGCCGGATGGCGTCGTGACAGTTACAGGTCCTGCAGGCGCCGGCAAGACAACAATAGTCGACCGCGCTCTTGGGACACTTGCAACGGGTCGCACGGCTGCGCGCATTGGCCGCATGCAAATGTCGTCTCAGGAAGTCGTCGACCTGTTAATGGCCGGATTTCGAATTAAGCAGAGTCAGCAGGGGTCCATTCGACGCTTTGCAGCATTCAGGCGCCTGCTAAAGGCGCAGAGCGAAAGCGGAATCCCGGTGGCAATTGTCGTCGAGGACGCGCAACGACTCGGCGCTGAAGCGCTTGCTGAAGTGGAGGCACTAACTGCTGCCGACGCCGGCGACGACGGTGGCAGCGCGAATATCATATTGATGGGTCAGCGGGGCCTGTACGATCTGCTGTCGACTCCCGATCTCACTCGCCTGAAACAACGCATCCGATTGCGGCATGTCGTAACACCGTTATCGCTCGCTGAAGTTCAGGGTTACCTGAAACATGCTATTCGTGAAGCGGGTGGAGACTACGACAGTATTTTCGACAATGGCGTTTTGGAAGTCGTCTTCGGTTGTTCTGAAGGAATACCGCGGATGATCAACACGCTTTGCGAAACTGCGTTGACGACAGCGATGGAGGACCACAGCGCCCGGGTTACGGTGGCACTGATAAACCAGGTCGCCGCTAGCGTTTTTGGTTACGTGTCCGAATCAAGTGAAGTGATACTCGCATCTCCGGTCGCACCCCGTCAGCCGCTTCAACCGAGGTCTGAATCTCCTGCACGAGCTGCCAATGTAAATGATGTTGACGAAGATATCGACTGGGAAACACCGCCAGCACGAACAATTGACGCGGCAAACGGGATGGTCGGCACTGCGAATTTCAACGTGGCAAAAGTGAGCGAAGATGAGTTCGGACACGACATTATCGTCGAATCAGGATGCTTCCCGATAGTCACAGAAATCACGGCGGCCGAGCCGTTAATTGTCTCCGCCCCTGATGACGAACCCGACGTCATCGCGATCCCCGATCTCATCAATGACACACAGCCGGAATTGCCGAGATTCAAACTGCCAGACGTGGACGGTGAGGCCAACATACCTGTGTTGAAGTTGCACGCCGGCGACTCAGCCGACGATGCGGATGAAGAATCGGATATCGAATCCACACGAACGTTGGCACAACCGGTAGGGCTCAAAATTGATGAAGCGGTGTCACAGTTGATGGTATCGGAATCGACGACTGCAGCCCGGCAATCAACCGGTAATCATTCAGACGAACATTTCGATCTGGATGCGGCACTTTCGCCAGAGGTTGAATCGACCAATCTTATGCCTGGCATCACGCATAACATCGACGCATTCGCCAGCCAGAATCTGGAAGACACAATCATTCAGGAGGTCGTAGAGCCTGCGCCGATACCAAAGCCGAAGCCGGCTGAAGATAAAAGGCCAGTACACGGTGACCTTCCAACCTTGTCCAATTCAATGCGCATCGATGTCGGGAGGCAGGTGGCGCGGGCGAAGAGAACCGAGCCTGACGAGGCGCCCCAAAAGGCGATACCTGCTCCGCCCTCGGTTGAAGTACCGGAAATTCGGGCAGAGGAAATCGAGCCGGATGCGGCACCGCCAAAGGTGATGCCTGCTCCGCCCCCGGTTGAAGTACCGGAAATTCGGTCAACGAAAATCGAGCCGGATGCGGCACCGCCAAAGGTGATGCCTGCTCCGCCCTCGGTCGAAGTACCGGAAATTCGGTCAACGAAAACCGCGCCTGATGCGACCCCCCCGGCGGCGAAGCCAGCTCCGTCATCGATCGAAACGCCAAAAGCGCCGGCGATACAGAAACCTGTGGTGGAAGTCGGGTCGACGAATCGCCCTTCGAACATTGACGCACTGGAGGAGGCCCTCGCCGCGGCCAGGAATGGCGAAATGGCATCTCAGACCGCAGTTCCGGCAATTCCCAAAGTCAATGGCACCGCACCGAAGCTGCCGCTCGAAGAAGCGCCGGCGTTCGTACCTCAAATTACACTGGATAAGGTTATTGCGGATCAACGAGCCAAAAACGTCGATTTCGAGAAATTCCACCAGGAAATCAGCAACGCAAGTTCACTGGAAGATTTTAGTGACGCCATGGCAGAAACGCTGTTTGGTTGTGAAGCGTTCGATCAGCTCGCGGCTGAAGTTGTCGCGAACCCTCCCGAGGACATGCAACTTGCGGAATATGAGTCATCACCAGTCAAACTCACGAGTGACGAAGTACCGCATGCCGCTAACGATGCATCGGACCTGCAACTGGAAGAGATTCCCAGCGCCAGTATCCAGGCGAAGAATCCGGTTTCCGAAGACAATGTCCCTTTGCGAGAATCAGTTTCATTGCGAATCGACATGTTGAACGCGATGAAAGCGAATGCGGCGGCGGTAACAGAAAATGTTGAACTCGGTGCGGACCGACCTGTAAGAGACCCATCAAGACCAAGAGGTCCTCAACCAGAGCCAATTGAGAATCAGATCAATACGTCCATTACCCAGACGCTCGAGGCGCTCAACATTGCGAAAATGACCGAGTCCATGGATGAAGAAAAGGTCGAGAAAAAATCCAGCAGATTGTTTGGCCTCTTCAAGAAGTCTTCCTGAGTTTCAAAAGGATTACAGTAAACTGACATTCGGCCGTGCATCCGCACGTTCTTTCAATGTTCCGCGTAACCCGTCAGTTCAACATAGCCACGCCCTGCCAGGCGCGCACCCGCCGCTTGTCCGGAAACATCAACCGCGCCCTCCCAGTATTTGACGTTTGTCGTCAATTCCTGATCGGCCATCACCGGTGTAACATCGAGGGAGAACCCAATTGACGGAATATCGATCTGCCACGCGGCCGGATATCGATCGTCGCGGTCATTTTTCCAATAGTCTTTCACCCATATCGAGACATCATCGCGCCCCAGGTGAACTGCATTCCCGTCTGGATCGATCCAGGTTCCTGCGGAGTGAATATCGATTGACCCGTCATTTTGACGCAATTGGTAAAACATCAGGTCGCTTCCATCTGACAGTTGCAGTGCGAACCAGTCCCAGCCGCGCTGATCTTTTGAAAGCGCGCTGCTACTCCATTCCCGATCAAGCCATGCCAGGCCAGTAACGGCGTAGGTCAGATCGCCGATCGTCACGGTTCCTGAGCTTTGCAATCGCGAAATAGAATAATAGAAAGACGCATTGCCGGGCTCATCGGACTTTCGGGACAATCCGGCGTTGCCATTGAGCACCGGCCGCTTCAGTGGCTTAAGCTGAATGTCAATTCCGAAATCATCTTCATGTGCCGCAAGGCGCCATGAAGCATTCGGCGAAGCCGCATCAATCTTCCAGTCGTCCACCCAGACCCGGAATGGATCCGAGGTCGCCCCGGCAAGCCCCGCTCCCCCGCGGGAGTAGCGTTGCGCCACGTGAAACTGATCCGCGCCAACGTCAGTAATCGCAAAGTGTGCGATGTAGACCTGGTTGGTTCGCCAGGCTGATTCACTGGTCACGGTACCACCGGGAGTCAGTGAAAATCGGAAAAACGTCAATTCAAAGCCAAAGCGCTCGCCACTCCCATCGTCCGCATCGAGATTTCCGGTGACATACCACCATTCGTTGCGAAAATCCGGATGGGGTCCATGATCATCCGGAAAACTGAATACCGGAGGTTCGGTCGCTTTTTTGTAGCCTGCCAGACCACCGTCACTCAGCAGATCCGATAACCGGGATGAACCCGGCAGCAATTCAGCGGGCGGATGCGTCCCTTGAACCGGTGCCTCGCAGCCCACGAAAAGTATCGAAAATAATATAATTAAAACAGAGTTATACAACCCATTATTAATGTGATCTGACACGGCACTATTCATCCCGCATCGCCAGTGCCGGGCGCGCGTAAGCCGCATTCAAGGCGGGGTAGATGCCCGCTATCAATGCAGCGCCGACAGCAAGGGCGAGCGCCCAAAGCAATGCTGTCGGATTGACCGTGAAATCGATTTGCCAGCCGAAAGCCCTGCGGTTGATCACCTCGATGAGTACCCAGGCCATGACCAGACCAAGTGGGATGGATGCCAGCCCGCTGAGAAGCCCAATGAAACCGGATTGCACGCTGACCAGGACGCCTGTCTGTCCCGGTGTCATGCCAATCGCACGCAGGACACCGAATTCTTTCGCTCGTTCCAACTGCAGAGCAAGCATGGCTCCCAGGATTCCTATCGCGGCAACACTGACCGCCAGCCAGTAAAGCACGTTCGTAATGACAAAAGTCCGATCGAAAATTCGCAAGGACAATTCGCGAATACTGGCGTTGCTACTTAGGACCAGAACTTGTCGTCCCTCGCTGATCGCCCGTAACCTGTCGATCATGACGTCCGCGCCGATTCCAGGTTGCAGACTCAGGCCAAGTGAATCGACTCCCGGGTCGTCGAAATGACTGTCGTACGTCGCCCGGCTCATCATGACGGCACCATCGTTTGAATCGTAGCTCTGGTAGACGGCCGCAACGCTGAAACGAGTCATGCCCTGCCCGGTTTTCAACTGAACGCTATCACCAGGTGCCAGACGAAGACGAAATGCATATGCATCAGAGACAAGCACCGCACCTTCATTGTCAAATTGATTCCAAACATCCGCCGGCTTTCCTTCCCGAATCCTTGTCCCCGCAAAGCTACCCGGTTCTTTTTGCAACGCAATAACCCTGATACGTCCAGTCGCCGTTTCCAGCCAGTTCCGACGACTGGTGCTGTACGCTTCGATACCGGAAACAGCGACAACGTCAGCCACTAGTGCGGGATCGACCGAGCCGCGAGGAACGCCGACATAGATGTCGGCCTGTAATGTCGTGTTTAGCCAGTCGTTGACCGAATCACGGAAGCTGTCGACCATGACGCTGACGCCAATGGTCGCCGAGACCGCGATGGACAAGGCAACAATGGCAACCCCTGTCCGACTGAGGGTCTTACCGACGCCACCGATTGCCAGTCGCCCGGCAGTACCTCCCAGTCGCCCCGCCAATGGCTCAAGGACCGATGACGCGTGTTTAACAAACAGTGGAATGCAAAATGCGAATCCGAGTATGAGCAAAAATAGCGCAACAAGACCCGCCACCAGACTGCTTCCCGAGGCCCACAGCAACCCGGCAGAAACTGCTATCAAAAGTAAGCCGCCAAGACATAAGGTGGGCAAAAGTGTGCCTGTACGTTGTTCGATCACCGACCTCGTCATGGCGAGACGCGGCTGATATGACGACGCTTCAAGCGCCGGGACTGCGGCTGCCACCAGTGTTGCCCCGAGTCCCGCGACGACGCCTTTCAGGATCGAAAGCGGGCCTATCGCCACGTCGGTGACCTGCACTGCAAAGTAGTGATCACTAATTGTTTGCGCGACCAGGCCTACGAGTCTTTCTCCCAGCCAGATTCCCGCCACCACGCCCGCTGCTGCACCCGCCAGTCCAATGAACGCAGCCTCGCCGAGGATCAGCCTGAACGTCTCTGATCGTGTCACGCCAAGCGCTCGCAGCACACCAATGAGGCCGCGGCGTTGCAGGACGGCAAACGCAACGCTGTTGTAGATCAGGAACACGCCGACCAGAAGAGCGAGCAAGCTCATGGCATTGAGATTGGTCATAAAGGCATCGCTCATGGCCGCTGTCGTCTGCGTACGACCTGCAGCGGACAGCAGTTCTGCCCCCGATGGCAAGAGACTGGCAATACGTGTTGCGGTTTCTTCATCTCCTTCGACAATTTTTACATCTATGCGAGTTAATTTTCCCTGCAGGCCCAGCCAGTCCTGAGCCAAAGAGATATCGGCAATAACGAGATTAGACAACTGCTGCCGATCATCACCGCCCAGCATGCCCATAAGCTTGACGGAATATTTCTTCCCGTTTGCAATCAGATCAAGATTGTCGCCTCGCCGCACACCAAACTCGGATGCCGCTTTCGATGAAAGCAATACATTTGGCTCGCCGGATAGAAATCCCCGCACCAGGGATTCTGCAGACCAGATAGCGGTATTGCTCGAAGTTTCCGAATCGCTGGCAAGCGTTACAAAGCTGCGAAATTCGCGTTCGGCGAACATGTCGACGCCCAGCAACTGCATCGTTGTCCCATTGATACGAATGGAGCCGGATACGACAGGTGCGATGTCGCGCACGCCGTGACGAACACGCAGGTCGACGTATAGCGACTCGTCAATGCCACCGGGACCGCCGATGATCTGATGACTTGCATCGCCATTGAGAATATCCATCGTAGAAATGAACGCTTTCCTGGCACTCGCGTTGGCAAGATCAACCGCAACCATCACTGCAACACCGATACAGATTCCCAAAATGGCCAGGAACAGCTGCCATGGGTGACGCCGCAGATACCCCAGACTGGCGCGATAAAGGACAGGCATCAGGAGATCAACTGGCCACTGTGCAATTCCAGCACTCGATCGCAACGACTGGCGACTGCAGCGCTATGCGTTGCAATTATCATTGTCCCGCCCATTTGACGGACGAGCTTATCGAGTAAGTCCAGAACCCTATCGGCCGTCTTGTCGTCCAGGTTGCCTGTGGGCTCGTCTGCAAGAAGGATTGCCGGGTCGTGCGCAACGGATCTCGCGATCGCAACTCGTTGTTGCTCTCCCCCCGACAGTACATCAGGAAAACTACGGCCTCGATCGGGTAACTCTACGGCATCGAGGAGATATTCTATTCGCTGTTCAGCCACCTTGTCGTCGGTACCGTTCAGCTCTAGGACCAGTCGAATATTGTCACTAACGGTCAAAGTCGGAACCAGGTTAAATGCCTGATAGACAAAGCCGATATGTTTTCGCCGAAACAGGGTCCGATCGCGCTCTGACATGCGGGTAATGTTCATTCCGGCGACCTCGATCTCGCCCATGTCCGGTGTATCGATGCCACTGATGAGGTTCAGAAGCGTCGATTTTCCGGAACCGCTTCTGCCACGCAATGCGACCGTCTCGCCACGCCGAAAGTCGGCTGTCAGGTTTTTCAATACGTCGTGTCGTAGATCACCCTCCCGAAAACTTCGCGTAAGATTTGATATACGTATTTGCACATTATCTTCCGACATTATTGCTCAACCACTGGATCCGGTTACTGAGAAAACTTTCTGCCGTATCATGATAGACGGCTTCGTTCACTTACATAAAGCATTCCCGGCAACAAAAAAGCGCCTCATCGGAGGCGCTTCGAACTTTATTACAGCGATCCGGATTATGGAGCTTCGTGAACGATGTCCCAAAGGTAGTCGACATGCGAATTGCAGATCTGAGAGAACTCGCGACCAAGGGCACTGTGTTTGTCGTTGACATACTGAAGCGCCTCAAATCGTGCCGCGACAACACTCGCATGATCATCGCCGGTGACGGTCTGCAGCCGGCGATACTCACCACCCAGCACATGGCTTTGCCATCCCCATGAGCCGATTTTTCCTTCCTTTTGCATCTCGCGAAGCTTCGGCGCAAATGTTTGCGCGAATATATCGTCAGCCCTGGATTGATCAGCGATCTCACATACAAAATAGACCGACAAACTGACATCGCCCCGATCTGTCCCCGGCGGGCTGCCCTGGGTCAACGACCACAAATAATCGTCGTGACTGCTGCAGGCCTCGGAGCGAGCCTGGCCGCCCGCACGATTATCGGAATAGACCGCGCGAACTATGTCTTCCTGATTTCGTAATGCCTCTTCCATCGTTGGCGACACATGATACTGAGCCCGACGCCAGCGACCGCCCGAAAAGTGTGACAGGTAACCCCAGGACAGCAACTTGCCGTCTTCGACCCATTTGTCGAAAACCGCGTACTCGTTATTTTGCACAATGTTGTCCATATTGCCCTGTGTTGCCATATCACAGATGTAATAGGTCACATAGGAAAATCCCTGCGGTCCTTCCACCTGCTGTGCGATCGCCGCATTGGAGGTGAGGCCCAGGAACACCAGTGCGAATAGTATTAGTTTCGGTTTCATACCCCCCTCCCGTACGCGGTTTGCGACCTTGCTCTTAAGTTTAGACCAGTAACTGACGCATTGCAGAGTATTGACAGCATTGCTCCTACCCACGTTTAGTGAGCGCCGATAGAAATTCCCCTCATGAATCCGGCCAGTTCATGAATAAAGTACGCTCGTGGCGTTTCAAGGAACGCGGCATGATCGCCACCGGGCACTGAAACATATTGTTTGTGACCTGTTGCCAGGCGAACGAATAATTTCGCCTGGTACTCGGCAGGAGCGAGTGGATCGAATTCGCCTGCTATAACCATCGTCGGAATCGTAATTTTCGAGCCATCCAGCGCGTTGTACTGATCCATTTGTCGTACATCGACCCTGACAGGATCTGCCGCGAGCGACTGTTCAACGTAAGCATCAATGGCCCTTTGACTGATCGAACCTGGAGTAATGAAGTCGCTCGCTGCCGCTGCGGCAGTATTAATTGCCTTCGCCGGCACAATGCCGGCCTCGTCCGGCGGAATTTCCAGATCATCATCACGCCAGTAGCCAAAGAGCGTTAACGACGAAGCTACTTCGGGATGTCGCTGGATCGCCAATTGAGAAATCGTCGAACCCATCGACCATCCGAACAGGTGCGGCCTGATTTTCCAGTTACCCGTCTCCCCGATCCATGAAAGGACGATCGCGACGTCATCGGCGGCACGATTTGGTGTCAGCCATTCCGTATCGTCCCTGGGTGTTTCGCCGTAACCTCTGAGATCGATAGCGAATACGGCGTAGCCCTCCTCGACCAGACCATCCATGAGCGACAAATCTTCATTTTCGACCCGGAGATCAAAGTCCGGCCGCGCACTCCATGTTCTGCCATGCACGAGCAGGATTGCCTCGGAAGCAGCCTCTGCACTTTTCTCCCACACTGCGATCGGGTGGCCATCGGCCATAACGGTATGACGGCGGAGCTCCACCTGGTCTGCTGCACTTACAGGTGCGAGCGCGAAAATGAGCAAGGCGAGAGCGGCGGAAACGGATCTGAATATCATAGCGGCGTCCGATTGAAATTCTGTGAAACTCCATTGGAGCAGATTCGACTGTCATTGCGCAATATTCGCGAGGGGAGCGGTCATTGCAGTGGAGATCGCGACGGCGTACCTTAATAGTGCGACTACGAACGGGATCGGGTAATGAGGGGAGCGATCGGTTTTATTTTCTTCTTGCTTTTCCTGGCAGGATTCGCGTTCGTCAATCTTCAGGGCGTTAAGGATCGACCAGACAGTGCCGTCACCTCTACAGGAGACGTCGCCGGATCCGCCTGGCGAGCGACTCATATCGGCGAAATGCGACTTCAGGAACATTCAGAGATAACCATGCAGTTCGAGTCGGACGAAAATATCGTCGGACACTCCGGCTGCAACCGGTTTATGGGCACTTACGAATTCTCCGACGGCATCCTGAAAATCGGACCCTTGAGAGTTACCCGTATGGCATGTCCCGAGCCCGACAATTCGCTGGAAATTTCGTTTCTCCAGGCGTTGCAATCGGCAAGCGCGCTCTCGCGATCAGAAGCGAGGCTTGTCGTACGCAATGAAAAAAAAGACATCGTCGCACGATTCATCGCGACTGACCGGAACGACGAGCGGGAGTAAACCACGAACGGCTAGAATATCGTCAATGAAAAGGCCCAACGTGGAATTCGTCGGTGTCCGTGACCACCGGGACAACAGAGGCAATTGACTGGCTCGTTCCGCGTTGATCCAGCCAGCCCACCAGCCGTGACAGCGCTACGCGGTCCCGTCGACCCTGGTGGTCGGGCAGTTCAACCACGCCGATACCAAGCCCTGCAGCGGTAACAAAACACTGACTGTCGCGAAGAACTGCGACAAGAGGGATCTTGAGGCTCGATAAAAAGCGCATAAGTTGATGCAGGCTTCTGGTGTTCTTGCGCGTACGATTCGCGACAATTCCCACCCGAACTTCGTGCCGATCCAATTGTGCGATCAGCAGGAGTTCCGCAATGAAACGGGCCGCGTAGCGAATATCGATCGGGGACGGCAGTACCGGAATAATGACGTTGCTCGCATCGTAAATCAGCTCGTGAATTTGCGATGCCTCCATCCCTGCCGGCGTGTCGACGATAACGTGACGCGATTCACTCGGCACTCGCTGTTGCCAGGTTCTTGTCACATTGAGCGACTGTCTGTACGCAGCAATTCCATACACAGATGGTCTTTTTTTTGATCGTTTTTCCAGCCATCGCATACTTGCGCCCTGGGAATCACAGTCCATTAGCGTTGGTACTTCGCCTCGCAGTGAAAAACAACTGGCGAGGTTAGTGGCGAGCGATGTCTTCCCGCATCCGCCTTTCGGATTCAGTATGACGATCCGTTGCAGATCGCTCCGATTTCGAATAAAACCCATATTGACGTCGGGGAAATCCCATTTTGGCCAGCCTGCAGATCGTCCAACCTGCTGTCAGCCGTTTCGTCAAATCTGATTCCTGCAGATTTCCAAGTGTCTTGATTCGTGCCCGGCAATAGTACGCCCTCCTCAGGGGGTAACAAAATGGCCTGACGCCGCTTCACACATTATTCTCAATAACGCCATAACTACAATTTAGAATTTGGAGTAATAAATATGCCTAACCCTATAATCAATATAGATAAATTGGAATATTTGGAATTTGGCAAAGGGAAGGACTTCAACGCGAGACGGGCCGATGTCTCCTCTGAAATCGGTGCAGGAAAACTCGGCTATGGCGTCATCAAGCTTGCCCCGGGGAAACGCGCCTGGCCCTACCACGCGCACTACGTCAATGAGGAAATGTTCTACATACTGGAGGGTGAAGGCACGCTGCGACACGCGGATCGGGAGTATCCGTTGCGGGCCGGCGACTTTATCTGCTCCCCGCCAGATCCCGACCAACCTCACCAGATCATCAACTCATCCGATGGCGACCTGACCTACATCGCACTCAGCACCCAGGAACATGCAGACGTGTTCCTGTACCCTGATTCGAACAAATACGGCGTCTGGCACGGAAAGACACGCAATCCGCGCGATCCAGGAAGTTTCCTGGTCTTTTCACGCATGGCGACTGCAGTGGACTATTGGGACGGCGAAACCGAGGAATAAAAATTTCCTGTTGCCGGCGAGATTTCTGGCCTGGGCCGGTAGAATCCCTGCTGGGAACCATGGGAGTAATGCATGGCGTTGTTCGGACAAATCAGGCTTGGAGAACTCCGGCGCCGGAATATTTTCAAGGTCAGTCTTGCCTATGCAATCGTCTCCTGGCTGCTGGTCCAGGTAGCGGACGTTGTCCTGCCTGCCTTTAATGCCCCTGGTTGGGCGATGCAGGTCCTGATCCTCCTGCTGGTGCTGGCTTTCCCCGTCGCCGTACTACTTGCGTGGGCGTACGAGCTGACACCGACCGGCCTGATCCCCACAGCCGATGTCGACCGCACTCAGAGTATTACCGTTCAGACGGGGCAAAAGCTCAATTACGTCGTCATCGCGCTACTTGGCATCGCCGTGATTTTTCTCGTCGCGGACAAATACGTCTTTACTGATCCGGAATACGCACAATTGGACCTCGATTACCGACGTTCGATCGCCGTCATTCCATTTATTAATCGAAGCGCGGATGAGGAGAACGCCGAATTTTTCGCGGATGGCATTCACGATGAACTGCTGACTCGCCTCGCACAAATTTCTGAATTGCGCGTTATCTCCAGGACGTCCGTCATGGAGTACAAAGGCACAACAAAGAATATGCGACAAATCGGTGAGGAACTTGGCGTCGGTAGCATCCTTGAAGGTGGTGTACAACGCGCAGGCGACGTTTTGCGCATCAACATGCAGTTAATCGACGCACGGACCGATGAGCACGTGTGGGCTGATACGTACGAACGAGAATTGAATGCAACTAATCTGTTTGGCATCCAATCCGAAATTTCGAGAACAGTAGCGCAAGAGCTGGACGCACAACTTAATGACGCCGAGCAGGCGAGAATTGGTGCAATCCCGACGGCGAACATGGAAGCACTGGAGGCCTATTTCGAAGGGAAACAGGCTGTCAACGGCAGGACTTCTGAAGACATATTGACCGCAATCTCGCACTTCAAAACAGCTGTCGATAACGATCCACAGTTCGCATTAGCCTGGTCCGGTCTCGCCGAAGCGTGGCTGGAATTGCCGAATTATGTAGCTGATACTGACTCGATTCGAGTCAGGACAGCAGCGACCGCCGCCGCCAACAGGGCGATCGCACTTGATCCGGATTCGCCGGATGCGGCAGCAACTTTCGGTTGGCATCAGCTATTGCATAATTATGATTGGACCGGCGCTGAAAAGTCGTTTCAGCATGCGTTGTCGGTCGACGCGAGAAATGTCAACGCATTGCACTGGTATTCACACCTGCTGTCCTGGCAGGGCAAACGAAATGAGGCTATCTCAGTCGCTCGAAGTGCATTGGAAGCGGACCCGCTTTCGACTTTGATGTTTACCAATCTTAGCTACATTCTCGCCGACGCACGCCAGTGGGACGAAGCCTTTGAAGTCGGTGAAACGACGCTCATGCGCGATGCATACACCTCCTTGATGGCCAATATGTGGATAGCCAGGATTCGGGCCAGGCAGCCAATCGAAGCAGCTGTTCTGTTGCTTGATTGGGCGACACTGACCCAGAGAGACATTGACGCTGCGAAGGAGCTTGGAGAGCTGATCGTTCGTGCGCAGTCAGGCGAAGCTGACGTAGAATTACCTGACGCACTGATCGACAGGCTGGATATAGAGACTGAGATTCCTGAAATATACGCCGCTATTGGAAACGCCGACGAAACGATAGCGGCATTGCAAAACGCAAACAAAACGGGCGCTGGATTTCGAAGTTTGTTGTCGATGCGAATCAATCCATCCTACGACTTCATCAGAGATGACCCGCGCTTTGTAGCATTACTGGCAACTGTCGGGCTCGGCAATTAAAACGGGGTCAGAGCCCGATTCTGACCCCGCTCATACTAATCCGCCTCGCGCCTGACCGCAGTCGCTAATACTTCAAACCGGGCGTTGAACAACAGGGCTCCCGAACCCAGGAATGCACGTGCAGGATATTCTTTCGTAAAGTAGGTTCTGTACACTGCATTGAATGCACCGTAATGTGCGACATCCGAACAGAAAATCTGCACAAATACGAGATCATCCATCGTCATTCCAGCGGCTTCGACTTCCGCTTTGATCGCATTCATGACCGCGCGAGCCTCATCAGCTGGATCTTCCGGGATTTTCCCGTCAACCAGGCCAAGCGACCCCGACACATAGAGTGTGTTGTTAGCCAAAACGGCGCCACTAAACGGCGGTACATTTTCGTCTGAAGCTGAACGTCCATGTATGTAAGCGCGTTCGTCCTCACCGGCGAACAGGCAACCGGAAAAAATGATACCGAGCGCTGCGATCGCTATTGCATTTCTTGCTTTCATTATTGATGTCTCCCTTTATTCTTCGGAAATCGAAACCAGATCGATACCCATTGATTGAATTTCGCTGTTCAGTGCGGGAACGTGCTCAGTCCACACTGCCTCAAGTTGCGCCAACTCAGACTGAATGGCCTTGCCGAGTTCGTCCCGAACGGCGATAGCCCCGACGGTCGGCCTGGCATCGCCAACATCGACTGTTTTCATAAGGCTCGTTAACTTGTTGTTCAGACGGATCGGATAGTTAAGTGGATCCTGCCGACTCTCATTCTGAGTCTGGTACAGTGCCTCTTCGATCGGGTTGATCGTATCAATGAGTGCGCCGATTTCTGTCAGAAGTTCGGTCACCCTGCTATCTGGCGCCTCTTTTTCAAGTCTGATCATGAGCGCCTCGAGCTGCGATCGCAACTGACGCACTTTTCGAATCTCGGCGTGCGTAGTGGAAAGAAGTTCCCTGGACGACATGACGAAGTCAAACTGGGCGCGATAATCCGCTGCACTTGACGATGACCGCGGATCGGCAAGTACGTCAAAATTGACGTTGCGAGTCACATCACCAACAGTTAACTCCGCAAGATAGGTACCTGGCACTGCCCTGGGGCCCTCTCGCATGTCGGCCCACATGATCAGCTTGTCAAACCGCTCCATTCCCGGATACCGCAGATCCCACACAAACCGGTTGAGTCCTTGCAGAGACTCAAGCAATCGCGTCTCCGGCGGATCATCCGGATCTCGCTCACTCTCCTCTTCCTCGCTTGGCGGTGGTTTCCTTGTCCAGATCCAAATTGGTTCAGTACCCCTGGCTTCGAAGACCTTGAGTGATATTTCGGTTTCTGGTGCAAGATCCTCACCGAGCGAGTAATGAATGACAACTCCAATCGGCGGATTCGTTCCTGCATTGTTCGGTTCGTCCGCGCGATCACCAGCGGTCAGCCGGTATGCCGGTCGTGGTTCATACAAGTGCAACATTGCGCGTTCAGTGGTTGAGTCCGCCTGGTGCAATACAGAGAGATCGTCGAGGATCCAGTAACCCCTGCCCTGTGTCGCAGCTATCAGATCCCTGTTCTTAATCGACAGATCTGTGATTGGTGACAAAGGAAGGTTCAGTTGCAGCGATTTCCAGCTATTTCCGTCATCGAGAGAATAGTAAATCGCCTTTTCAGTTCCCGCGTAAAGCAACCCCCGGCGATCAGGATCCGCCCTGACGACACGGGTAAACTCATCGCCCGGAATTCCCTCGTCGATTCGCTGCCAGGTTCTTCCCCAGTCGAGCGTACGATAGAGATACGGACGAAAATCGTCGGACTTATATCGGGTCGCCGCAATGTAGGCACCGCCACGTTCAAATGGGTGTATATCGACGCTGTTGATCTGCGCCCATTCCGGAAGGCCGGATGGTGTGACGTCCTGCCAGCTATCCCCGCCATTCCTCGTAACGTGGATACGTCCATCGTCGCTTCCGGTCCAGAATACGCCGCGCTCGTGATGAGACTCGGCGATCGCGAATATCGTGCCGTAGTACTCGATGCTTGTATTGTCTTTGGTTATCGGACCGCCGGACGAACCCATTTTAGTCTTGTCATTGCGCGTAAGGTCCGGGCTGATCGTGTCCCAGGTCTGGCCCATATCGTCAGTGCGGAACAAAACATTTGCAGCAACATACAACACATCGGGATCATGCACAGAAAATGCGATAGGAAAATTCCATTGGAACCGGTACTTCAGTTCTGCGGCACCCCACCCCATGGGATTGTCCGGCCAGACGTCGATAGAACGAGTTTCTCCCGTACGATGATTGATGACTCGCAAATATCCACCGTAGGATCCGCCGACAACTATGTCCGGGTTATCGGGTTTCGCCACAATGTGACCACTCTCGCCGCCCGCCGTTGGTTCCCAGTCGCGCACGCCGATCGAGTCGCCAACTGCCGATCGAGAGCGAATCCTGACTGCAGAATTATCCTGTTGGCCACCCAGCAATCGATACGGAAAATCATTATCTGTCGACACTCGATACATTTGAGCCGTCGGCTGGTTACTCTGGACCGACCATGTCTGGCCGCGATCAAACGACACGTTCGCTCCGCCGTCGTTCGACTGAATCATGCGCAACGGGTCACCCGGATCGATCCAAAGATCATGATTGTCACCATGCGGCACATCGATTGTCGAAAAGCTTTTTCCGCCATCTTTTGAGTAGTGAAAATCCACGTTCAGTACATACAAGGATTCCTCGTCTGCAGGGTCCGCGTATATACGAGTGTAGTACCAGGCGCGTTGCCGGAGGTTCCGGTCCTCGTTCACCTTGCTCCAGGTCTTGCCGCCGTCTCTGGAACGAAACACACCGCCGTTTTCGGCTTCAATAATCGCATAGACATTTTTATTATTCGTCGGTGAAACTGCGATACCACTGATGCCTATCGCACCCAGCGGCAGGCCGTCATTACGGGTCAACTCCTCCCATGTATCGCCACCATCAACACTCTTGTAAATTCCTGACCCTTCGCCACCGCTTTCAAGGCTGTAAGGCGTGCGCAGAATTCTCCAGAAGCTGGCATAGAGTATTCGCGGATTAGTCGGATCCATAGCCAGGTCAACGGCGCCGACCTCATCGCTGACAAACAAGACGCGTTGCCAGGTCGTGCCGCCGTCAACCGACCGGTACACGCCACGTTCGTCGTTCGGGCCGAACAGGTGACCCATCACCGCGGCATAGACGAGGTCCGGGTTTTTCGGGTGAATGCGAAGTCGCGAAATGTGTTGCGAATCAGTAAGCCCGATTCTTGACCAGGTATCTCCCGCATCTGTTGATTTCCACATGCCGTCGCCAGGAGATACGTTCCCACGCACCGTTTTCTCCCCGCCACCGACATAGACAACATTCGGGTCCCACTCCGAAACCGCGACCGCGCCGATCGAACCACCAAAAAATCCGTCAGAAACGTTCTGCCAGGATTGACCGCTGTTCTTCGTTTTCCAGACGCCACCGCCGGTCGAGCCGAAATAATAGGTTTCACGATCTGCGGCGATGCCTGCGACCGCAGCGGAGCGACCACCGCGATAAGGCCCAACTTCGCGCCACTCCAGCGCGCGAAGATTGGCGGGAAAATTGCTGCGATCAATATCAGCGTATACAGTTATCGGCACACAAAAAAACAGGATCAGACTAACCGAACCAAATCGGCGCATGAAATACTCCCCCATATTTTTCTAATTTTGTTGCGGCAACTTTACTACTAATTTGTCGCCAATCCACGTGATATGCCGTAATCTTTGCAGCTCAAGAAGTAGGAGAAACTGCGAAATGTCCAATACCACCTTTCGATTCGGGTTCCTGTCCATCTCTGTCGCCATGCTGATTGCAGGGTGTGGACAAGATGCGACTGAAACTACGGTAACAAACACATCCGAGGAAGCGGCCCCGACTTCTGGCTCCGGTTTGCTGCCACATCAGGAACTGGCCCGGGAGATTCTCAGGGAACTTATCGAGATTGATACGACTAACAGCAAAGGTGACAACACTGCTGCGGCCCAGGCAATGGCTAATCGCCTGCTTGCTGCGGGATTTCCGGCCGAGGATGTCCAGGTGCTGGCACCTGTGGACAGAAAGGGTAACCTCGTCGCGAGATATCGAGGGCGGGATTCTGGTCGCAAACCGCTGCTCCTGCTCGCGCACATTGACGTTGTAGAAGCCGATCCGGCCGACTGGACACTCGATCCATTTACATTCATCGAACAGGACGGCTACTACTATGGCCGGGGCACGACAGATGACAAGGATGAAGCGGCTATACATATCGCGAATTTCATCCGATTAAAGGAGGAAGGCTACCAACCTGACAGGGACATCATCGTTGCACTGACCGCCGACGAAGAAGGCGGACCAAACAATGGAGTCCAATGGTTACTGGAAAACCATGCCGAGCTGATTGATGCCGAATACGCGCTGAACGAAGGCGGCGGCGGATCGATGAAGAACGGCATTCATGTAGCCAACGCTGTTCAGGCCAGCGAAAAAGTATTTCAGTCATTTATCCTTGAATCGACGAATCCAGGCGGACACAGTTCGCTTCCGATCAAGGACAATGCAATTTACCACCTGGCAGACGCGCTGGTTCGTATTCGCAATTACGATTTTCCCGTAAGTCTCAATGAGGTAACGCAACTGTTCTTCGCGCGCTCGGCCGAACTCGAAGGCGGAGATTTGGCTAATGCGATGCGTGGCGTGTTGCAAAGCCCGCCCGATTCGTCCTCCATTGCTTATCTGGAAGATACGCCGTATTACAACTCTCGCTTACGTACCACCTGTGTTGCAACAATGCTCGATGCGGGCCACGCGGAAAACGCTCTGCCACAGCGCGCGCGTGCAACGGTCAATTGTCGTGTGCTGCCGGGTGCTTCGATCGACGCCGTGCACGATACGCTGGAAACCGTCATCGGCGACCCAAAAGTATCCGTTACTCGCATAGCCGACGCAAAGCCTTCACCGCCGTCTGCGCTGACTGAAGAAATGCTCGGTGCCATTGAGGCAATTACCGAAGATATGTGGCCTGGTGTACCTGTCATTCCAACGATGAGTACCGGAGCCACCGACGGGCTTTACCTGCGTATTGCCGGCATACCCGTATATGGCGTGTCCGGATTGTTTGGCGACATCGATGATGTTCGCGCACATGGTCAAAACGAACGCATTCGTATCGAGTCCTATTTCGAAGGACAGGAATTCCTTTATCGCCTGACAAAAGACCTGACGCGCACGGATACCAGGTAGGGGAACGCCAATGGCTACAGTTCTGGTGACCGGCTGCAATCGTGGCATCGGGCTCGAAGTTTGCCGGCAATTTCATCAACGCGGCGACAGCGTAATCGCAGTCTGCAGGAATGCCAGCACAGCGCTGAAGTCGCTGGGCGTTCGGATCATCGATGGAGTCGATGTAACCGACGACGACGACGTCAACAAACTGGCGGAAGCTTTGCAAGGCGAAACTATCGACATTCTGCTCAACAATGCGGGCATTTTCCACCGCGACACCATTGACTCGGTTGACTACGACGACATGCTCGAACAGTACCGGGTTAACACGATCGGGCCGCTGCGCGTCACGCGCGCGTTGCGTGGCAACCTGACAAAGGGATCAAAGGTTGGCATTGTGACCAGTCGCGTCGGCTCGATCAAAGACAACGAGTCTGGCGACTACTATGGTTACCGCGCATCAAAATCCGCCGCGAACATGGTCGGCATGAACCTGCACCATGACCTCTCACCGGATGGAATCGCTGTCGCATTGCTGCATCCTGGCTATGTCGCGACGGATATGACAGGTGGCGGCGGTATTTCGCCGGTCGAATCCGCGAGCGGCCTTGTTGAACGACTCGACGAATTGAATCTCGGCAATAGCGGCGGCTTCTGGCATGCCGAGGGCTATTCTCTGCCCTGGTGACGGTTCAATCCGCAGCTTTGTAAAACGCGTTCATAGCCCGGAACAACATGTGAACGTCCGACTTTGAGCTGAGTGCATACGTCGAGTGAATCGACAACAATGGAATACCGTAATCGATCACTTCCATATTGTCCTTCGAAAGCGAATTGCCAATCGTACCGCCTGATGCCCTGCCTTTGTACGTTGCTGTCTGCCAGACAACGCCGGCCCCGTCGAGGTAGCCACGATTCCAGGCAATGAATTCCGAATTTGCGTTGAACCCACCGCCATACAACTTGAAATTGACGCCGTGTCCGAGTCGGGGTGCGTTACCGGGCTCCCAGACGTCTGGATAAGTCGGATGAATACCCGGATTGACATCGGACGAAACCACTTTGGTTTTACGCAGCGCCTGACGCAGGTCATAGTCGCTATAACGGTCGCCCTGCTGTCTATAAATGAGTTCACTCATGAGATCAACAAGGTAGGTCGACTGGGCGCCCGTATTGTTGACGTTACCGACCTCTTCGTTGTCAACAAGAAATGCGAGCGACGTTCTGCGGGGGGTAGCCTGTTCGATGATCGCGCGAAGAGCGGTGTATGAGGACAGTTTGTCGTCCTGACCGTATATTGCCATCAGGCTGCGATCAAAACCGACATCTCTTGGCGCCATCGCCGGCACAAGCACAAGTTCAGCCGAAACCAAATCGTCTTTCTCGATACTATATTCGCTGGCCAGATACGAGAGCACGGCGTCAGACACCGAATTTTCCTCATTCGGAATTGACCCGATAATTGGATCCAGCTCCTCACCCATGATTACGTCCCTGTTCATCCGCTCGCGATAATCGTGATCAACATGCGGTGACAAATCGGGAATAACAAAAACCGGATCTTTCGGATCCAGACCAACTGAAATTTGTACACGAGACCCGTCTTTCTTATCAACATGACCGACGAGTGCCAGCGGTATATTCACCCACTGATAATTCTTGATGCCACCATGCCGGTAGGTCTGAAAAAGCGCGAATCCCTCCATTTCATAAAGCGGCCGCGCCTTGAGCTCCAGTCGTGGTGAGTCTACGTGTGCACCAACGACGCGAAAGCCATCCCGGAAAGGCTCAGTACCAACGACGATCAAAGTGATCGTCCGATCACGGTTAACGTCATAGAATTTCGCACCTGGCCGCAGGTTGCTGTCGGCGGTCAATTCACGAAATCCTGCAGCTCGAGCGACCTTGATCGCTTCGGTGACAAAACTGAGCTCAGTTTTGGCACTGGACATAAATGCCTTGTAGTCCTCAGCGAACGCAAGTACGTCCCGCCGCTCATCTGCGGAGAGCCCTACCCATGCAGGTTTGACCGCATCATCGACCTCATCGTCCTGTGCCCATCCCGCAATCGGCGAAATCGCAAAAGTACCAGCAAGAATGAAAATGCGAATCGCGCGGCTATTTGAATTCATGAATTATCCTACGTTTATCGTACAGACTGGTCGGCAAGAATAATGTTTTGTCTGCCAACAGGCAAAAGGAGACGTACTATCGTCATTCCCGGCGCTTGAACATGCAGGCCTCAAGATCATCCGTTGGTACTTCATCCAGCCACTCTGGTTTTCTGAAGTTTCTTTTGATACCCCGCGCAAGCTTTCCGATCTGGGCGCCATCGACAATGCGGTGATCAAATGTGCCGGTCAATGGCAATATGGTCCTGATGACAATCTCGCCGTTCCTGACAACTGGCTTCTCTTCGATCTTTCCCAGGACAATTACGGCAGGTACTTTTGCAGCCGGCATCAGCCCCGTCATGCCCGTTGTCAGGCCATGACTGCCGATGTCCGAAACGACAAATGATCCGAAGCTATTGGCCGAAAGGCCCAGCGCATTGATTTCGAAACCCATGTCAACCGTGATCCATTTCAACAAGCGAAATACAGGTCGTCGGAACGGCCATGGAATGGCATTCAACAGGTACTTGTTCTGCGCTGCCTTCGATTCCTCTCCACCGCGAGCTTTTCGTGCCTTTGCGCCAATTTCCTCTGCAATTGATGTGACTGTGCGCGCGTGAGCATCTTTGATGATGACCGAAGTTACCCCTTCGTCGCCCATCGCAACCGGCACCATGACATCCAGGCGCTCCCGCCCGACCACGCCACCCCGACGAATAAAGCAATTGAGTTCGGGCACGTCAAACGCGACAACTCTTGCGAGAACCGCCACTGCCACGTGCACCATGGTGATCTTGACACCCGCCTCGCGCTTTTCCTGCATGAATCGCCTGGCGTCCGTCACGTCGATGTCGAGCGTTCCATAAACTCTCGAATCGGTCGGCGTCGTGTAAATAGCGGCGGAAGTTACTCGCCATGGGGTGTTAAACTCGTCCATCCGGTAAAGCATAGCGATTTACCGGCCAAATCAAAACCGG
>JAQCAD010000029.1 GCA_027621915.1 Pseudomonadota bacterium
AAACGGAACGGGTGAGCGGGCGGATGGCACAGGACCGATGGGCGCTCGTGGCGCAGTGAACCGCCCCGGTTATTCCGGAGACTCGTTAGTTTGAGTCATGCCGCCATGGCCGACCCTTGCAGTTGCTGATAGTACTCGATTTCTTTTTCCCTCGGTGGCACGTTGCCGATCGGTTCGAAGAGGTGTCGATTATTGAACCAGTCCACCCAGGACAAGGTTGCGAATTCCACCTCTTCGATGGTCCGCCACGGACCTTGCTGACGGATCACTTCCGTTTTATACAATCCGTTGATGGTCTCGGCCAACGCATTATCGTAAGAGTCACCGACACTGCCAACGGAGGGCTCAATGCCCGCCTCTTGCAATCGTTCCGCGTAACGAATCGACAGGTACTGTCTGGACTCAAGTGGTCGTTGCAACACTGTTGCGTGTAGTCGATTGTAAATGATCCTGCAGGGCCTCGGCTGGCGTTTTCCGCCGGTCGTACAGTGCCTGTTCCAGCGCATCCAATGCCAGGCCAGTTCGTAGCGAACTGGATACGCGCCAACCGACAATACGGCGGGCAAAGGCATCGATCACAAAGGCCACATAGACAAAGCCGCGCCAGGTCGCCACGTAGGTCAGATCGGCTACCCACAAGGCGTTGGGCCTAGCCACATTGAATTGCCGATTAACACGATCCAGCGGCCGATCCAACAGCTCATCAGGCACGGTTGTTTTCACTTTGCGTCCGCGCACCACACCGCGCAAACCCAGCTCTCGCATCAGTCGCGCCACCGTGCAGCGCGCCACCTTAAAGCCCTCTCGCTGCAGCTGGCGCCATACTTTGCGTACCCCATAAACGCGAAAATTATCGTCCCACACGCGTTGAATCTCTGGCTTCAACTCAGCATCTCGTTTCGCCCGAGCCGAACGGCGATCCGGGTCGCGATGCCGCGTTTTGTTCGCGTAATACGTTGATGGGGCAACCGGCAATACCGCGCAGATCGGCTCGACCCCAAAACGATCTTTGTGATCGTCAATGTACGTCACCATCACTTCAGTCGGCGGTCGAGCTCCGCCTGGGCGAAAAAAGCCGACGCCGTACGTAATATATCGTTGGCACGGCGCAGTTCTTTGTTCTCGCGTTCCAATCTCTTGAGCCGTTCACGATCATCCGTCGTCACGCCCGAGCGCTGACCCTGATCCGTCTCAGCCCGGCGCACCCACTTACGTAAGGTCTCCGGCGTACATCCAATCTTGTTCGCTATCGAAATGAGCGCGGCCCACTGCGAGGCGTGCTCCCCCTGGTGTTCAAACACCAGCCGGACAGCCCGTTCTCGAACTTCCGGCGAATATCTCATTGACTTGTTCATTACTCCATCCTCTCAAGAAATGGAGTCTCCGGAATAACCGGGGCGGTTCAATTTTTCTGTGGTTAAACAATAAATACATGCGCTCTAACAAAGCACACAAGTGCGCGCCTGGCGGCGCCGGACGCTCACTTCGATCGCGCCGCTTTGTGCGGCGTTAGGTGGACACGATCTCCGTTCTGCTTGTGCTCGCGATAGCTGGTGTCGTGCTCGCGCTGCTGCTGGGTGGCGCTTATAGGCATACCACCGGCATCTCCGTTCCAAGGGGTCTCAAGCTCGTCGAGTTCAGAAACGTCATCGTTCCCGATGAACGCGGCACTACTGAGATTGACGCCGTCTTTGTCGGAAACGCTGGCGTTTTCGTCATTGAAGCCAAGGAATACAACGCTTGGATCTTTGGGGCCGAGGGCGACGAAAAGTGGACCGCGCGCTATATCGATGGGTCCACGCATCAATTTCAGAATCCGCTTCGCCAGAACTTTCGCCATGTCATGGCGCTCGTCGCGCGGCTACGCCTTCCGAAAGATAGGTTTCATTCGTTGGTTGTGTTCTCGGGGGATTGCGAGCTGAAGACGCTCATGCCAGCGAACGTGCTTGTCGGTAGCTGCGAGAATCATGTTCGGAGGTTGGACGGAATCCGTCTTACAGACGTCGAGGTTTCAAGAGCTTGCAAAGTGCTTCAGGCTCTCGAATCCGGGGCATCGAAGGCGGCACTCGAGAAGCATGTTGGGCACCTCCATGCCCGTTTCTCCAGTACAACAACCTGCCCGAAGTGCGGAGGTGCGTTGGTGGAACGACGGTCGACGAAGCCAACGAGCGACGGCAGGCCGTTTCTAGGGTGCCGCGCGTTTCCAAGATGCACGTATACGAGAAGAATAGATGCCACCTAAGAACTGTTATGCCGCGTCCTTGAACTGATCACTTGACATACTAATAATGGTATATATACTAAATAACGTATGTGGCAAATCTACGAGCATCGCAGTCTTCAGCGGCGCCTCAAAAGGCTTCCTTCAGACATTTTGAAGCGATATGAGAAGTGGAAGGATATTGTTGAATTCTCTGGTCCGGCCGGCCTAAAGCTAATTCGAGGCTTCAATGATGAATCCCTGATGGGCGAATGGAAAGGTCATCGTTCGTCCAGACTGGGTGGACAGTACAGGGTTATATACCGGCTTGAGAAGTCAGAGTTTCTCGTGATGGTTGTTGATCTGACAGCTCATGATTATCGAAGGAAATAGAGATGAAAGAGTTTAAGCGCGCGAAAAGACTTATCGAGGTATCACCGGGAGAGTCGGTGCGAATTCTTCGTGAGTTGCAGGAATTGAGTCAGAACGAGTTGGCGGAGCTTTGTGGAATTCCTCAGTCGACGATTTCGGCGATAGAGAACGATCGAGTTCAACTCGGTGTTGAAAGGGCTAAGGTTTTGGCTAGGGCATTGAAGTGTCATCCGGCCGTGTTGTTGTTTCCTGGATGGGATGTCGAGATTGAATCAGCGGCATAATAACTGTTATACGACTAATCCACTATCGAGGTAGATTCAAAGATGGAAGAAGAATTTGAACTTGAGATGAGCCCACTTTGCCAGGACATTTCTGATAGCGGCAAGACGGTTCGCGTTGAGATATATCGTGGTGGCGGGAGCGATTGGCATCTCGAAGTCGTGGACGAATTCAACAACTCTACAGTTTGGGATGATCAGTTCCCAACTGATGTGGAAGCATTAGAAGAGGTTAAATCTACAATCAGGGACGAAGGTATTGGTGAACTAATTGGTATACCTTCATGAATTCTTGGTTAACGTCGCAAAACAAGAGCAAGCAATACGCGCCTGGCGGCGCCGGACACTCGCTTCGCTCGCGCCGTTGTTGCTGGCGTTAGGCTGCCAGCACTCGTGGGTGTCGCTGCAATCTGAATATGTATACCACAGTTGACACTGTAGCCCTTGTCAACTATAGTTGACGCATGGTCGAGATCATAAAAAGCGCAACCTTCGACAGATGGCTGAAGAAGTTGCGCGACCGTCAGGCCAAAGCGCGTATTGAGATGCGTGTTCGTCGTCTTGGCCTTGGCAATCCCGGCGACGTCCAGCCGATAGGTAAAGGCCTGAGCGAGATGAGAGTCGACTATGGTCCCGGTTATCGGGTGTATTACATGCAGCAAAACTCAGTTGTAATCGTATTGCTTTGTGGTGGCGACAAGCGCTCCCAGAAGAAAGACATCACGAAAGCTAAAGAGTTGGCTGCCGAGTGGAAGGGTTGAGATATGGCTGAGAAATTTAGCCGCTACGACACGGCTGATTATCTGGAAACAGAAGAAGACATTCGACTGTATTTAGAAGCGTGCCAGGAAGACGGTGATCCTGCACTGATTGCTGCTGCTCTCGGAGATATTGCCAGAGCACGCAATATGACCCAACTTGCAAAAGAGGCAGGGCTCACTCGTGCAGGGTTGTACAAAGCATTATCCGCAGAAGGCAATCCGAGCTTCGCTACAGTGTCCAAAGTAGCTAAAGCGCTCGGTTTGAAAATAACCGTTCACCCCGCGTAGATCTAGAATAATGCGCTCACATTCGCAGCCTAACCAGCGCGACCCCGGCGAAGAAGTATTTGAAGCAATCTTAAATCGTGCCTGATGGCACGGTATCGCCTATTTTCCGAGGCGAAAGACGAGCTTGAAGCCGCAGTTTCGTTCTATGAATCTGAATATCCTGGGCTCGGGCAGGACTTTGCGGTCGAGGTTCGGATACTGATTCGCGTGATAGTCGGGTCGCCCTGGTCCGAAGTTCGAGAACGAATCATTTACGAGCTATGAGCCACCGCTCATTGTTCGACCGAAAGCCGAGAAAGACATTCGTCGTGCGTACCGATACAGTAAGGTCGTGATCCGAGCACGAATCGTCGATAACTGCCTGATTCTCATTATCGAAACGACTGCGATAATAGTTAATAAAACTATGAAAAATAAAATATTTATTGCCCCAATGATGAATTGGGCGGAAGTTTTCGAAAAGTACTTTGTCTATCAGTTATTTATGCGCGTCGAAGATTTCATGTCGCACCGAGTCGCACTGGCAAAATACGTCCAATTCCCGCAATGAGCGACAGTAGGAAACGCTAATTCATGTTCGCCCATTGCTTCGAAGCAATATGACGTTGCTGGTCAATGTGCTTTGCGAGATCAATCGCACTGATAAGCCACGGAGACTTTTGGGAACCAGTTCGGTACGCAGGAACGGGTAGTTGTTGCAGGCACGCACGCCGTTTCGCTTTTGGAACTGATAATCCGAAGTACTTCTCACTAACACGATCCAACGGGATCTCCGATTCTCCGAATTCGGCAAGAAGGCCAAAGTAAGTCGGCGTCATCATGCGGTTTTTCTCCCACTTTCTTTGATGGTGCAGGCGTGCCCGTAGCTGCAATAGCGAACAGCAAATTGCCGATGCGAAAGTATGTCCGAATCAAACCCGTTGTGGTCCATGCTGAGGTAAAAGAGCGTGTCCCGTCGGCGGACGATCCGCGCCGGCAAGGTTGCCGCTCTTACTGGCGGAGTGGGTTGGTAGTCGGACATTAGTAATCCCTCCAGCGTGCCGACGATGTCGGTTCGAGAACCGGCCGTCCGGCCTTGAGCGGACCGCGCACACCGCTCGGACGAACCCAGGGCCCATCGAGCCGTTCGATCCAGCCGTCGTGTTCCAGGCTGATGATTAAGAGACGCACCGTCAGCCAGTGTCGATAGCGCGTGCCGTTTGAGTATTGCCCAGTGCGCTCGATCACATACCAGCGCATATGCTTTAGCCGCCACTGGTCAGGACCGATGTGCCAGCGCTGCCAGATGCTCGTCGCAATGTGCCCGGCACGAACCAGGTGATGCCGGACGGTGCCGCGTCTTGACCCAGGTAATCGCTTCGCTAGTAGCGCTTTGGCTTGCCGCGCGGCCGCCCATTGATTGGCCGCCCGGTTCATCGGACTCCGCCAATGTAGGCCGAAACGACATCGCTGCGGGAGTGCCCCAGTTCCTGGGCGATGGTTTGCCGTGCGGCTCGATCGGCATCGCGACCCGCGATCCTTCCACCGGCAATCACCGGTGCAACGGATCCGGTGAGCGTGCGATATCGCTCGCAGGCGTAAGCGGCGCGAAGATCGTGCAGCTTCTTCAAGTTGTAGTCCTCCCGAACCCGGGCCCAGACATGATGCACTCGCGTATTCCACTGCCGCCAGGAAAGCTCGGTGGGTATCAGATTCCGGCCGGTGCCTTGCGCTTTTGCGGCTCGAACCAGGCAACCCATGCCAATTCTTGAGACAGGCACCCAGCGATCCACACGATGACCCCGACCGCCCTTTGTGCCGGCGGTGATGTTGACAGCGCCGTGCTTTGATGCCTGACGCAATGCCGCCCTGGCGTCGAGCATGGACGCCTCGCGAAGACGAAGGCCCAGCGCACGAGCGATTTCGACCACTGACGCAATGCGCTCGTGGCCGTTCATACGTAGTTGATCTGCACACTGGCGCACGGCCTGCCGGTCGAAACCGGCAGGTGGTTCGACTCGTACGTGATTCCGTTTTCCAACGAGGGCCGCTGGCGCAACCCGAATGCGTCGATCGCCACGGAGTGACTCCAGCACCACGTTGACACTTGAAAGCAGGTTTTGTGCGTACGATACGGACATGGATTTCTCGGTCACTTTGTCCGCCAAATGCGTTCCGTATGCGTTCACCGTACTTCGATCGACCTTTCGTGCGTCGCGCATGCCGTGCTCACTTCGACACCACGCGACAAATTGTCGCCAGCGCTCGGTGTGTCCGGCGACGGTCGCGTAACGCCCGTTGCCGAAGCTTTCTCTCAGTGCCTGCTTGCCTGCCCAGTCCATCTGTTTGCCGTAACCAAAATTACGGCGTCCTGTTGTCTTCATCCTCATTCCGTACTCCTTCGGTTTCCTATTGCTGTTGAGTGATGAACCGCGGTTTGGCTGGCGGTCACAGCGTGTGGGTCCTCATTGCGAGGCCGAGTGGGTGGCGGTGTATGCCACTGGAGTCAATCACCGAACCACGACACCCGATGACGACCGACAAACGGCCGCGGAATGGGTGGGGCTGCGCCAGTCAGTCCGTCGACTGGCCGCCGGGCAGGGTGTTCAATAGCTTTTGCAGCGTGCAGATAACGGCAAAAGCCCAGGCTCGACACGGGATTGCGCCAGCTTTCGGTCGCCCGTCTCTGTGCAGCGCTTTGGCGCTCACAAAGACGGGCGTGACTGATTGCAACAAAATGTCGGTCCGACCAATTGCTGCGTCATGCATCCGGCATAACGGTGGCAACGTTGGCTTAACGACGGTTGCAGTGCCTAAGAGTTGCACCAGGAACTGGCGCAAGGGCCAGAGGGTTGACGCAAGGGCTGCCGATCTAGAGAGATTCTGACAGCTGGAAGCAGAAGATGAGATCGACGGCTTTCACCGCGGCGCTAGTCCTGTGATCCCTGTTAGCGCTGGGTGCTCCAAAAGATCAGAGCGGGTTGTCGCTGATAGTCCGCAACGACGACGGTGTTGATGCGGACAAAGTATCGCTGATCCGGGCGATAGGCCAGTGGAAACGGGGGCAAAATATGTGCCCCCCTTTTTTCTATTGATACGATACGCCGGATACGGCACCAGCACCGATGCGCCAGTCCCCTTGTCTTGACCGCGTGCTACGAAGAATTCACGCCCGCATCAGCGAATTGTGACCGACCGCGTCATTGGCGATCTGGATAATTGCAAGATCATGGGTTCTACCCCGTTACCACGGACGGTTGAGTTAACTAACGTCCTAGGGCCAGATACAAGGACTGCGGCTTGTCAGCAAAGGCAACGAATCCGAAATATTCGTAGAACGATTTCGCGTCTGCATCCTTGGCGTCAACAATTAGGGCATAGGCGGCGACCTCCCTCCGGGCATGCAAACAGCGATCTACAGCGCAACCCAGCAGCCGTTTCCCGAGTCCCTGTCCTTGAATAGTTTGCTCAACGGCGAATCGGCCCATCCGAAAACACGGAATGGGGTACCGGGGCAATCGTCGCCGTTCTTGCTCTGATATCTGATCCGCTTCAACTTGGGCGGCACTCAGCGTGTAGTAGCCGAGCACTCGCGTCGGCTCATCAGCATCCACTAACACGTAGACCTGGGATAGATTGCGCCGACGATCTTGGGTCGCGCGACGGGTCAGATAGTCGTTTAGCTCAGGCGTACCACTGTCGAACGCGGCGCAATTGTGGATTTTGGAGTTAAGCCGCTGTTCTTCAAGCACGGCGCACGGTTTGGCGAGCGCTGTCCAGTGCTTCCTGAAGGGGCTCGTTGGGGGCAAAAGCTTGGTCCAGCGCTGCACTGAACGAACGAAAATCGCGCCGGGACAGCGTGACTCTGGATTCCTGATCAATGACTGAGCGTGCTTTTTCCTTTGCTGCGGCACGCACAAAACCCGCCATGGTCGTCCCCATCAGAGACGCAGCCTCGGAAAACAATTCCTTATCGTCTTTATCAAGCTTCAAATCGAAGCGGGCGGCCGTCGCCATCACCGTATCCTCCGGGCCCAGGCCCATATTTTCTCTGGGGTTCAGTATCTGTAGGTACGGCATTTTACCGTACTTTCGGCGCATGTCAACACTCACTGACTTAATAGAGGAGAGGAGTCATGAGCGAACACCTTTGTACAAATTGTGGGCATCAGTTCCAACACCGGCCTGTGGGCGCGCGGCTCGTACTTGGCGCCGCCGGCGCGGCGCTGGGTAGGGCGAATCCGTATGCTGGCATTGTCGGAATCATTCTTGGTGTCGTGTTTGGAAGCGAGATTGACAGGTTGATTGAGAAGCGAATTGATCAGGCCTGCCACAGAATGTGGCTTTGTGATACGCGCTTTCGCGAGGACGCTTTAGATCGCAGCAACGTCAAAGTGCTCAAATCTGACGGAGATCACGCGGTCAGCGCGATACTGGAATGAACGTCGCGATGCGTCTGCGCCTCAAAGGAGTAAAGTCTGGTCGATGACCACACCAATCACCGCCTCAATGCTTTACGAACTGGTTGCGTGTCCCCATCGCGTTATTCAATAGCGTGTTTCGACACCCTAAAGATGGTGACCTACAAGAGTGAGCGTCGTCGGAGGCCGTCGACTGTCCGAATAACGGGGATGAGATCAAGCTGGCGATCGATAGGAGGCGGATTTTTCACTTACTGAAGTGTTTCGACGTACTGTCTCGCCGACTCAAGATCTAACATATCGACGGCGATGGCATGCTTCAGCAGGTCCGGCGACAAGGCTCCATCGAATTTCCCAAGCGGTTTCGCTTGTACAAGGTCGAGGAGATCATCTGATTCGAGACGGTTCACCGCCGCCGCAACTCGACCCAGGACAGAATTGGCATCCGATGTATTATCCACCAACAACACGGGCCCTATCGCGCCGGTTCGAAGGCCCATGTCATTCAGAAGTAGTGCCAGCGTATTTATGACCGCGTCACTGTGCCAAACAAACCAATACAGCGAGTCCGAAGTTGATATCAATGGTGATGACTGAAGTTCAGCGTCACAATAGTATTGGCGTGCATGTTGCAAGGCATTGACCGAGCGTGAATCACAAAACGCCGGCTGGTCGGAACCGGCCAGGACATCGCGCATTTTGTAGCGAACAATCGCATCCACAGGTGCCGCTTCGCCGTCAAATTTCGGTATCTTTCCTCTTCGCGCTGGTTGTAACTCAATAGTATTTCTTTGCGGGTCGATTGCTTTCACGATCCATCGACGACCAGCAAAGATCAATAAATGGCCCGGCAAGTACGGCACGATTGCTGGCAGAGTCCCGGTGGCGGATCGGGTTGGCAGACGTACTATAGGTTTGAGTTTAATCCGATCTCGGGCAACCCGAGTGACATTGCGAAGTGGATTTCAAAGACTGGGCGCCGACTCGATGCGTATTCCGGCCAAGCAGGCCACTGATTCCGGCTGAAGCCGGCCACCGATTCCGATCCATGCCGGGCCGGTGTGACGCGGTAATCGGACTATCGTAGAGGACATTGTTGTCGTCAACTTTATTTGGTTTTTCCTGTTGGTTTGTTGATGGCGGTGGTGCGTCGTTTTCGCATGGACTCGCCCTTCAACACCAGTCGGTAACTGTTGTGTACGAGCCGATTGCAGAATTGATTTGTAATCAGTGTACTTGCGATTCGATTCCGTATGCTGGCACCAATTTTTCCCGGCACATTCTAACGAAATGAACTCCCTCCAACCGTTTATTGAAAATTGGCTTCGCCAGTACAGCGGTGCCTTTCATGAATTTGCCCGACTTACCTTTTTCCGGTACGAATCGCGACAGATTCTGGTCGTAAATGCGTGTAGCGACTCAGCGTTCCCCAGCTGTCATGCAAAGTGAACTGTTGGACTTCCACAATCGAGTATCCTGCTTCAAAAAGCCTGCTGGTTGCCTCGTGTCGCAAGTCATGAAAGTGCAAATCGTCTATCCCGAGCACTCGGCACGCTCGAGTAAAAGCAGCACCTATCGTCTTGGGTTCAAATGGGAATACTCGATCCTGATCGTGATTTTGTCGATGTACAATTTCCCATGCTTCATCTGAATATTTGAATCGTCGAAATAATTCTCTGTCTGACGGATGTTTGATATTTCGAACAATACCCGTTCGGGCTTTTTGATCATTGTCGTCGATCAATAGACCTGTGATTTCACTTTGTCGGCGCGCCGAATGAATTGCGAACCACATGATGTCACCCATAGGAATGCTTGAGCGTCGTTTTTCCTTCTTCTGAAAATGCTCTGACAGTGCTGAAAGTTCCGACTTTGATGGCCGGCGAGACCTCGCTTTTGATTTCGCGACTAATTTCTCGGTCCTGAGAACCTCATACGCGTCGTCGATCGCCGTAAGGTCGATAGGTACATTCCATGCGGCGCGTGCATATCGCAGGATGATCCGTAACCAGACGAGGTCGTTGTTTACGGTTGAAGCGCCGGCCCCGGACCTCCGGCGAGCTCGCACATGTTCGATCAAGTCAGAAGACTTTATATCGGCTACGTCGAAGTTTGCGAGATTCGTTTTTTCCAGAAATTTGATGTGCGCCGATTTGCTGCGACCCATCGGGCGAATATCGGAGACTTCCTTGCGATATTTCAATAGAATTTTATGGAGTGGACCACTTAGTGTGAGTTGATTGCGTTTAGGAAGGGCATCTGCCTTGCTAAGCTTGTTCTCCCGCCGCGTTGCCCAATCCGTAGCGAGGCGACGCTTGTCAAAGGTCCTGGATTCGCGGTGCACCAGGCGGCCATCCCGTTTGATTCGTACCTCGGCGAGGTAGGCCATGCTGCCGTCACGACGTTGGCGTGGTCGAATTGTGGCCATTATTACTCCAAACAGGTAAAAGAAAGTGCGACATGGGCAGTGCGACACGGTGCGACATGGGCGATATTTGACACAAAATGGACGAAAATAAGTACAGAATGAGTTGAAAATAGTACAATGTAACTAGTTGAATAATCTACAGAAAGAGCGATAAATGACAGACTACACAAGACCCGCGAGAGTGTCAATTGCCCCCATGATGGATTGGACGGATCGCCATTGTCGTTACTTCATGCGGCTCCTGAGTCCGTCAGTGCACTTGTATACGGAAATGGTTACCGCCGCAGCACTGAAACACGGCGATGCGCAGAAACTGCTCCAGTTTGAGTTGTGCGAACACCCGATCGCGTTGCAGATCGGCGGCAGCGATCCAAAATTAATGGCTGAAGCAGCAAAACTTGGTGCAGATAAAGGCTATGACGAGATCAATATCAACGTCGGCTGCCCAAGTGATCGCGTGCAGAGCGGCCAGTTCGGTGCCTGCCTGATGTCACAGCCGGACCTGGTTGCGGCGTGCGTGGGTGCGATGAAATCTGTCGTCGACATTCCGGTCACCATCAAGACCCGAATAGGTATCGATGATCATGATGATTACGGGTTCCTTCGGAATTTTGTTATCGCGAATGTTGAGGCCGGTTGCAGCACGTTCATCGTACATGCGCGCAAAGCGATACTCGCCGGCCTGAGCCCTAAAGAAAACCGTTTGATTCCGCCACTAAATTACGATCGCGTCTATCGCCTGAAACAGGAAATGCCTGAGATCACGATCATTCTCAATGGTGGTGTAGCTTCGATCGCCGACTGTCAGCGTCACCTTGAACAGGTCGACGGCGTAATGGTTGGCAGGCAGGCCTATCAGCAGCCCTGGTTTCTCACGGAACTGGAGCAGGCGTTCGGCAACGGCAATGCAATGCCGAGTCGCCACGCTATCGTGCGACAAATGCTGCCGTACATCGAAAAGGAAATGGCGCTCGGGGCCGAGCTCAAACACATTACCCGGCACATGCTTGGGTTGTATGCAGGGCAACCCGGTGCCAGAGCATGGCGGCGTTATCTGAGTGAGCACGCTCATCGAATCGGTGGCGGGATCGATGTTCTCGAAACGGCGCTGACAAAATTGCCGCAAGCGGCCTGAATAAAATCGCCGACGGCGCAAGGCTCCTATACAATGCCCGCTGTTTTTAATAACTCCGGAGATAAAACAGAGAAATGAGCGCAAAACCTGCAACCAGCCATAAAACGATGGCTGAGCAAGCCGATCTTCACGAACTGTACGAAAAGGCAGTGCAGAACGTTGAGCATGAAGTCGAATTCATGCAAAAAACATTTCAGGAAATTCGTGGCAGGACAGCGCACCTGTTCCGGGAAGATTTTTGTGGAACCGCGAGCGCTTGCTGCGAGTGGGTGAGGCAGGGCGATGAGTTCAAGGCGATTGGCGTGGATATCGAGCCGTCAGTCCTGGAGTGGGGTCGTGTGAACCGGATCAGCCGACTGCCGACTGTTGATCAGGCACGCGTGCAATTAATTGAGTCGGATGTCATGACGGTCGAAACCCCGGCTGTCGATATCTTGGCAGCATTCAATTTCAGTTTTTTCATTTTTGACAAACGCGAAGTGCTTCGCGAGTACTTCAGGACGGCTTACACGTCGCTGAAGGATGACGGCGTATTTTTTATCGACCTGTTTGGCGGACCGGAAGCTCAGGAAGAGACGAAAGAAAAAACCAAGCACAAAAAATTCACGTACGTCTGGCATCAGGCGAAATTCCACCCGGTGACCAATTTCATCCGGTGTCACATACATTTCAAGTTTCCTGACGGCTCCAGAATCAAGAAGGCATTTACGTATGAGTGGCGACTCTGGTCCGCGCCGGAACTGCGTGAAATACTGATTGAGGCTGGTTTCAGCAAGGCTACTGTTTACTGGGAAGGCGAGGACGAAGATGGCGAGGGTAATGGTGAGTTCACGCCCGCGGAGCAGGGTGAGGCGGACCTCGCATGGATAGCGTATATTGTTGCTGAAAAGTAGTAAGAAAATGTTGCAATTTTAATGGCTTGCTGCATTTATGCATATTGCACATTAGCCGCATCAATAAGACTAATGTGTACCAGATGGCGGCTTAAACGCTTATGATTGCCGATCCGGCCGGTGCCGGATTTTGATCTTGGAATGTAACTGGGTAACAACGGGATGGCAAAAGACCTGGAAGTCGCAATTCTGTTTGCTGACGTGGTTGGCAGCACCCAGCTTTATGACCAGTTCGGCGATACCAAGGCCAGTGAGACGGTGGCCCATTGCCTCGACATCATGAAGGACGCCACCCATCAGTTTAACGGCACCGTGATCAAGACGATCGGCGATGAAGTGATGGCAACGTTTCCTTCGGTTGACGATGCGATGGGCGCTGCCAGCCAGATGCAGTCCCGTATCAGCGGCGGCAAAGACGGTATCAATGTATCCATTCGAATCGGATGTCATTTTGGTCCGGTGGTTCAGGAGCAAAACGACATCTTCGGCGCGGCCGTCCATACGGCCAACCGAATGACCTCCCAGGCGAAAGCCAAACAGGTCATTATTTCCGGCACGACCGTCGCGCAGATGAGCCCCGAATGGAAAGTGCAGACGCGACAAATCGATGTTGCCACTGTGCGGGGTCGAATCGACGAGGTCGCGTTGTTTGAGTTGTTATGGCAGCCGGACGAGGCGACCAGCATGCTGCCCACGATCGATTGGGACAGCAAGAACAAAGGTCCGAGCCGCATTAGACTGACGTTTCGCGATTCCGTGGTCGTGGTAGATGAGCGTCGGAAAAGTATCAACATGGGGCGCGCTGACGACAATGACCTGGTTGTAAAAGGCAACCTCATTTCCCGTGTTCACGCGCGGGTCGAAATGCGTCGCGGTAAGTTCATTCTGATCGACCAGAGCACTAACGGTACCTTTCTGGAGAACGCTCAGGGCGAGGAAACTTTCGTTCGGCGCGATAGCTCGGATTTAACCGGCGAAGGAATCATCGGGCTTGGACGGGTGGCGAAACCGGGAACACCGCTGGCAATTCACTATTCCTGCGAAGACTAGCTCATAAAAAAGGGGATCCGACCCCTTTTTTGTTCCAATCAGCTCGCTTTCTTTAATTCCTCGACGACTCTCGCGTGCTCTTTTTTTAACGCTTCGGGTAGCCGGTCACCGAAACTTTCCAGGTACTCGCCAACAGAGTCCATTTCCTCTCGCCAGGCGTCAATATTGACCGCCAGCAGTTCTTTCATCGTCTCGAATGGCATGTCCAGGCCGCTCGTATCGATATCTGCAGGATTCGGCAGATAGCCGATCGGTGTTTTGTGAGCATGGGCGCGCTCCTCACAACGCTCGATGATCCAGCGAATGACTCGCAGGTTCTCGCCAAATCCGGGCCACAGGAATTTGCCGTTTTTGTCCTGGCGGAACCAGTTGACGTGAAAGATTTGCGGCAGCCTGTCAGAGCGATCAGAGAAGGACAGCCAATGACTCCAGTAGTCCGCGAAGTTGTATCCGCAGAACGGCTTCATCGCCATGGGATCGCGACGCACGATACCAACTTCACCGACATTGGCTGCCGTCGTTTCTGATGCGACGCTGGCGCCAACCAGGACACCGTGATTCCAGTCTTTCGCCTCGTAAACCAGCGGGGCAAGTTCCCGGCGGCGGCCGCCGAATACAATCGCCGATATCGGCACGCCCTCCGGCGCATCCGCAAGCGATGAATAGGATGGATTGTTCCTGGCCGACACCGTAAATCGGGAATTCGGGTGTGCGGCCGGACCTGTAGCTGGATCGTATATGCGGCCTTGCCAGTCTTTAGCCGGCGAACCGGATTTCTTGTCTTCCCACCATGGTTCGTCGTCCGCAGTGGTCGCAACATTTGTGAAGATCGTGTCGTGATGAATCATTTCGTAGGCGTTTTTGTTGGTTTTCTCGTTCGTGCCTGGCACAACGCCAAAATATCCCGCTTCAGGATTGATCGCTCGAAGTTTGCCGCCTTCGTCCAGGTGCAACCAAGCGATGTCGTCACCGAGCGTCCAGATTCGCCAGCCCTTGTGGGACTCGGGTGGAATCAGCATTGCCAGGTTAGTTTTGCCGCATGCTGACGGAAAAGCACAGGCTACGTAGTGAACCTCACCATGCGGATTCTCGACCCCGACGATCAGCATATGCTCGGCAAGCCAGCCTTCTTGACGGGCCTGGTAGCTTGCGATGCGAAGTGCGTGACATTTCTTTCCGAGCAAAGCGTTGCCGCCGTAACCCGAGCCGATGCTCTTGATCGAGAGTTCTTCAGGGAAATGCATGATGAAACGGCGCTCGGGATCCAGATCGCCGGTGGAATGCAATCCTCTAACAAAACTGCCTTCTTTTTCGATACGTTGCAGCGGCTCTTTACCCATTCGGGTCATCAGTCGCATGTTCGCAACGACATAGGCACTGTCAGTGATCTCGACGCCAAGCCGGGCGTATGGAGAGTCAATCGGTCCCATGCAGTATGGGATGACATAAAGGGTTCGACCCTTCATCGCCCCTTTAAAAAGTTTGTCGATTTTTTTGTGCGCAGCGGCGGGCGACATCCAGTTGTTGTTGGGACCGGCATCTTCTTTGGACGTCGTGCAGACGAAAGTCAGATGTTCAACACGAGCGACGTCGGACGGATCGGACAGGTGCAGGTAACAATCTGGAAATGCATCCTGGTTGAGCGGTGACAAGACACCGCTTTCGCACATTTCGGCAATCATCCGATCGTATTCGGCGTCGCTGCCGTCGCACCAGTATATGTTGTCGGGTTGTGCCAGTAAGGCAACGGATTCTACCCAATCCTGAAGAGCACCCAGTGTGGTCGTCATGTTAATTCTCTGATTTATTTGAATGACTTGTTCGGGTCCGGCGGCGGCCCGGTTCAGGGTGCGCAATTATACCTGCCGACGAACAATGTGCACCCCCAATGTCAACAAACACCCAGTCTCGTCAGCGCCAAATTTCGTCACAAGGTGTTTTTTCCGGCCTGTTTTAATTGACCGGCCGTGCAATGCCCGAAAGTGCCGGGAATTCAAGTGTGACTGACTTCACAGGCACCCTGTGAGACGGGTCTCAAAACAAACTCAAATACCGTCCTTATTATGTTAACTCCCCAGTGTTTCCGCGACATTGAGGTCGATGCCGTTCCAGCCGGCCGGGTACGCGTGCGCGGCTGGAAATTGTGTTGGCAATGATGACAACTGATTAAGGGCAAAGCGTTTTGAAACAGCGGAATCTGACCGGGCGATGGAATGCCGGACTGTGTGCGCAGTTCGCGCTGGCGTCCGTCTTCTTTGCCTGCAGTGGTGCGGCGTTTGCAACAGGCACGGCCGCAGGTACCGTCGTCGACAATGTCGCGACCGTCAATTTCGATATTGGCGGTGTGAACGGCACGCTGGATTCCAACGTCGTGAGCCTGACCGTCCTCGAGCGCCTTGACGTCGTTGTCACGCTGCAAAGTCCACAAATCGTGGTCGCTTCGAATGAAGTAAACCGGTCGTTGCTATTTACAGTGACGAACAGCGGCAACGGCAACGACGAATTCGAACTTTTCATTGACAGCGCGCTGGTCGGAGACGATTTCGATCCGCTTCCAGCGACCCCTGCAATCTATTTCGATACAGATGCGAGTGGCGACTTCACCGTTGGCGATGTTGCGTACGCACCCGCCGGAAACAATCCACAACTGGCCGCCGAAAACAATCCACAACTGGCCGCCGATGAATCCATAGACATCCTGCTCGTTAACGACATGCCTTTCGGACTTGTCAGCGGCTGGCTTGGTCGCAGTCAACTGACAGCGACCTCGACATCAGGAACAGGCCTGCCCGGCGCGACTCTGCCAGGAATGGGGGATGGCGGCCTGGATGCCGTTCTTGGTGCCAGCGGCGGCACTGCATCCGTATTCGGTGAATATCTGGCCGCCGACGTCGAGATCAACATTCAAAAGTCGGTGGTCGTAAGCAATGCGACCGGCGGTACCGATCCCGTGACCGGCGCGACGCTTACCTACACCATCACGCTCGAAGTGACCAACGGCGGAACTGCGACCACCAGCGTTTTCTCCGACCTCATTCCAGCATCCAGCACATTCGTTGCCAACAGCATCTTGCTGAATGGCGGCAACCTCACAGATGTCATCGACGTTGACGCCGGCGAGCTCGATATGAGCGGCGCGCCAACTGTTGTTGTTCGCCTGGGAGATCTCACTCTGGCCGATGGCGTACAGACCATCGAGTTCCAGGTAACGATCGATTGATCACATTAACAACGTTTGATTCAGAGCGATATCAAAAGGAACCGACATGAAAACACAAGTGAAATTGACATTGATAGCTTCCGGCTTTTTCGCGATTGCGGCTGTTGCACAGGATAAAGGTCACCTGAACGTGCGCACCGTCGTGCAGAAAGAGGAAGTCGTCGTAACCGACGCAGGTGAAACAAAGCGAAGCCTCGTTCCGGCCGACACGGTGGTACCCGGTGATGACGTCGTCTACACGATTACGTTTACGAACATCAGTAGCGAAGCCGCCGACAACGTTGTCATCACCAATCCGATTTCAGAAAACCTGACATACGTCGAGGGTTCCGCATTTGGTCCCGGTACGGTCATCGAATTTTCTGTGGATAACGGGCAAAGCTTCGCGGCACCCGAGGCGCTGATGGTTGCGGTGGATGACGAAGTGCGACCGGCCGAGCCGGAGGATTTCACCCATGTCCGCTGGACGATGCAAAGCGAACTGCAATCCGGTGCGCAGGGAATGGCGCGCTTCAAGGCACGACTGAATTGACTAATCGATCGCGAAGACGATCGGCACGTACGGGGAAGGCAGAGCAAGTCGCGAGACGTGCTTTGCACTGCAACACCTGTGCCGGGCAAGCACTGCCGGTGGTTTGATATTTTTTGAAAACACATGGAGTACCGTGATGAAAAACTTTAGATGGAAAAACAGCTTCCTCGCGAGGCTGGGATTGACAGCGGGAGTGTTGCTGCTAACACAGCACGCATTCGCCGCCGGAACGACTGCAGGAACCGACATCAACAATCTGGCGACGGTGAGCTATGAAGTTGGTACGGTCCTGCAGCCTGTTGTCGAATCGGCGCCTGGTGTTGGAAACGACGTCCCGGGCGTGGGCAATGGCACGATTACGACTTTCATGGTTGATAACCGCGTCGATTTTTCGCTGACGCAGGTCGGTTCAACCAACACGATCGTGACGCCGGGCCAGACCGACGCTTATCTTGAGTTCCTGCTGACCAACGATGGTAACTTGCCGCAGGACTTCAACCTGGCACTTATTCCGCTTGCCTCCGGCGATGGTCCGGTCAACACGACATTTACGGACACAGATGTCGAGCTGGCCAATTTGCGTATCCGGGTCGGCAATGGCGGCGGCGTGCCGGTACTCACTGATCTGCCCTACGGTGATGAGATTGCTGTCGGCGCGACCGTGACTGTTTATGTCTTCGGTGATGCCGATCTTCTGCTGGGACTGGTTAACAACGACGTTGCCAACTATGAGTTGACGGCTACTGTTGCGGCGGCCGGTACGGCATTGACCCTGGGCACTGATCTCGTTGATGACGTTGGCAATCCGGATACAGCTGCTGTTGAAGTTGTGTTCGCGGAAGGCGGCGCTATCGGTGACGGTGTCCTCGAGGTGAGAGATGGCTTCGTTGTTTTCGGCAGCCGGGCTGACTGTCAGCAAGGCGGCCACGGTTATTTCGGATCCGTTCAATCTCACGACGAACCCGAAAGCAATTCCGGGTGCAGTTGTCGAGTACACGATTACGATCACCAACAATGGCGGCGCTAACGCTGACAGTGTGTCGATCTCTGATGACCTTGACACGGATATTGTTTTCATAACGGACTTCTATGCCGGTCAGGATCTGCTGGTCGTCAATGATGGCGTTACGATTACACCGTGCAACGCGGATGCAGCGGATGCTGACACCGATGGTTGCGCACTGGATGGCCAGAACCTGCGAGTCGGCAATAGCAATCTCCCGATTACCGTAGTAGCCGGAAGAGTGCTGGTTGTTACATACAGGGTATCGATCCCCTAACGGAGTCGTTAGGCGACAGACCCGATCACGGCGCTAAAGAAATTGCACATGGCTTTGAGACGAGCGTTCACCAGGTCAGGTGAACAGTCTCTTGCTCCTGTCCGGGCTGGCCCTCATGGGCCGGCCCGGCTTAGCCATGTGCGATACATATCCTGGGGGAAACATTTGTTTCCCCCGCGGTACGTATGGCATCGAGTGAGGTCACTGGTAACGGGCTCAACCGCAGCACTATTCCTGGGGCTGATTGCCCCGATATCCGTCTTCGCCAGCCCACCTGGCACGGTGATATCCAACCAGGCGCAACTTGACTACCTGAACTCGGTCGCCGTTCCGACAACGGCGCTCAGTAATGTTGTCGATGTAGTGACAACAGTTACCCGCAGTCCGTCAATGGTCCAGTTTACGCGTGTACTCCCGGTTGCAACTGGCATTTACCAGGAATCAGTGGGTCCATCCGCCTGCCTCCAGGGCGGTGCTTTCGTCACGCTTGCAGATCCGATGATCATGGGTGGTGGTGTGATTGATCCGACACTCACCCACGAAGTCAGTGGGACGAACGCTTACAACCTGGGTGAAACGTTCTTCATTCGCCTGACGGACTCGGACCAGAACGTCGATGCGGCGGTGATCAACTATGCGGCTGTCAATATCGCTCACCCCGATTCTGGTGATTTCGAAACGATACAGTTGAGTGAAACAGGCATAAATACCGGTGTGTTCGCCGGATATGTTCCATCAGCGAACGGGCCGGCGATATCGGGCGACTGCGTATTGCAAGGAACACCGGACAGTGTGGTTGTCGTGACGTACACGGATCCCGCCGACACGACCGATGGAGCACAGTCGTCGGCATTGCTGGATCCCGTGAGTGTGGTATTCGAATCGGCAACGGGCGCACCAATTGATGGGGTGCTGATTGAACTGGTCGATGCGATTACCGGGCTGCCGGCCACGGTGTATGGCAACGATGGCGTCAGCATTTTTCCGTCAAGCATCACCAGCGGTGGCACTGAAACTGACAGCTCAGGTGCGACCTATGTATTTGGCACAGGTGAATACCGATTCCCTGTCATTCCGGCAGGTAACTATCAAATTGTTGTATCACCGCCAGGGTCCTATTCGGCGCCTTCCATAGTTTCAATAGCCACGCTGCAGGCGTTGCCTGGCGCGCCTTACGCTTTGGGCCCGGCGTCTTTCGGTAACACATTTACACATGCCGGGCCGCTATCTGCAGAATTCGATATTCCCGTCGACCCACGCGACGGCGCATTGTTTTTGCGAAAAACAACGATGACGACGATTGCCTCGCCGGGTGACTTCGTTCGTTATGAATTAAGCCTGGAAAATGGCGCGTCCTCTGGAGTTGCGTCAAACGCCTCCATTGTTGATCAGCTGCCAGCCGGCGTGAGGTACGTCCCTGATTCCGCAACGAGAAATGGTTCGGCAACACCAAATCCGACGATTGGACCGGACCTGCGAACACTTGAATTTCCAATTGGTGATCTGAATGCCGGTGAGCGTGCCGTCATCACCTACGTCGTCGAAATTACGGGTGGAAAGAGGAATCAGGAACTGGTCAATACGGCAACGGCATTTGCGGATGCCGGGCTGGCGTCCAACGTTTCCGACGCGCGCATTCGCCTGACCGAAGACCTGTTCCGATCGACGAGTACCGTTATTGGCCGCGTTGTCGAAGGTCACTGCTCTGCTGCGACTTTCGCAGAAGACCTGGGTGTCGGCGGAATTCGCATGTACCTCGAAGACGGCCGTTTTGCGGTGTCGGATGAATCCGGTCGATTCCATTTCGAAGGTCTGGAGCCGGGCACACATGTCGTGCAAATCGATCCCGAATCCGTGCCGAACTATTTCGAGATTATTGGGTGCGATACGGCGCCGCAATTTTCCGGTCGTGCCGATTCGCAGTTCGCAAGGACGAGCCGTGGAAGTTTGACGCGGGCGGACTTCTATATGCGCCGCAAACTTCCGCCTGAAGGCCTCGTCGATATTGAAATGAAAAATATGGGCACTGACAGCTCCGAAGGAGTCGGGTATGTGGTCATTGTTAACGGCGAAGGCAATATCCGTATTCGAAACCTCAATGTTGTGGTTTTGCTGCCAGACGGTGTTGGTTATTTGCCAGGTACGTTGACCGTCGCAGGTCAAAAAGTCGGCGAGCCCCGCATCGCCGGACCGACGCTCACTATCGATATTCCGGAGCAGTTCGGCGACTGGTCGCGCGAGATTCGCTTTGAAGGGCAAATTTCCCCTGAAACCAATGGGGAGCTGACCACGAAGGCTTTCGCGAAGTTCGACTCCCCGATCGAGGCAGGGCAGAAGACGCCGATCGTCGAGACGAAGTTGCTTCGTGAGCGAGCAGTCATCAAGAACGAAGGATACGTGCTCAACCTGAATTTCAGCGTCTTGTCCGCCGAGCTTTCACCAGATGACCAAATGCAACTGGATACGCTCGTCCGTGGCTGGGAAGGCGTCAGTGAAATCAGTATCGCTGCAATTGGTCACAGCGACAGCCAGCAAATATCTCCGGCGAATCGGGGCGTGTTCGCCGATAACTATGTCCTGTCACATTCGCGCGCGCTCGCGGCGGCGAACTACGTCGGGCGGGCACTGAGTGTCAGCGACGACAGAATTACCGTACAAGGTCGGGGCCCGGACGATCCGGTAGAGAGCAACGCAACTGCCAGCGGGCGGCAGGCGAATCGACGCGTTGAGCTGATATTGTCGGGCAAACGCCCGACGAAACCCTCATTTCTTGAGGTGACACAGGCAGCGTCCGGCGTCGTCATTGCCCAGACACAGGGAGCTGTGCCTGGTGCCGAAGAAGAATTACTGAGAAATCAGCTGGCTAAATCCACTGACGATATTAGTGGATTGCCGTCGTCGCAGGTCGAACCCGCTTTCACCGGCCTCAAGCCGGGGCTCGAATTGCTTTTGCCAGGTGCGGACTACAATCCGGCAATTCCGAGTACCAAAATTTCCATCAAACACGGACTTCAGCAAGAACTTGACGTTTCATTGAACGGTCGGCCAGTGAACCCGCTGAATTATGACGGTGTCGAAGTCAGCGCCAACCAGACTTTTGCGGTATCGCGCTGGAAAGGTGTGGATCTCGTTGATGGCGCGAACGAAATCAGTGTCGAGGTCGTAAATCCTGACGGATCCGTTGCGACAATACTCAAGCGCACAATCAATTACTCGGGAACTGCTGTGCGCGGGGAAATCGTGCCGGAACTGTCTGTGCTGGTTGCTGATGGCAAGACACGTCCGGTGATTGCCGTAAGGCTTTTCGATCGCCAGGGCATGGAATCGCGGCAAGGCGCCGTCGGCGCGTTCCGGGTAGGTGCCCCTTATCGCTCGTGGTGGGAAGTCGAAGACAGTCGCAAAAACGAGATCGTTGCGGTTGGTAATCGTGAACCGATCTATCGTGTCGGCCCAGGCGGAATCGCGCTCATCGAACTCGAGCCAACGACCCAGGCAGGAGAAGCCGAGATAACATTGAATTTTGACAACCAGCGCCAGCAGGAATTGCGTACTTGGCTCCGCTCGCAACCACGCGACTGGATACTGGTTGGATTTGCCGAGGGTACGGTTGGCTATAACACACTGAAAGAAAATATGACTGCTGCGTTGGACGCTGGTTTTGAAGACGAGTATTTCGACGAGGGCCGGGTCGCTTTTTTCGCCAAGGGTCAGGTTAAAGGTGATTATCTCCTGACGGTCGCATACGACTCGGATCGTGAGCGAAGCGAGAATCGCAACAGGTTCCAGACAGTCGTGGACCCGAATGCCTATTACCCGCTGTACGGAGACAGGAGCGAGCAACGATTTGACGCGCCAAGCCAGCGCAAGTTGTACCTGAAGCTGGAAAAGCGGCAGTTCTACGCACTCTTTGGCGACTTTGATACGGGAATGTCGGTCACCGAGCTCGCGCGTTATGAGCGTCGCTTCAATGGCCTCAAAGCCGGGTTCCAGGGCGAAAATGTTGGCTACACGGCGTTTGCGACCGAAACCAATCAGTCGTTTGTGCGCGATGAACTGCGCGGCGACGGGACGTCGGGCCTTTATCGACTAAGTCGTGCACCCATTATTGCGAACAGCGAGCAGGTCAGAATCGAGGTTCGTGATCGATTCGATACAGGAAGAATTCTGAGCAGCTCAACGTTGAGCCGGTTCCTGGATTACAACCTCGATACGCTGGACGGTACGCTTTTCTTCAAACAGCCGGTCCAAAGTCGTGACCCCGCCTTCAACCCCGTTTTCATCGTTGTCGAATACGAAAGCGAATCCAGTGCGAACGAAGAAATCATTGCCGGCGGCCGGGCATCGATGCGTACAAGTAACGATCAGGTCGAGGTTGGCGTTAGCCATATCAATGAAGGACAACAGGGTGCGGAGTCGGACCTGACGGGAATGGACCTCCGCTGGCAGGTAAATCCCGAAACATTGCTGAAGGCTGAAATTGCGTCGAGCAATCGTACAACAGGCGGTGTTGATTCCAGCGGCAGCGCATATTCGGTGAGCCTGGAGCATCAGGGCGAGAAGGTCGACATCCGCGCCTACATGAAGGATGTGGATGAAGGTTTCGGCCTGGGGCAACAGAGCAATGCCGAAAAACGTATTCGAAAAGTTGGCATAGACGGCCGTGCCAGGATTTCAGAGCGTTTCTACTTCGACGGTGACGCAAGCTGGCAGCAGAACCTCGAAACAGAAGCGATACGAAATGCTGCGAGGGCTCAACTGCGCTATGAGAATGACGGGTTTACGGCATCGACCGGACTCGTTCACGCGTCCGATGAATTTTCTGACGGCGAGACACGAGAAAGTAACCTGGCGGATGTCGGAGCCAGCAAGAAACTTGGCAAGGTGACTTTGCGAGGCAACGGCAGTTTTGAACTGAGCGGCGAGGCAGATAACGTTGATTTCCCGACCACGGTCGTCATTGGCGCCGACTATAGAATCAGGCCGGGCGTGGATTTGTTTGCTGAATATGAACAGGCCAGCGGCCCGCTCATTGACACGTCGATGACCCGGGTAGGCGTCAAGGCATCTCCGTGGAGTCGCGCCCAGATAAATTCCTCGGTATCGAGCGAGGAGACCGAGTACGGGCCTCGTTTGTTCTCAAATGTCGGGCTCATCCAGGGATTCCAGCTGAACGAGCACTGGGCGCTGGATTTCGGTCTCGATCAGACGAAAACGATGGTGGATTCTACGATCAGGCAGTTCGATCCGGCGCGAGAACTTGTCTCCGGTTCACTAAACGACGACTTTATTGCCGTATCAGTAGGTGCGGCCTATGCAGCGGATCTGTGGAGCGCCAATAGCCGCATTGAGTACCGCGATTCAGATTCTGAAGCGCGCAAGACATTGATCTCGGGCTGGTATCGCGAACCGACCATGGGTCATGGTTTGTCTGCCGGATTAACACTGTTCACATCCGAGAATATCAATGGAACCAGTAGCAATGCGACTGACCTCAAGTTCGGTTGGGCGTGGCGCAAGGCGGACAGCCGCTGGTCCTTTCTTGATCGCATCGACCTGGTCTTCGAAGATACGAACCTTCTGACGCAGCGGGAAGAAAGCCAGCGATTGATCAATAATTTCAACGCGAACCTTCGTGTGAGCGCGCGAACTCAGTTGTCGCTGCAGTATGCCTTCAAATATGTGAATAGCATGTTCGATAGCCAGGAATATTCGGGCTACACGGATCTTGTTGGCGTCGACTTTCGTCGCGGTTTCAAGAGTAAATGGGATTGGGGTACGCACGCGAGCGTCTATCACTCTTATGCGTCAGAAATTTTTGATTACGGCATCGGCCTCGACGTCGGCTACAACGTGCGGGAAAATCTTTGGGTCACGGTCGGTTACAACGCCGCCGGGTTCCACGACAGCGACTTCACTTCCGCCCGGTATACGGCACAGGGGCCATATTTGCAGATTTCGATGAAAGCCGATCAGCACATGCTGAAAATGGTCGCCGGGCAGAGTCGCTAGCAGTCGATAAGATATTGCGGCGCCTGTCGCCAATAATTATCGGGGTTAACTTAAGTTTTACTGAACAGAAGCGGCGTGCGGCAATGTATAGTCCCGCTGTGCAATCCTTATCCGAGTTTTTTGGACCCGAAAGTCCCCTGAAATCCCACCTTCCCGGTTTCCAGCCACGGGAGGGTCAGGCGTGGATGGCAGAAGCGGTAACTGAAGCCATTGACGGTTCCGACAAACTGATTGTCGAAGCCGGCACCGGCACCGGCAAGACTTTCGCCTACCTGTTCCCCGCGCTCATGAGCGGTCGAAAAACCATTATCTCCACGGGCACCAAAGCGCTGCAGGATCAGCTTTATCACCGCGATCTGCCATTGATCGGCAAGGCGCTTGGCCGACCGGTAACGACCGCGCTTCTCAAGGGCCGGGCGAACTATCTGTGCCTGCACAGGCTCGACAATGTGGCCTCCCACGCGTCGGGGGACAATTTAAGCGATGACTTGTATGCAGTGCAGGGCTGGCGGCATCGCACGATTTCCGGGGATCGCGCTGAGCTGTTGGACGTTGCTGAGGATTCCGGTGTATGGCCGCTCGTCACATCGACCGCGGACAACTGTCTTGGATCCCAGTGCCCGGTCTACCAGAAATGTCACGTCGTAAAGGCACGGCGTGCCGCACAGCAGGCGGACCTCGTTGTCGTCAACCATCATTTGTTGCTCGCCGATCTGGCAATGAAGGAAGAAGGTTTCATCGAGTTTCTGCCGGGTGCCGAGGCGATCATTCTCGACGAGGCACATCAGATTCCGGATCTCGCCGCACAGTTTTTTGGGATAAGCCTTGGCAGTCGCGAAATTGAACGCCTGTTCGACGAGCTGCGTGGCGCAACCTTGCCCCTGGGGCAGCCGGAATTTCAGCGCCGAATTGATACGGCCCAAACTGCATTGCGCGTGCTTCGTGCGGAGTCCCCGCGCGAAGAGGGTAGACATGAACTATCCGCGGTCATGGAGCAACTCCGTACACCGATGATTGCGTTAAGTGCGGCGCTCAAAGAATTACTGGAAGGTGTCAGCCGTTTCGCTGAAAGCGCCATTGAAATTGAAAAAATATATGAGCAGCTTTTTTCAGTGGTGGAGCGACTGGCGCATCTGTCCAGTGATGAATCGTGGGATGGGCTGCGGTGGCTCGATGTTAATCCGCGGAGCATCCGTCTCAACCTTACGCCGCTCGATGTTGCTGACACGTTGCGTGGACTGATCAATGCAGGCGACCAGGCGTGGATATTTACATCGGCCACACTGGCGCTGGGCGAGGACTTTTCGCATTTCTCTGAGCGTATGGGACTTGGGTCGGCGACCGGATTGACTTTTCCGAGCCCCTATCCGCTGGAGCAAAATGGCCTGATCTGGCTGCCAGCAAACATGCCGGAACCCTCAGACAAAGACCACACTGCGCAAATGCTCGCGACCGTGATGCCATTACTGGAGATGACGGCTGGCGGAATGTTCTGCCTGTTTACAAGCCACAGGGCACTGAACGCGGCTCGAACCTGGTTCAGGACCCGCAGGAAACGCCTCAAAGGTCGTCCACTCCTTATACAAGGCGACGCGCCGCGCGATGACCTGCTGCAGCGGTTCCGGGAGTATGGCAACGCAGTGTTGCTGGGAACCGGCAGTTTCTGGGAGGGCGTCGACGTTCGCGGACCGGCGCTAAGCATTGTTGCCATCGACAAGCTGCCTTTCGCATCGCCGGCTGATCCGCTGATGATGGCGCGACTCGAATTTATCCGTCGACAAGGCGGCAACGGTTTTACCGGTCACCAGCTGCCGCTCGCAGTCCTGTCACTGAAACAGGGCGCGGGACGGCTGCTACGGGATCAGAACGATTATGGTGTCGTCGTATTGTGCGATCCGAGAATTACGACCAAGAGTTACGGGAAGATGTTCTTGAAAAGCCTGGAGCCGATGCGAAGTACGAATTCGATTACCGAGGTCGAGCAGTTCCTCGAGGCGCATGAAGCCGCGTCCGGGAAAAGGCGTACGGGATGAAACTACTCGCGATTGATACGTCGTCGAACGCGTGCTCCGTCGCGTTGCAGGTAGAAAATGATGTGATCGAGAAGCACGTTGTTGAACCCAGGGCGCATACCAAAATCCTGGTACCCATGATTTCACAATTGTTGGCGGATGGCGGTGTGGCGTTGAACGAGCTTGATGCAATCGTGCTCGGAAATGGACCGGGATCATTCATAGGCATGCGGATCGGCTCATCCGTCGTGCAGGGCATGTGCTTTGGAGCAGGGATTCCGGTCGTGCCGGTTTCATCGCTGGCCGTGGTCGCGATCGAAGTGTTTGCGGAGTATCCGTTCGAACATGTCGTCGTCGCGCAGGACGCGCACATGAATGAGGTCTACATTGGTCGCTTTAAAAAAGACGGAAATGGCTTACCGGTTCCACAAGGCGATGAATCAATAGTACCAGTCGGTGAAATCCCGGCGACCGCCCCACCCTATGCCGCAGCTGGCGCCGCTTGGGAACTTTACCCGGAATTGCTCAAGGCGAACGACCGAAATATTGATACGCTTTTGCCGATTTTGGTTCCGCGCGCGAAGCATTTGCTGGCCCCTGGCCGCCACGCGCTCGACAAGGGCGGTGCGATTTCGCCGGATGCGCTGATCCCGGCATACCTCAGGAACAAGGTTGCCGAGAAGTCCAGATCTTTGCGGTAGCCGGCAAGTGATGGCGACCTGGCGCGGTCAAATTTGGATACAAGCGTTTTCTTCGTAACAGATCTGTAATATTTCGTTGCTGTAATATAGCGCTTCTTATCGGCTTGACGTTTTTATCGCGGTCGCAAACCGCAATCCCGATCGATTTCTGCATGGACCAGGCAGTGAGCAACGAAAAAATCCTCATAGTTGAAGACGAACAGCCAATTCGCGAGATGATCGCATTCCACCTTTCACGGGCGGGTTACGCGACGCTTGAAGCGGAAGACTGCCGACAGGCTCGTCAGCTCCTGGTCGACGAGAGACCGGCGCTGGCCCTGATCGACTGGATGTTACCCGACATGAGCGGGCTCGAATTGACCCGGCTGTTGAAGCGAGACGAGGAATATGACGACCTTTCGATCATCATGCTGACCGCCCGGGCGGACGAGCATGACAAAGTCGTCGGGCTGGAGGGAGGCGCCGACGATTACATCACGAAGCCTTTCTCGCCAAGAGAACTGATCGCCAGAATCCAGGCGGTTCTGCGACGATCAGGAGCCTCGGGCGAAGCTACGACGGCGGCAGGCGACATCGTGCTCGATGCAGCAGCCCATCGCGTCACGGTCAATGGCGATGTTGTCCGCCTTGGGCCCACCGAGTACCGTCTGCTCCAATACCTGATGACGCATGCGGACAGGGTGTACAGCCGCAGCCAGTTGCTTGATCGTGTCTGGGGCGCGAACGTCTACGTTGAGGAAAGGACCGTTGACGTGCATGTGCGAAGATTGCGAAAAGCGCTGACGCCGTACGGTGTTGAGCGTCACGTTCAGACCGTTCGTGGCGCCGGCTACCGCTTCTCGACCAAAGAAGCCTAGGAACCAGATTGTCGATTCTTGAGATGACCGAGGCCTGACTTTGCAAAAACTTCGGCAAAAAGTGATTCTTGGCCACCTGGCGCTGCTCGCTGGCGGTGCCCTGGTCGGCTCGCTCTACGACCAGGTCCTGATCGGGCTGCTCGTCGCAGCATTGCTGGGACTTGGCTGGCATGTCCGGCAGCTGCTGAGATTCGAACAGGCATTGAGAGACAGGCATTTCGGCAGCCTCCGCTACGGCGACGGCATCTGGTCACAACTCTATTCCCGCTTCAACTACCAGCGATCGCAAAGCAAGCAATATAAGAAGAGCTATCGTCAACTGTTGAAAGAAGTTCGCAAATCGACGAACGCAATGCCCGACGGCGGCATTATCCTGAATCGCGATTTCGAGATCGTCCTTTGTAACAAGGCCGCGCAACGCCTCGCGGGCTTCAGGCGTCATCAGGACAGAGGCCATCGCGTTGACAACATCCTGCGCGACCCGGCGTTCGGCAATTACCTGAACGCAGGTGTATTCGATAAAGGCATCGAAATCCGGTCCCCAACAAGGGAAGGAGGATGGTTGCTCTGCAGAATCGTTCCCTACGGTGCGGACCAATTGCTTTTATTGATTCAGGACATCACGGAACGCCGTCGTTTGGCGGCGATGCGGCGTGACTTCGTGGCAAACGCTTCCCACGAATTACGTTCGCCGCTGACCGTGGTGAGTGGCTACCTGGATACGCTGGCCGAAGAAGAGGATATCCCTGCGCATTGGCAAAAACCGTTGATGCAGATGAAGACGCAGGCGAGCCGCATGAATAAAATTGTGGCCGAGTTACTGGAATTATCCCGCCTTGAGGGCGCGGGTGCGGCACCAACGGATGAAATTGTCGATATCTGCGGACTCCTTGCAGCAGCGAAAAAATCGCTGGCTGGCCGAAACGATATCCCGAAAATTGATATCCAGTGCAATTCTCGGGCGCAGCTACACGGCAGCACGGCCGAAATCGAATCCGTTATCGTGAACCTGATGTCAAACGCCATTCGGCATACACCCGTCGAAGGCCAGGTCACTATGACCTGGGCAAGTGACAGGGATGGCGCGAATTTGTCTGTAACAGATACCGGCATTGGCATTGAACCGGAGCACATTCCGCGTTTGACTGAGCGGTTCTTTCGCGTCGATCCAGGGCGGAGTCGTGATGATGGCGGTGTGGGACTGGGGCTGGCTATCGTCAAGCATGTGCTCGAAAGACATGAAGCGAAGCTCCAGATCGAGAGTGTTCCCGGCAGCGGCAGCCGTTTCGCTTGTCATTTCCCGCCCGGGCGAATTGTTGCCGCGGAGCCCGTTCCAATCGCTGGCAGCAGCAGCATCTAAACTCCAGGCATTGCAGTATCCGCATTCAGAAGCGTTGCTCGCTGCGCTGGTTGCTCCTGTGTCGAATGCCTGTCGATTCGGTTTGTCACATAACTGCAATAAAAGCGTCACTATGATGCAACATGTGGTTTGTAACGTGCGCGACAAATAAACGTCATGCGTCTGCAACAAATAGGTCATGTGAACGATTTGTTTCGGCGAACCGGTTCAAAGGAGAAGTTAATGAAAACAGATAGATATGCGCTTGCGATCGTCATTCTGACCTGCGCATGCGCGGGTCCTGGTTCCGCGACCGCCATTGCCCAGGAGAGTTGGACCGATTCGATTACGGTCAACGGAGATTTAAGGCTTCGTTATGACGGGATTCGTGAAGAGGGTGATCCGGATCGGGATCGCGCGCGCTTTCGCGCACGGTTCGGCCTGTCAGCAGATGTCAATGAAAACGTCGAAGCCGTGATCCAACTGGCCTCCGGCGGTGACAACCCTGTGTCTACTAACCAATCGTTCGACGATGGGTTTGATCGCAAGGACATCGGCCTGGACCTGGCGTATCTTGACTGGACGCCGAATGAAAATACTCACGTTTACGGCGGCAAAATAAAGAACCCGTTTCATCGTGTGGGCGGTCACGCACTGGTGTGGGACAGCGACCTGAATCCAGAAGGCGTTGCCGTGAAATATGCATCCGGAGGATTCTTCGGTACTGCGGGTCTCATGTTTGTTGAAGAGCGGTCCTCGACCGACGACTCGCTGCTAATGGCGCAGCAGGGCGGTTACGAATTTGAAGTTTCCGATGGAGTAAAACTGAAGTCCGGCATCGGCTATTTCAGCTACACAGATACGATCGGCAACGAACCTTTTTACGACGGTCAGGCACGAGGCAATAGCGTTGACGCTAATGGAGACCTGATTCTTGAGTACACGGAACTCGAATTCTTCGCCGAGCTTGACATGAAACTTGGTAACCTGCCTTTCAAAGTTTTTGCAGAATTCGTGCAAAATACCGACGCCAACGTTGAAGATAGTGGATACGCGTTCGGCGCAGCCATCGGCAAAGCCGGCGATCCGGGCACGTGGCAGGCGTCCTGGACGTACCAGGATCTCGAGGCTGATGCGGTCATTTCAACTTTCACTGACTCCGACTTTGGCGGCGGTGGTACGGACAACAAAGGTCATGTCCTCAAGGGAAGATATGCGCTTCAGGATAACTGGGCGCTGGCTGGCCAACTCTATATCAATGAAGTCGACCATTTCGCCGGCAATCCGCACGACTATGATCGTGTTTTGCTTGACCTCGAATTCAAGTTCTAGAATTTATCTGTGGTCTCTGACGTTCATGGTATCGTCACAATAATCAGGCATTCTCGGCCGATAGCTCGGCTGATGCGAGCGAGCATATGGAAGCAGGCGACATAACCGATCACATTTCCAGGCGGTTCAACAAGGATCTCGAAGATCTTCGAAGCGCCGTGCTGACGATGGGTGGACTGGTCGAGACGCAGTTATCCAAGGCCATTGCTGCCATCGTAAAAGGTGACAGCGCACTTGGACTCGAAGTCGCGAACGATGACTACAAGGTCAATGCACTCGAGGTCAATATTGACGAGGAGTGCAGTCGCATTCTGGCGACCCGCGCGCCGGCGGCCGGTGATCTGCGGCTGATCGTTGCGATAATCAAAACGATTACGGATCTTGAGCGCATTGGTGACGAGGCCGAAAAGATCGGATTTCTGGCATCGCAACTGGCCGTAATGGATCGTCCTTCGGATTCCTATCGCGAGCTGAAGAACCTTGGCAACCATGTCCTGCAGATGCTGCACGACACCATGAATGCGTTCGCCCGTCTGGATGTCAAAGCATCGATCGCGGTCGTCCGGGAAGATGAGGAAGTTGATGCGGAATATGACGCGATTAACCGGCAGGGAATCACGTTCATGATGGAGGATCCGCAAAACATCAAGCGCGTCATGAACGTCACCTGGGTCGCGAGAGCGCTGGAAAGAATTGGCGATCACTCCAAAAATATATGCGAATACGTCATTTATATGGTCGAAGGTCGTAATGTCAGGCACACAGACATCATAAAATCGGCGATACATTCATCGGACTAACTCCAAATATGACGATTCCTGGCAGACGCCCGCTTAACGTGATTGGATTTTTAAGCTGCGCCGGCATGATGGGCTTTGCCCTGTATGCCGAGCACATTCTACTTTTGATGCCTTGCCCGCTATGTGTTTTTCAACGGGTTGCCGTGATTTCACTCGGCCTTATATTCCTGGTCGCCGCACTGCACAATCCACCTGCGTGGGGCAGGAATGTCTACGCAGCGCTGGTATTCACTGCCGCGGGTGCGGGTGTTGGCGTCGCCGGCTGGCACGTCTGGATCCAGAACCTGCCTGCCGACAAGGTCCCATCCTGTGGACCCGGTCTGAATTACATGCTCGATGCCTTTCCGCTGGCGGACGCATTGAAGATGGTGTTCACCGGTTCCGGTGAATGCGCGGACATTGCGTGGCAATTTCTTGGACTCTCTATGCCTGCCTGGGTGGTGATTTCCCTGTGTGTCATCGGGACGTGCGGAATCTGGAATAACTGGCGAGAAACCTGAGTTTGCAACGACCGGCTGCGATCAGGACAACAAAATTAGTTCCATGCTTCGTTCATATACGTCGCTGAGCTTTACAAGGTCTCGCATATCGACGTTTTCATTTGCCTTGTGAATCGAGGCGTTCCTTGGCCCGAATTCGATAACGTCAGCGCCGGTAGCGGCGATAAATCTTCCATCTGATGTGCCGCCGCCGGTCGAGAAGATCGGTCGTAATTCGGTTTTCTCTTTGATCGCCTGGGAAACCGCATCGGTTAGCGTTCCTTCTGAAGTCAGAAATGGCTCCCCGGACAGGATCCATTCCAGTTCGTATTGGAACTCGTATTCATCAAGGACGTTTTCAACTTTTCTTGCCAGGGATTCGAAAGTCCATTCGGTCGAATAACGAAAGTTAAATCGAGCACTAAGTTCAGATGGAATGACATTATCAGCGCCGACACCGCTGTGCAGATGAACGATTTCGAAACTTGTTGGCGGGAAATTAGCATTGCCGCTATCCCATTCGATTCTCAACAACTCATCAAGCGCCGGCGCAAAGGCTCGTACTGGGTTTTTTGCGAGTTGTGGATACGCGACATGCCCCTGGATGCCGTACACCTTGAGCGATCCAGTCAATGATCCGCGTCGCCCGATTCGCACGCAATCACCCAATGCTTTGTCGCTTGAGGGCTCGCCGACGACGCAGTAGTTGATTTGTTCATCTCTGGCAGCGAGAACTTCCAGCACCTTTCGCGTCCCGTCTATGGCTGGTCCTTCTTCATCGCTGGTGATGAGGAACGCCAGACTTCCGTCGAAATCCTGATGCATTTCCACGAATCTTTCTGCGGCCACGATCATTGCGGCGAGACTTCCTTTCATATCAGCGGAGCCACGACCAACCAGATGGCCGTCGCTGATGACGGCCTCGAAAGGGTCGGATCGCCAATTCGCCGGATCGCCGGCAGGAACCACATCAGTATGGCCGGCAAAACATAACACCGGCGGCTGATCGCCACGCCGGGCCCAAAGGTTGGATACGTCACCGAATCGCATCGATTCGCAGTTGAAGCCAGCCTTTCTGAGGCGCGCTGCGATGACGCTCTGACAACCATTATCCTCGGGCGTTACTGATTGTCGTGCAATGAGGTCAATAGCCAGTTTGATGACCGGGTGAGAAGCAAGCTCAGATATTAATTCGGCACTCCTGTTCACCGGGTCGTCGAAGTGGAAGAAAACGCAATACATAACAACGAGTTATGATGCAGATAAACTGCAACATAATCGTAACATTTGGTCTTTAAGCTGTCTGCCATTGAAGCCAACTACCCAGGAGAAAACGACAGTGGCAAAGAGAACCATGAGACTGATGATTATTGCAAGCGCTTTGGCCAGCGCACTTGTCTGTGGTAATGCGGTGGCACAGGCAGGACGGGATTACGTTTATATAGTCGGATCATCAACTGTCTATCCGTTTGCGACGGTGGTCGCAGAGCGATTCGGGCGCGGCAGCAATTTCAAGACGCCAAAAGTCGAGTCGACGGGATCCGGCGGCGGGTTGAAACTGTTTTGCGATGGTATCGGAGTGGACTACCCGGACGTCGCCAATTCCTCCCGTGCCATAACGAGTTCTGAGGTGAAAGCCTGCGCTGGCAATGGGGTCGATGAAATCGTTGAAGTGAAAATCGGCTATGACGGAATTGTGATCGCAAACGCAGTGTCTGGGATTGACGCGAAGTTGACGCGCAAAGATCTCTTTCTCGCATTGGCCAAAGAGGTACCTGGCGTCACTGAAGGCGAAATGATCAAGAATCCTCACAAGACCTGGCGGGACGTCAATGCAGACCTGCCGGCACAGAAGATTGAGGTACTTGGTCCGCCGCCAACTTCCGGAACACGAGACGCGTTTGTCGAATTAGCGATGGAGGGTGGCTGCTCCGCCATTCCGTGGATCAAGGCATTAAAAAGTAGTGACGGTGATCGGTTTAAAGCGATTTGTCACACGATTCGCGAAGATGGCGCATTCATTGAGGCAGGCGAGAATGACAACCTGATCGTGCAGAAGCTCGAGGCGAATCCCAGTGCGTTCGGGATCTTTGGTTTCAGCTTTCTCGACCAGAATGCGGAAAAGGTTAAAGGCGCCAGCATCGACGGTACCGAGCCCACATTTGATGCGATTGCCGATGGCAGCTATCCGGTGTCCAGACCGCTATATTTTTACGTGAAGAAAGCCCACGTTGACGTGATTCCGGGATTGAGAGCCTATCTTCGGGAGTTTACCAGCGAGAGAGCCTGGGGCGAGGAAGGCTATTTGTCCGATCGTGGCCTGATCCCGATGCCAACTGCTGAAAGATCCAGCGTGGCCGCAGCGGTAGGATCGCTCACGCCTTTGACAATGGCAAACGAATAGTCAATGCGGAAAAAGTGCACAAGGCGGCCCCTGTGGCCGCCTCTTTGTGCCTGAAATCCACGACCTGAGATAACCGACCCAATTGTGCAAATAACGACACTGACACTCATTCTTTTTGCGATTGCTGCGAGTGCGTTCTATTTCGGACGCGAGCGATCGCTGGCAGTTGCAACGGGTCCGAAGAAGCTTCTGAGTTTGCACTCGTTACCGGGGTATTACGGCTACTACACTGCGATCTGGGCCCTGTTGCCGGCGCTTGCGATCATATTGACCTGGATTCTGCTGGAGCCGAAAGTGATCGTGGCGCTTATCGTAAAAGGCCTGCCTGGCGCTGCACAGTCGATGTCCCCGGGTGAACTGAATTTGCTGGTAAACAATATTCAGAACCTGGCCAGCGGCGACGTTGTCGCCGTTGAAATAGATGCAGTAATTCGTGAAGCTTCCTTGCGTTACCAGGATTTGTCGTCGGTAAGCCGGCAGATGCTGGTGACATTGACGCTCGGTGTTGCCGCATTTGGCAGCGTATTCGGGTGGCGTCGAATCACACCGGATTTTCGGGCGCGAAACCGCGTAGAGTCTGTGGTTAGCGCATTCCTGATTGCTGCGTCCAGCATCGCGATCCTGACGACGATCGGGATCGTCATGTCCGTTCTGTTTGAGGCAATACGTTTTTTTCGTGAAGTACCTGTAACAGAATTCCTGTTTGGGCTGAACTGGAGCCCGCAGACGGCGATCCGTGCAGACCAGGTCGGATCGTCCGGGAGTTTTGGAGCTGTGCCACTTATCACGGGCACGCTGCTGATAACGAGCATCGCGATGGTGGTCGCCGTGCCTGTTGGGATAATGACCGCAATATTTCTTGCCGAGTATTCCTCCAGCCGCATACGCTCAATTACGAAACCTGCGCTGGAGATTCTTGCCGGTATACCGACTGTGGTTTACGGATTTTTCGCTGCGCTCACTGTGGCACCGATTGTCCGAACTGCCGGTGAGTCAATGGGGTTTGAAGTTGCATCTGAAAGCGCGCTCGCCGCGGGCCTGGTGATGGGAATCATGATCATTCCGCTGGTGTCATCGCTATCGGACGACGCGATCAATGCCGTTCCGAGCGCCATGCGCGATGGTGCACTTGCCCTCGGCTCAACTCGTTCGGAAACGGTGATCAAAGTGCTGTTGCCGGCCGCGCTACCTGGCATAGTAGGCGGCGTTTTACTGGCGATTTCACGCGCGATCGGCGAAACGATGATCGTGGTGATGGCCGCGGGCCTGGCTGCGAACCTGACCGCGAACCCGCTTGAAGCGGTAACCACGGTGACGGTGCAAATTGTAACACTGCTCGTAGGGGACCAGGAATTTGACAGCGCCAAGACACTGGCGGCCTTTGCTCTTGGCCTCATGTTGTTCCTCATTACACTTGGCCTGAACGTCCTCGGTCTGAAAGTGGTTCGCAAGTACCGGGAGCAATACGACTGATGGTGTCGGGCAACCCATCGTCTCGCGCCCGCGTCGAGGCAGGTCTCGGAAAGCGGCGCCGCAGAGAGATTATTTTTCGATCATTCGGACTGGCTGCGACGCTGGTCGGCATATTCTTCCTGGTCGCATTTTTCTGGACGCTGATTGCAAAGGGCGCCAGTGCCTTCGCTCAGACCTTTGTGCAGCTCGACATCGAGTTTGCCGAAGAGGCACTCGCACCTGGTGGCGAATTGGACCTGGAATTTGCGGATTTTGATAGCATCGCGCGGACGGCATTGCGCACAAAATTTCCCGAAGTCACGTCACGAAACGACCGGCGCGAACTCAATCGCCTGATCAGCGTTGGTGCCGGCTACCAGATCAGGGAAAGCATCATCCAGAATCCGGAATTGCTCGGAAAAACAGTTGCCATGCAGGTGCCAGCTGCCGCAAATGTCGATATGCTCATCAAAGGTAATATCGACCGAAACGTGCCCGCAGATCAGCGGCCCTTGTCTGACCAGCAAATACATTGGATCGATGCCCTGGTTGCTGATGGAAGTCTTGTGAAAAAATTCAACAAGGCGCTTTTCGTCAACGGGGATTCGCGCGAACCGGAGCTTGCCGGAATCCGTGGCGCCTTGATGGGATCCTTCTACATGCTGGTGATCACGATTGCGCTGGCGTTTCCCATCGGTGCAGCTGCGGCGGTCTACCTTGAGGAATTTGCAACCAAAAACCGCTGGGCTGACCTGATCGAAGTGAATATTAACAATCTGGCCGCGGTTCCCTCGATCGTATTTGGCCTGCTGGGGCTGGCAGTCTTTATCAACTGGATCGGTATTCCGCGATCGGCTCCACTGGTGGGTGGCCTGGTTCTGTCTTTGCTAACGCTTCCGGTCATCATTATCGCAGCTCGTGCGGCGATCAAAGCAGTACCGCCGTCAATTCGGGAGGCTGCATTTGGCCTCGGGGCGTCTAAAATGCAGGTCATGTTTCATCATGTTCTGCCGCTTGCTCTGCCTGGCATGCTGACTGGCGCAATTATCGGGATGAGCCGCGCGCTTGGTGAATCGGCCCCTCTGCTGATGATCGGAATGGTCGCATTCATCGTGGACGTACCGGCAAGCATTTCAGATCCGGCGACGGCGTTGCCGGTACAAATCTACTTGTGGGCAGACAGCCCCGAACGTGCATTCGCTGAGCGGACTTCTGCGGCTATTATTATTCTCCTGGGCTTCCTGCTCCTCATGAATCTGGCCGCCGTAATAATGCGCAGGAAAGTGGAGCGTAGATGGTGAGTTTAAGTTTGCGGGAAACCGGCGAGTATAGAAGAATGAATCAAATGACCCAGCCGAGCATAACAAACGAAGTGTCACCGAAAAAATCAGTGACTGTTGAAGAGCCAGCCGCGGACGGGTACCAAACGGTCGGCGAGGTGCGTTGCAAGAGCCCTTTCATCGTCGCAGAGAACGTAGATGTTTACTATGGTGACAATCATGCGATCAAACATGTCACGCTTGAGATCGCCAAGAATCAGGTCATCGCGCTGATAGGCCCGTCAGGGTGCGGCAAATCTACATTCCTGCGTTGCCTGAACCGAATGAATGATTCGATCGATTCAGCAAGAGTAACAGGCAGGATCACCCTCGACGGACAGGATATCTACAGCAAGGACCTCGACCCGGTCGTATTGCGTGCCCGCGTGGGCATGGTTTTCCAGAAGCCGAATCCTTTCCCGAAAAGCATTTACGACAATGTTGCTTACGGACCTAGGATCCATGGGCTTGCGAATGATCGTGCGGAACTCGATGACATCGTGCACACGAGTCTCGAACGGGCCGGCCTGTTAAAGGAGGTCAAAAACCGCCTGGACGAACCCGGTACCGGATTGTCCGGCGGGCAACAGCAGCGTTTGTGTATCGCCCGGACGATCGCCGTGAATCCGGAAGTGATCCTGATGGATGAACCTTGTTCTGCACTGGATCCGATTGCGACTGCAAGAATCGAGGACCTGATGGACGAGCTGTCTGAGGACTATGCGATAGTGATCGTCACGCACTCAATGCAACAGGCAGCACGCGTTTCCCGGCGCGTGGCTTACTTTCATCTCGGCCATCTGATAGAAGTGGACGAGACCAACAAGATCTTCACAAATCCCCGTCACAAGCTGACGGAAGATTATGTGACAGGGCGGATCGGCTAACTCAAATCAGCGCCGGCGTAGGCCTGGTCCGAGAAACCGACCAGAAGTTTTATCTTCAATTCCAGAATCGGGCGCTTGATAAGTGTTGGCCGCTGGAGCATCAATTCCAGGGCGCGTTTTTCACTCATCGGGTGTCGCTCGGCTTTCGGAATTTCCCGCCAGGTGGTGCTTCGCGTATTTAACAGACTCTGCCACCCGGCAATACCTGCCCAGCGAGCAAGTGTCGCCTCGGCCAGACCATCAACCCGAAAATCGTGAAATCGATGCTCCACCGAATTCGCATCCAGCCACTTGCGGGCTTTTCTGCAGCTGTCGCAATTGGGAATGCCATAAATTGTCAGCACTTCGAATCCTTCATGAGTTCGAATCGATTGCTCGAATCAGGCGCTCCTGCAATTTGCTGCAAGTAACGTCGCTGAGTGGGTCGCTCTTCGAATCGGTGACATAAAAAACGTCTTCGGCTCGCTCACCGATAGTCAGAATTTTGGCGGTTTCGATATTGATACCGAACTCAACAAAAATTCGGCCGACGGTTGAAAGTATTCCTGGGCGATCTCCGGTTACCAGTTCCATCACCGTTCGGCCGTTAGTGATGTCCTGATCGAAACTGACGATCGTTTTGGTGGCGAACATGCGGACCTGGCGTGGAGCAGGTCGGGTCACAATGTCGGCATCCTCATCGCTGGATGCGAGAATTCGGGTCAGTGCACGCCGAATTCTGGCGATTCGTGGAGCGTCCACCTCATTGCGCTGGTCCAATTCCATGAAAATGTATGTGTCGAGGCTAAAATCGTTTGTTAGCGGAACGATCCGGACGTCGACAATGGTCATGCCAAGTTCGTCGAGAAGTGCTGTCGCATGGGCAAAGGTTTGCTTGGATCGCGGTGTAACCAGAACCGCTTCGATGCCATCTCCATCAGTTCGCACACGAACGTCCTGCAGGCCGAATTCCGAACTGACGTCCGAATCGGCAAGGATTTTCGTGTGCCAGGCGATTTCGCCACTTTTGTAGCGCAGGAAATAGTCTTCGCCAAACAGTTGCCAGACCCGGTCAATGACTGTTGCGGTCGCGCCGGACTCTTTGAGCAGACGACGGGCCGCCTCTTGTGTTTCACTTATTAACAGCTCGCGATCAATGGGTTTCTCCAGACCGCGGCGAAGTGCGCGCGCCGTTAACTCATAGAGATCGCGAAACAATGTTGCTTTCCACGAATTCCAGAGTTTTGGATTCGTTCCTTTGACATCCGCAATTGTCAGCACATACAGGTAGTCAAGGTGTGTCTTGTCGCGCACCAGCGCAGCAAATTCATTGATCACGTCAGGATCGCTAAGATCCTTTTTCTGCGCGGTCATCGATAGCGCAAGATGATGACGTACCAGCCAGGCGACAGTTCGGGCCTCGTACTTACTCAACCCGTGTTCAAGGCAGAATGATTCTGCATCGACAGCGCCCAGTTCGGAGTGATCGCCTCCACGCCCTTTGGCGATATCGTGGAACAGTCCGCCCAGGTAGACAATTTCAGGTTTCTCGAAAGACTGCATCAACGGTGAGCAGTGTGGATACTCGTGATCAAAACGACTGAGCGCGAAGCGACGCAGGTTGTTGACAACAAACAGTGTGTGCTGATCAACGGTATAGGCGTGAAACAGATCGTATTGCATTCGGCCAACAATTCTTCCGAAAGACGGAATGTACAATCCGAGCACTCCGTATAGATTCATGCGCCTGAGCACGTGCGTTACACCGGCAGGCGCACGAAGAATACTCAGGAAAAGCCGGTGGTTACGTGGTTTCTGGCGAAATTCTTCATCAATAAGGTGCAGGTTGCGGCGGATGAGCCCTATTGTCAGCGCGCTGACTCCACGAATGTCATCGTGTTGCTGCAACAACAAAAAGACTTCCAGAAGGGCAGAGGGTTCGCGCGCGAAAACCTGATCGTTGGTCGTCTGCAGAAAACCGTTTTTTACCTGGAAGCGTTCGTTCACCGGATGCGGCTTGGCGTCCGGATCCATCAATATCGCTTCCTCAAAGAGTTGCAGCAGCATTTCGTTCAGCCGGCTCAGCTCCATGACAGTTCGGTAATAACGCTGCATCAGTTGCTCAACGGCAAGCGTATAAGTCGCATCCTCGTAACCGAGCATGCTGGCGAGACGCGATTGATGATCAAAAAGCAGGCGATCTTCTCGTCGACCGGTCAGTGCGTGCAATCCGAATCGCACGCGCCAAAGAAATTCCTGACCCTGCTGCAGATTCTCGAGGTGGACTGGCGTGAGAAAATTATGCGTGACCAGTTCATCCAGTGTGTGGACACCAAAATGGCGTTTGGCGACCCAGCCAATCATTTGGATGTCCCGCAAACCGCCCGGACTCCCTTTTACATTTGGTTCCAGTTGATAGGCCGTATCTTCATAACGCAGATGTCGTGCACGCTGTTCTTTCAGTTTTTCGGCAAAAAATTTGTCAGATGGCCAGATATCGTCCGACGTGAGTTTTTGACTCATTTCGCGAAACAGGGGAATCGATCCGTCGATGAGCCGTGCTTCAATCAGCGTTGTCGTAATCGTAATGTCTTGCGCAGACTGCTCACAGCACTCTCCAATGTTTCTGACGCTGTGGCCAATGTCCAGTCCGACGTCCCACAACGAGGCAAAAAATTCGGCAATGACCGTCGCCGCTTCGTCCGGCAGCGGGTCCGGAACCAGGACCATGATGTCCACATCCGAGTATGGGTGCAGTTCGCCCCGGCCGTAGCCGCCTACCGCAACGAGCGCCGCCTTACTTGCGAAATCGGCGACGTACTCCTGCCATAACCTGACCAGTATCTGGTCGACGATATCCGAGCGCGCGTGGACAAGTTTGACGACTGACTCACCGGCCCTGAATCGCGCGATCAGATTTTCGCTTGCAGCAGCCAGCGCTTCGCGGCATCGACCCGCGGGTAGTGATTGGTCATTTAACTTGCGCTGCAGGATCTGAATGGCCTCGTCCGTGGCCGGGTCAGCATGAGCGGCATGTTCAGCGGTCATTTGACCCGAGCGTGAGGACCTCGTAGCCGTTTTCTGTAATCAGCACCGTGTGCTCCCATTGTGCCGAGAGTTTGTGATCTTTGGTAACCACCGTCCATCCGTCCGGTAAGAGCCGAACGTGCCTTTTGCCGGCGTTAACCATGGGTTCCACCGTCATCGTCATGCCCGCCTTTAATTCGAAGCCAGTGCCCCTCGTGCCATAGTGCAGAACCTGCGGATCTTCATG
>JAQCAD010000074.1 GCA_027621915.1 Pseudomonadota bacterium
TTGATCGCGCGCCGCCCGGCCGCGTTACGCGGATGACCGTAACGATCAGGTGGACGAAAAGGATGAGGACATCGCGCATGGCGCACGTTTCGTAGTCTCTTCGATGAGCTTGACAAGCTTATAAGAACCGCGAGATTCTGCGATGAATAGGAATTCGCACCGGACACGTTCAGCGTGGTGCTGGACACTCCCCGTTCGACCATGTTCAGTTGAAAACGGCGCAAATCCTCAGGCTCGGCTCGGTCTGGCGACTGGCCATAAAAACGTGCGAAGTTCTTTACTGCTCGCAGGTAGCCAGCCTGGGTCTTTGGGTTCAGCTTGCGCATCGTCATATCGTCGATCATGCGCTGGCGCAATGGGCTTACAGACTTGTTAGAATCAGTCATGGGTCTATCTCCTGTGTTTTTGGTTGCTGTGTGGTAACAACAACTTCAACACAGGTAGACCCATGCTGCGAACATCGAGCTGTAGAGATGTTTGTTTTAACTACCGCGAGAGCGGTTTAGTCCCCTGGCCAGCATCGGCCGTCATCGGTCCGATTTCAGCTCGCTCCGACAGTCTCGCTCCTGACATAATGGCCCCTTATACGTACTATCCGCCCCGATTGGCGAGGAAACGAACGATGAGACGATGGGACAGCCTGGTAGATACTTATATTGAGGAGTACGTGGCCCGTGGTATTCACCCGGCGACGATCGAGAACGTCCACCGGGAGCTGCAGCGTTGGGGTAACTGGACAGCGAGCGCCAAAAAGCCTGATTATGCGATTGCTAAATCAAGATTAAGTATATAACCTTGATTTTCGTGGGTGCTTAATCAAGGTTTAGGGCATGAAACGACAAGAGCTGACCGAAACCCTACAACAGCCGTACACGACTGCCCAGGGTTTCGGGGTCGAGAAGGTCGACAAAGCGGGCTTTGAGAACGTCTGGTTTGTGGTGCCACCTCCACCGCCGCGCCGCTTATCGGAGAATCCGGACCTCAAACTATTGCGGGATGCGAACCTGACGTTGCAAGCCCGCCCGAAGATGACATTGGCATCCGAACTCGAGCGCACTACGGCGTACTTGTTGATACGCCGGGAAGCCGTGTCGTCCTCGAGGATGGAAGGTACCTGGTCCACGATTGATGAGGTGCTGTCACCGGCCGAAACGGACGCCGGTCGGGCGGCGTCGATATCGGTGCGAGGCTATGCCAACGCATTGCTGCATGCCTTTTATGCGGTTGAGAAAGACGGCCTGGCTGCGCTGACGCCCGAGCTGCTGTGCGCCTTGCACGAACGCTTCATGCAGAAAGATCCCCACTTTCGCGGAGTCGCCGGTAGACCCCGCACACCAGGGCTGCCGGGCGATGTGGTTCAAATCGGCAGCTTCGGCCGCAAGGAAGACGCGATCTACAACCCGGTGCCGCCCGCGCACGTCAAACGCTGCCTCGATGATGTGCTCGTCTGGATGCGTGACGAATCCTTCGCGGACCTCGGCGATGCGGGCATGGGCCTATCGCTGCCGATCCGAATGGCGATCGGTCACGCGCATTTCGAGGCAGTACACCCGTTCAGCGACGGCAACGGGCGGCTCGGCCGTATGCTGTGGACTATCCAGATGGCGGCCGCCAGCGTCCTGCCGCTGTATCTGTCCGGGTATGTCGAAGCCAACAAGGATGAATATGGCACGGCACTCGCGGAGGCACAGAAACAGCTTTCCTATCGCCGGATAGTCGAGTTCGTATGCCGGGCAATTGTCGTGAGCAATCAGGAAGAGTCGGTAACCCAGCGCGTATTGCAAGAATTACCGGCGATCTGGCGGGAGCGCGGCGCGTTTCGGCGCGATTCCACAGCGCACCGGGCGCTGGATGTATTGGTGCAGATGCCGATCATGACGGTGAAGGTGCTGGCGGCCGAATTAAACGTGTCCAGTCAGGCAGCGAACGAGGCCATGCGGCGCCTCGAGGAAGCCGCGGTCGTCAAAGAGCGCAGCGGGCGTGGCCGTGGAAGACTGTTTGCGGCGGAAGAAGTGATCAGTGTGTTGGGACGATCATTCGGCAGTGATCCAGAGATCGCGCTGGAAGGGGCGAGGCGTACATTGGATGCCAGAGGCTAGAGAGAAATTCTGCGTCGAACCTCAGTCGCTTGGGGCACGTCTGCGTCCGCTCGACGTCGCAGAGGCTGTAACTCTACATGCTGCGGGAGTTTTGCGTAATTCGGTTGTGCGTGGTTGTGCATTATTGGGCAATCTGTGCAACGGGCGGCCAGCAGCTTATCTTTTTAAAACAATCAGTTACAGGTTCATTGTCTAACTACGAACCAGGCGGTCGGGAGTTCGAATCTCTCCGGGCGCGCCAATAAAAGAAACGGGGCCCTTGTGGCCCCGTTTTTTTTATTGCTGCCTCGGAGAACATTCGAACGCCGAGTTCGCACCGAGCGCGACGAAGTCGCGCGACAGGCGGAGCCGCATTGCGGCGACGAGGCAGCAAAGCTGCCGTCCAATCTCTCCGGGCGCGCCAATTCGCAAGGGCTTGAGCGCCGCCGGCATTTCCCGGTGCAAGGGGAAGGTTCACGCGCCTGAACGACGAGGGTTCGGACCGGCTCCGCCGGATAGCGGCCTCGATCTGCCGTCATCGGCCCGGTTTCAGCCGGTTTCAGCTCGCTCCGACAGTCTCGCTCCTGACATAATGGCCCCTTATACGTACTATCCGCCCGCTATTTGCAATGGTCGTCCTCGATGTGCGGAGGATTGAGTTTGGCAGCAAGGGAGTAGTAGATGATACTACTCAGTAGGCGCATTTCGCCTGCTCCTTGGGAGGTGACACATGCCAATGGTCAAGAAAAGTATCTCGGTAACCGACCAGCAAGATAGCTGGATCAAAGCGCAAATTAAAACGGGACATTACGGCAACGAAAGCGAAGTTGTTCGCGAGCTGATTCGTGAGCGGCAACTTAGGGACCAGGAAACCCCCGCCGAAATCGAGGCGATACGTGCTGCGCTAATTGAAGGTGAGCAAAGCGGCTTTAGTGATCGTAGCGTCGATGAAATATGGGAAGAAGCCCGACAACGTCACAGAGCGAAGGATGCGTAAGTATCGGCTGGCAAAACGCGCCAGAGACGATTTGATCGCGATCGCACAATACGGTGATGAGCATTTCGGGGTCGCGCAGTCCAACAGGTACCGTGACAAGCTCAAACAACGATTTTCAATATTGGCAGAACAGCCACAGCTATATCCCGCCGTTGAGCATATTCGACCGGGCTATCATCGGAGCGTGTGCGGCGCGCATTCGATTTACTACCGCGTCGAGGCGGACGGCGTGGAAATAATCCGCATTTTGAAGCATCAAGACCTGTGAGGTGCGAATTCCTGTTCAGGCTGCAATCGGCAGCTGGTAGAGCCCACGACAACATGATTTCCAACGATAGTTATCAAGCCAGACAGGTTTCCGGCTGTCTTTATTGGGCGTCGATTCGGGAGAATTGCCGCCGAGTCCTTGATGCGCACGGTCTCGATTTCTTTGATATCGAGAATGCTTAGATTGGCTTTCCACCGCCGGAATTCAAACAGTGGGTCATTGTCGGAGCTGACGTACGTCGGTGTTGCTTTGCCGCCGACGACCCGGCCGAGCATCCGGCAGACGGCCGTTCCATCAGTTGTTCCCTATTGCACGGCAAAGCCGACGATTCGTCTGCTGCATTGGTCCATGACGACCCTGACCCAGTGTGTGTTGTGGATAGGTGATTCGCAGCGAAAGAAATCCATGCGCTACAAGCTGTCCTTGCTGTGCCAGAGAAAGGACAACCAGGACGGATCGCCCGAACCTGGATCGGGTCGATAGGGCCAAGCCAGCACGCTCCGGACCGAATCCTTGTCGACATCAATGTCGATAGCCACGGTCATCTGATCGGCGATCACCGACCGTAGTCCACCTGGTTGCATCAGGCGGACGACCGTGACGATCACGTGGGCGAGAATGATGAGTACATCGCGCATTGCGACGATATCGAAGTCTGTTCGATTCGCTAGACAAGCTTACGAATTCCGCGAGATTCTGCGATGAATAAGAATTCGCACCGGCGGGTTCAGCCTTGGTTGGCGCTGGCATGGAGTTTCTCGATCTGGGTCCATGCTGATTCGATGGCGCCAACCTGCCACCCGGCCAGGGCGCTGATGTAATCGCCCGAAAAATAGACTCTGCCTTGCGGCTCTCGCAGCACGGGCACGTGATTCTGGCGATCCGAAGGCGACCAGGTTGTCCAGCCACCTTCGTTGTAGCGCGTACGATGCCATGCGATCGAGAAGGCCTTGCCGTCGTAATGCTTGCGGAATTGTCCAGGGTGTATGCGCTCGCTGCGCTCGATCGCTTGCTCGACTTGTTTATCGAGTGATAGTTCGCCGAGCGTGTTGGCGGCCCCCCCAAATGCGTATGCACTCTGAATCACACCCTTTTTGCCGAAGTAACCATACGAAGGATAAATGACCGTGTGGCCCGGGATGCCGAGCGTGCTCGAGCCTCCGTAGATGTCGTCATCCTCCTCCCAGAAGCGGCGATTCATTTGTAGTGCCAGCTTGCCGACCGTCGATAAACTTGGCGCAGCTATCGCCTCTTTGCAGCGATCCGACAAATCCGCCGGCAGTCTGCGGAGAATGGACAGGGGAAGGGTGGTAATGCAGTAGTCGGCCTTCGCGACCCGCGTTTCCCCGGTGACAGTGTCACGGTATGGCACGGTGACGCCATTGCCGTCCTGTTTCAGTTCCTGCACCTCGGCGTTGTAGGTGATCACATTGTCGCCCAGGTTCTGTTCGAACGCCCTGGCGATCTGGTCCATGCCGCCAACGGGTTGGTACATCGAATGCGGGTGGTCGATCGTCGTGACACCCTGGAAAGAATTTCCGAGCCCGGACTGCAACAATTCTTTGAAAGCAAGGGGGTTTGTCGGTGTATTCGGGTCCATGGCGGCCATTACATCGAAACTTGCGAGCCCGCGATGGTGAGTGCCCTTGTAACTCAAATCCCGAAATTCCAGGAAACCTTCGCGAACGAGGTAATCGGTGAGTTGTTCCTTGCTTTGATTATTCAGTTGCTCGTCGAGCGCACCCTGATCAGTGAGTTTTGCCAGGAGCTCGGCTGTGTAGCCGCGCATGTCAGCTTTGATCTCTCGCTTGCGAAACCGACGACCGGCCAGCGGTCCCTCAGCGTTATCGTTCTGTATGTAGCCGAGATCATTTTCCTGAACCATGATCTCCATCGGGATTCCAAATTTGCGAACGTAGTGGAATACCGCATGGTGATAACTCGGCAGACGCCACGCGCCGTGATTGAAATACTGGCCCTCGTCGAAGTCACATGTCCGGGTCGAGCCGTCAATTTCCGTCGTCGTGGATCCCGCGCGCGAGGACTGGCAGCGGCCCCCGGCAAACGATCGTGCTTCCAGAATCTGGCAGTCGTAACCGCGCAGTCCCAACTCGTAGGCAGCGGTCATCCCTGAAAGGCCACCGCCAAGAATGAGCACTTTTGTGCCATTGGAACGTCCCATCAGGTTGGGAGGAGCCTCCGCAGCAGAGGCGAAGCCTATGCCCCAGCCGTCGAGCGCCGTCAGCACGGCGGATGCGCCACCAATGGCGGCGGCCGCCTCCAGGAATTGCCGTTTGCTGACGGACTGCGGCTGATGAAGATTGTCTTTTGCCATTCGGGTTTCTCCTGCCAGGCTATTGCTGCAAATCGAGTTCTATTTGAACGCCGACCTCATCGTCGATCCAGTTGGTCGCGTCCCAACCCACGCCAAAATCCAGGCGCTTGATATCAAAGCTTCCGGAGAATTGCGCAGTCGATCCCGATACCTCGAACTCAAACGACATTGTGACCGGCTGGCTGTTTCCGATAATGGTCAGTTGCCCGTGGGCGGCAAACGTTCCATCCTCAAGTTGTTCGATGCGTTCGGATTCGAATCGCGATTCCGGATGGTTCCCCGGATCGAACCAGTCTTCGTCCAGCAAGGTCGCATCCCTTTCCGCATCTCCGGTATTGGCAGAGTCCATCTTTACCACGCCGATGATCTTGCCCGATGTGGGGTTCGCCGGATCGAAGTTAATCATCGCAGTAAAATTCTGGAAGCGACCGCGAAACGCGGAGCCCTCCTGTACGCCGATGAAGCGGACCATGCTCGAATCTGGCACCAGCTGCCACTCCGAAGCTTCAGCCGCGCCGAACGCAGTGCCTGCGACCAGTGTCAAAAGTATGATCCGCCTTGCTTTTACTACCATGATCCATAGTCCTTGATGCGTTTGCTCATTCGTCGCAGAGAACCGAGCGATGGTTGCGTATCCTGACGACTACGCGAAGGATTTTCAATCGTGTATTGGCTGTCTATCTCGTCTCTCGGAACGTCTATGACAAATAATCACTTAACATAGTTTCAGATAAAATCTGTTCGTATCGATGATGGACTGAATTTTCCGAGGCCGTGCCAGTCTACCAGCAGGGCGAAACAGGGTAATATCGGTTTAACGCAACAAATTAAGTGAAAGAGGAAAACAAATGCGCAGGATGTCCCTTTTGCTGTTGGTGCTTGTAGCCATGGCGTCATATTCAATTCTGGCGCAGGATTCGGCCACAATTCAGGCCCCCGAACCGGCAGCAAACAAAGCATTTCGCATTGACAGCGAGGCCAGCTGGCTGCGGGTTCTGCTCACTCCTGACGGCCCGTTAAAGCGCTTTGGTCACTACCATGCAATTTCGCACCACGGCATCTCAGGCTCTGTCATGGTTGCTCCGAATCCGCTTGAATCGACCATCATGCTCGAGCTGTCCGTTGCGGATCTTGATGTCGACAATCCCGACTCGAGAGCACTTGAAGGCGAAGACTTTGCAAAGGAAGTGCCGCAGAAAGACATCGACGGTACTCGGGCCAACATGCTCGGAGAAAGTCTGTTGAACGCCGAACGGTTTCCGACTATTCAGATTCAGTCCACAGCAATCGAAGGCGAAATGCCCGACGTAAACATAGTGACGACGATTATCGTAGCAGGCATCGAAAACACGGTTTCGTTTCCGGCCAGCATCGAATTGACAGATGACTCTTTCATCGCGACCGGTCAACTCGAAATCACGCATGGTGAGCTTGGGCTGTCGCCGTTTACAGCAATGGGAGGCGCATTGAGCGTCGGTGATGTGCTAGTGCTCAAATACGAAATATCCGGTGTGCCGGTAACCCAAAACGAGTCGTTGCCGCACTGACCAGATTGCCAATGCCGATACGATGATTCTGGATACATTACGGTATTTCGAGTGGCGTTGATGAACGAGGTCTGTTTCAGGACTCCCTGTGATGTCCGTCTTCAAACAAATGGGACAGATGTGTTGTCAGGTTAAGCGAGTGTTTTGC
>JAQCAD010000075.1 GCA_027621915.1 Pseudomonadota bacterium
AGAGATCGAACAACCCAACCAGGTCGCCGCTTGATTTCATCGGCATACACCAGATTTGACCATAGCTCCCGCGCGGGCTGTCTCGTGCTCGATATCCGAATGCCAGGTCTTGGTGGCCTGGAATTGCAGGAAATGCTGAACAACATGGGCAGCACGTTGCCGATAATATTCATTACTGGCCATGGTGATGTCCCTATGGCTGTTGAAGCGATGCAAAAAGGCGCAGTTGATTTTATTCAGAAGCCTTTTCGCGATCAGGAATTACTTGATCGCATTGGCGAAGCGCTGAAAACAGATCAGGAACTTCGGTCGGTTAGAGAAGAAAAAGCGGACGTACTGACCAAAATCGAAAAGCTTACAAAGCGTGAGCGACAGGTTCTCGACCTGGTCGTCACTGGAAAACCGAACAAAGTGATTGCCTATGAACTAGGAGTCAGTCAACGAACGGTTGAGATACATCGTGCCCGCGTCATGGAGAAAATGCTGGCGAAATCTTTGGCTGATCTTGTTCGGATGCATCTGGCTACCTGATGTTTCTGGCGCGAATATTCTCGCCCAGCTTCGCGCAATCGATACATTCGCTGGCATAGGGATATGCCTCAATCCGTTCCGCTGCGATTTGGGTTCCACAATCAGAGCACAGGCCAAAAGTTCCAATGTCCATTCGTGCAAGCGCTGTCGTAATTTTTCCTAGTTCTTCCCGAGCCTCATTGCCCAATGCATCGACGACTTCTTTGTCTCCCAGCTCCTTGGCGCGTTCCTTTGAATCAGTATCCAGGCTGCGACGAACGTTCGCGGTAATTCGATCCAGCCTAGCGCTTAACTCATCTCGTTTGAGTTCGAGCCGCTCTCTCAGCCCATCTTGCCAGTTTTCTTGCATTTGCCTTTCGCTCCTGACTTCTAGTCGTCGACATTCGTCTGCCGGTTCGTTACAGGCAAACATGCCCGGATTCATTAGAGCTAAGAGTCGGCAGATCAGAAATCAGTAGAAGCACCTATGACGCGGGTTTCTTACGCAGTTTTTCGCCATACGTAAAATCCGACATGATTTAGGCATCAGGCCTTATAGGCGTTTGTGGCGGCGTCAAATAGTGTAGTCAACCATAGCGGAAGATTTACAACCGAATACGCGAACTCTGGGTACGACTATGCATAAGATCAAACGAATCATGGGAGTGGTTGATCCGACCACGGACTGATCTGGACCCTCCGTCTGTCCGTGCTCAATCAGCCATGGCTGTTGGCGAAGTTCGCGGCACTGGTGATCTACATTGTCCTTGGGGCAGTTGCGCTGCGCCGCGGCAAGACGATGCAAATCAGGACGACGGCCTTCGTACTGGCGCTCGCGATCTTTGCGTACATCGCCGGGGTGGCCATCAGCAAATCAATGGGAAGCTGGTTAAGCCTGTTGCTGACCTAGTCGTCGGATACCTTGCCTGTCGCAATAGCTTTTGCTGCACCCTGGAGTAACTGATCAGTGTTTACAGGTTTGTTCATGATGATGCAGTTTTCGGTCGATCTCGCGTCCTGAACCATTTTAGAAGTATCGCCCGTGACGATAAATGCAGGAATATTACGATCGAACTCTTCACGAATCATTGCCACGGCCTCAAGACCGGTTGAATTGTGCAGCAAATGGAAGTCCGAAATTATAAGGTCCGGCGCGGCGTCAAGATGCCTGGCGACGGCCGCCGCCTCTTTCGCTGACGCTGCAGTCGCAACACGATAGCCTTCCGCTTCCAACAGCAGCCCCCAGGCGTTGGCAACATTGAGGTCATCTTCAATCAGGATAATCATCCCGGATACCGTCGGACTATCCGCCGCTGGCTCAGCAGCAATAGCGTCAATTCGATCTTTCGGCTTGCCGCTCACGACGGGAAGCTGGATCGAGAACGTGGAGCCGTTACCCGGCTCGGAAACTACGCTGATTTCGTGCCCGAGCAGATCGGCCAGACGCTTTACGATGGCGAGGCCCAGGCCAAAACCTTCGTTCTCGGCGCCCGGCGTTTTAATCTGGTGAAACTCCAGAAAAATCTCATCAATGCGCAGCGGATCGATGCCGATACCGGAATCCGTTACATCGATCCAGAATTTTCCTTCCGTCGAACGACATGACAATTTCACGCTTCCCTTGTCCGTATATCGGATCGCGTTCGAGACGAAATTCTGAATAATTTCGCTGAGAAGATTCGGATCCGAACGCACGATCGTGTCGCAGCTGTCCGCTTTAAACCTCAGACCCTTGTGTTTTGCCTGGCGCGAAAATTCGGCAAACAGGCGGTCAACCAGTCGTTGAATACGGAATTCCTCGTACTCAGGTTCGACCTTTCCAGCATCCAGTCGGCTGATGTCGAGTAAGGAATTCAACAAATTCGTCATGGCATCCAGAGAGTTTTGCTGGCTTGCGATCATTTCCAGAGCCAGCGAATCGTGCACAGTCCGGCGCAACGCACCGTTTAATAAACTCAATGCCTGAACAGGCTGGCGAAGGTCGTGACTGGCCGCAGCCAGAAACGCGGTATTCGCTTTGTTGGCCCGCTCGGCTTCATGTCGGGCCTCTATCAATTCGTCCTCCATCTCCTTGCGACTTGTAACGTCACGAATCACACTTGAGATAAATGCGCCCGATGCCGATGTGAACGGACTCAGACTGATTTCAACCGGAAACTCGGAGCCGTCCCGGCGCAGACCACGAAGATCAAGATCGGTACCCATGGGTCGGAGTGTCGGATTGGCGGCGAAGCGCGCCCGATGACTGATGTGCCTGTCCCGGATCGCGCCCGGCAGAAGCATTTCGATCTCCTGGCCGAGCATCTGTTTTCTCGTGTGACCAAACATCTTTTCTGCCTGACCATTCACCACGGCGATCCTGCCATGGTGATCGATAATGACCATGGCATCCGGTGCAGACTCCAGTACGTTTCTGAAGTAGGCCTCGGAAGTGTCGTCGGCGGAAATATCGCGAATCGTGCTCGATACCAGCAAGCCGTTTTTGGACTCAACAGGCGTCAGCGCAATTTCGGCGTCGAAAACCCTGCCGTCTTTTCGCAGCCCCTTCAGGCTCAGCCCTGACACCAGGGGCCTTGCACGGGGCTTTTTGCCAAAGCGCTGCCTATGCTTGGCGTGCCCGCGCCGCATGGCATCCGGCATCAAAATTTCCACTTGCTGCCCAACCAACTCACCGGCTTCGTAGCCGAACAATAGCTCCGCAGACTTGTTGGCCAACACAATATCGCCACCCTCGTCGACTACCACGATAGCGTCATTCGACGACTTAAGTATTTCGATGGCAGCGTCTGGGTGGATATTCATCTGGTTTGCCTGCAGGGAGCGCCGCGCAAATATTCACGTCGGCGACCGATCATTGAGTATAACGCGAGCGGTAATGAGCGAGCGGCCAGTCAATCCTCCGCCAAGAACTTCGGAAATACGCAAATGTACGTAAATTTCCTGAAGTCCGGACGGCTATCGTGCCAGCATGATGTCTGCGTGGAAACGCAGATGGTCTTCCATGAAGGTGGAAATGAAGTAGTAGCCATGGTCATAGCCTTCATGACGGCGCAACTCGAGTGGTACACCGCTCTCTTCGCATGCAGATTCGAACAGGTGCGGGTGCAACTCCCGCTCCAGCCACTGATCGGACATGCCCTGGTCGACCAGGATCCTGTGCGCCGGCGGCTTACCGAGACTCCTCACGACCTGGGTTGCATCATATTGCGCCCAGGTCGACTCGTCTTTACCGAGGTAATTGCTGAACGCTTTCTGGCCCCAGGGGCAATTCATCGGACTGCAGATCGGCGCGAAGGCCGAAATCGACTGATAGATGTCCGGGTTTTTCATACCGACCGTCAGTGCGCCGTGCCCACCCATCGAATGGCCGGTAATGCCCTGTCGGTCCTGATCGCCGGGAAACATTCCAAAGACCGCATCCTGCAATTCCTTTGTCACATAGTCATACATGTGAAAATGCTGACTCCAGGGAGACTCCGTGGCGTTCAGGTAGAAGCCCGCACCGAGGCCGAAATCATATTCAGCATTCGGGTCATCCGGTACGGCGTCACCGCGCGGACTGGTATCCGGCGTGACAAGCATGATCCCCAGCTCCGCGGCAATCCGTTGTGCGCCGCTCTTGATCATGAAAGTTTCTTCCGTGCAGGTCAGACCCGAAAGAAATGTGACAACAGGCACCGATCCTTGTTTCGCCTGTGGCGGCACATAGACGGAAAACTGCATGTTGCAATTATTGACGCGCGAGGCATGCCTGTAAAAACCCACCTTGCCGCCAAAACAAGAATGCTCGCTGATGATTTCAATTTCATTTTTCATACTGGATTGCTTTGTCGCATCGCTCCTCGCAATGAATCGGCGCCCCTTCAGGACGTTAATTCAGCTTTTGCAGGACCAGGGTTGCGTTCGTGCCACCAAAGCCAAAGCTGTTGCTCATCGCCGTCTTGATTCCGGCATTTTCAATTGTCTTGGAAACAAGCGGCATGCCTTCGGCCGCCGGATCGAGGTCAACGATGTTGATCGAGGGCGCGATGAAATCGTTTTCAATCATCAACAAACAATGAATGGCTTCGTGCGCTCCGGTTGCACCCAGTGAGTGACCACCCAGTGATTTGGTCGATGCAAATCTTGGTATGTCTGCGCCGAAAACCTGCCGCATTGCCTCCAGCTCTTTAGTGTCGCCTACCGGCGTGCTGGTCCCGTGCGTGTTTATGTAGTCAATCGTACCTTCAACCGTCGACTGAGCCATTTGCATGCATCGTACGGCTCCCTCGCCGCTCGGTGCCACCATGTCGTAGCCGTCCGAGGTAGCGCCGTAACCCACAATTTCAGCGTAGATTTTGGCGCCGCGTGCCCTCGCGTGCTCGAGTTCCTCAACAACCACCATTCCGGCTCCGGCGGCGATGACGAATCCGTCGCGGTTCTGATCGTAAGGTCTCGATGCTGTCTCAGGCGCATCATTATATTTGGTGGAAAGTGCCCCCATGGCATCGAACAGGCTGGCCAGCGTCCAGTCTTCTTCTTCGCCGCCACCGGCGAAAACAATGTCCTGCTTCCCCAGTTGAATTTGCTCCAGCGCAGCACCAATGCAATGAGCGCTCGTCGCGCATGCTGAAGTTATCGAGTAGTTGACGCCCTTGATCTTGAACGGCGTCGCCAGGCACGCAGACACCGTGCTGCTCATCGTTCTTGGCACCATGAATGGCCCGATCTTGCGGACACCTTTCTCTCGCAACGTATCGGCACTGGAAACAATGTTCGCGCTGGACGCGCCACCCGACGCCGCAATCAGACCGGTGCGTGGGTCAGAGACATCGCCGTCTTCCAGTCCGGCGTCACTGATAGCCTGTTGCATGGCGATATATGCGTAGGCCGCGGCATCACCCATGAACCGACGCACGCGCCGATCAACCAGTTCATTGAGGTCCAGACTGACACTGCCGCTGACCTGGCTGCGGAGTCCCATTTCCTCGAAACCCGAGTTATGACTGATACCTGATTTTCCTGCGCGAAGTGACGCCACAACTTCATCACTGGAATTTCCTAGACATGAAACGACACCAAGGCCGGATATCACTGCACGACGCACCATCTCTCCTTAAAAATTGTCAGTAGAAGTAAAGAGGCCGACCCGAAGATCTTCGGCTTTATAGATCTCACGACCGTCAACGGAAACAGTGCCATCAGCGATTGCAAGAATCAATTTGCGCGTAATCATGCGCTTGATGTCTAAATGAAAAGTTACCAGCTTTGCGGTAGGCAGCACCTGGCCGGTAAATTTGACATTGCCTGCGCCTAACGCGCGACCGCGGCCCTCGCAGCCGGACCAGACGAGAAAGAAACCGACGAGTTGCCACAACGCATCCAGGCCGAGGCAGCCCGGCATCACCGGATCACCCTCAAAGTGACACTTGAAAAACCAAAGATCGGGATTGATGTCCAGCTCGGCGATGATCTCACCTTTCCCGTACGCTCCTCCGGCATTCGAAATATGCGTCACACGATCCGTCATCAGCATATTGGGTGCCGGCAATTTGGCGCTTTCGGGGCCAAAGAGCTCTCCGCGTCCACAGGCGAGCAAGTCCTCATAACTGTACGAGGATTTTCGACCGGGCGGGCAACCGCCCGGACTCTCAATTTCTTTTGTATGGCTCATGCACTCTCCGGCAATAACTCTGATTCATGGCAGCCGGAAGTGATTGGCTGGCCCGAACTTTCTGGTCGCGTATCTTACCGGACGCGGACGGTAACTGCTCAATTTATGGTGCACTGCGCCATTCTCGCCGGTCCTTCGGGCAGCAAAAATGTGATGCGCTTCACCTCCCCGCGAACTGGTTTACATAAAATCTCATCAACGCCGTGCAGGTCCTTGAATCAAGTAACAAATACTGTAATTAGTGCACTCCGGAATACGCATGGCAGATTCCAAACCCGAGCGAAAACCAAAGCGACTTCACTGAATGATCAGCGACGCAAAAAACAACTTTCCGAGCAACACGAACAAAATCCGGTGGCTCCACACTATTCCCGGCGTTTTGACTTTAGCGCTGCTGCTTTTTTCAAGCCTGTCTCTGGCAGAAACAGTACGTGACGATTTTTCAGTCGGCTCCTACGGAAATAACGACGGTACCGCGAATTGGAGCGCCAACTGGATTGAGGATGATGTTGCAGGCACAGGACCAGCCAGTGGCAACGTTTTCATAACTGGTGGAGAACTATCGTTCGACGATCAGCCGAACACGAATACACAGCCCGGCCTCGCTCGGGAAGCGAATCTCGCAGGCGCCAGCAGCGCAACATTGAACTTCGACTGGCGAACGACGAATGGAGTGGACAACAGCGACTCGTTCATCGTTGAAATTTCAGCGGATGGCGGTACGAATTGGACGACACTGGAGAATTTTACCGGCATCAACGGTACGTCGAATGGCTCGAGAGCATTCGACATCACCACGCATGTGGCAGCCAATACACAAGTCCGCTTCCGTGTGAACAATAACTATAGACGCGGAAACGAATTCTTTATCGTGGACTACGTCGAGATTGACTACACCGTCATTCTGAGCGGCACTGACCTTGCAGTAACGCAAATCGACACACCGGATCCAGTCAACGTCACCAATCCTTTGAGCTATTCCCTTACAGTGACGAATAACGGTCCGGATGATGCCACCGGTGTGACAGTCGTGGACGTTCTTCCGGCCGATGTGTATGACGTCAGCGCCTATGGGACAGAATTAGTTCTGGTTTAAGAGAGTGTTTTTGTTCATCCTGT
>JAQCAD010000076.1 GCA_027621915.1 Pseudomonadota bacterium
GCTACTTCCCTGGTAGTTCGACGGGAAGCGCGGCATCGCGTCTTGCTCATTCCTTTTTCACCGAAATTATTTCCCAATGTGATGCGCTTGTCGATTTGCACACCGGGTCATTTCAACGAACCAACCTGCCTCAGCTCCGGGCCGACCTTAAGAACCCGAAAATAGTTGAGCTTACGAAGGGATTCGGATCGACAGTTGTACTGCACAGCAGAGGGGCATCCGGCACTTTGCGACGGGCAGCAGCGGACGCCGGAATACCGACAGTCGCCCTCGAAGCCGGTGAACCGGCCAGGGTGCAGGACGACGCAGTAACCCACAGCACCAAAGGCGTCATGACGTTACTCAATGAGCTCGGCATGTATAGCAGGACCACGACATGGGGAAATCGTGAGCCGGTTTATTATCGTTCCAAGTGGGTGCGCGCTAACAGCGGCGGCGTGTTGTTCAGCAGGATTGATTTGGGTGACCGCGTTAAAAAGGGCGATTTGCTCGGTACGGTAACGGATCCCATAACCAATGTGCGGACGGAATTGAGAGCTTCTGTAAAAGGACGCGTTCTTGGCATGGCGCTCGATCAATTTGTAATGCCGGGTTTCGCGGCATATCGCATCGGTATTGAAAGTTCAGAAAGCGATATTCTGACACCGGCTGATATCCAGATGTCCTCCAGTACACCAGGGTTTGATCTCTACGATGATGATGACAGCGCGGAATCGCCGCCGCTCACGGATCGCGATGCTGAAAATGCCTATGGAACGTACGACAGTGCCGAGGGCGACATTGACCCGTTCGACGACTTCGATGATGAGTCCGGGTACCTCGAAGCCAGGGAAAACATCGAAGACTCCGAATGAAGCATTGACGCGTTAGGTTGTCACGGCTAGTTACTCGATTCCCTGAATTTCCGGTTCGGAACAGCCAGAGCGACGATGTCGCCGCCCTGGCATCGATTACAACTACAAAGTAAAACGCTCACCGGTCATGGTCGCACAAAAGTTTCGAACGGTGCCGCTTCCTTCTGTTCTGACAAATCGTGAAACGCCTGTGAAGGTATCACCATCCTTGGACAGGTTAAGGTCCGAAGTGATGTCCATCGTCGCGGTCAGCAGGCCGTCGTCACTGTAGCTGTGAAACATATTGCGGTAGGCGTATTTGTGCTCGCCAGTGCGCTCTTAAGACTTGTTAGGAGCGCAGCGACACATCGCACTAATGCCAAACCTTTGCACGCGATGGAGCATTTGCAAGTTACCCGGGCGATCGCCAGCTCGGGCTACATGCCCGGCAACGCCGGAATGATGAACTCCGCAGTCATCTCGAATGTCTGATTGAACTCGCCTTCTTCGTTGTTAAACCCATGTGAAAACACTGCCACCACCAAATCAATTTCCGGCATGATGAACAGGTTCTGCTCGCCATGGCCACGTGCGGCGTATGCGGCAATCTGTTGACCGTTGTATTCGAAGTAGCCAACCCACCACTGGTAGCCGTAGCCAGTCAATTGCCAGTCGTAGTTTTCGGGATTTGACCAGGCAAGACTGGTATACGGCACGAAGGACGCGTCGATCCACGATTCGCTGACAATGCGCTCGCCGTTCCAAGTGCCACCGTCCGCGTACAGCTGACCGAACTTGAGGAAGTCACGTGTAACAAGGTAGAGCCCCCTGCCCAGGTCCGGCAGGCCGGTTGGTGTGCGAAATACCTCAATATTCGAAATGTTCAACGGCATGAGCGCATGCTGGATGCCAAAATCGATCAACGTTAAAGGACTACGATTCTCGATGGCCTGGCCGAGCGACACGATTGCCGGCCTGCTGTAAGCAAAAGTGGTGCCTGGGTCCGCAGCCATCGGAAGATCCAGCATCGACTTACTGAAATCCGATTCGGTTTCGTAAAATAGCAGCATCTGATTATCGGGAGATGTGTACGCTGGGTCCCACTCGTTCCAGGCAAGCCCCAAACGCATGCTCAATACATCTTTCAGAAGGATCTCGCCCTTTCGCTCGTCCCAGTTTTCGTAAGTTGCGTAGTCGAACAGGCTTAGAAAGGGCACATCGACCCCGCTGAATACTCCCTCGTCAATTGCAATGCCAACGGCCAGCGATGCGAGACTCTTCGAGGCAGAGAACATCACATGCATGTCCAGGTTGGTGTTATTCACCCAGCCATCAAACGTATTCAAGTCGGTGCGAACTGTCTCGTCCAGAATCAGCTTGCCCTGGTAGGAAATGGCAACCGAGTCGACAATATCGAAGCGGCCCGGCAGTGCATCCATCATTTCCACCAGTTTCGACACGTCGACGCCAACATCAGCTGCGTTCGCAACATCCCAGCCGTCACCAAGATTCGCGGGCTCGGCGTAACTGTACGGTGGTGGCGGAGGCGGTGGCGGCGCGTCTCCCTGGTCCTGGGCGGGCGCGCCGCAGGCGGACAGCAGGAATATCACCAGAAGAATGCATGCCAGGGCAAGCCATTTACTGTGTTTCAGGTTTTCCGTGATCATTTTCGTCTCCAGATTTAGCTATTCCGTTTCAATTTCAGCTCGCTTGGCCGGAACCAATGGTGGAAAATCTAGTGACTGAAGCGTTGCTGCAGTACCAGGTTGGGACGAACAGCGATTGCCTGGGACGAATAACCCGAGGGGAAGGATGAATTTGCAAGACGAAAATGGTGCTGGCGGCGTGTCGCGCAAGAGAACCGTGATTGAAGCGCTCGGCTGGGCCGCACTGATCGCATTTCTGTGGACAGTTGACACGTTCGCCAGGATTACGTATCGCAACAGCACAGGATATGGCAAGGACAATTTCCGCCTGATCAGCGACCAGGTCACCAGTGCAATCGCCGTGCTGGTGATGGTGCTTTTTGTCGCTTACTGGTTACGAATCTTCCCGGTACAAAAAGGAAAATGGACCTCTGCCATAATTGGCCACACCGCCGGCAGCATTATTTTCGCATTCGGACACCACACGTTGATGATCATTCAGCGGGTAGCACTTTTTTCCTCCAGGGAAATGACCTATCACTGGCAAGCAGGATTTGTATCGAATCTGATCGTCGAGTATCAACAGGACATCAAGATTTACATTGGCATTGTCGCAGTAATGTCTGCCTACCAGTATTATTGGCGCGCCAGGTCGCACGCTAAACCGCCGCGACAATCTGCGAACCGGCTGGTCGTGCAGACCGGTACGGGTGAAGCGCTGCTCACCTATGATGAGATCGACTACGTGGAGGCGTCGCGAAATTACGTCGAGGTACATGTTGGAAAAAGGACCTACCTGATTCGCGATACGATCGCGAACCTGGAGAAACGACTCGCCGATGGGCCCTTTGCACGCAGCCACCGACGCTACATCGTCAACCTGGACAAGGTGGCTGAGATCAAGACGGTCGATGGCACGCAGCAGATTTACCTGAAAAACGGCACCGTGCTTCCTCTTAGCCGTGGCTTTCGCGAGACATTCAAGTCGTCCATTACGGAGAGCTGAAGACTGATCCGGAATACGCTATGGCACGGTTAATCCGGAATTTGCCAGAAAATTTCATGTATGGGTCGGCGGGTCAGGGCCAAAATGAACTAGAATGGCAGGGCGTGAACAAGCTGATTCGCAATACGCTAAATGGTTCGCAGACCCAATAGAATTGACGAAGAAAGATATCCGGAGAAATCGATGAGCGCAGACCCGAAACAATTGCAGTCAAACAATACCAATGCCACATGGCAGCAACGCAAGGTTGCCGCGATGGCACGTGGCCAGGGAAACGTGTCGTCGGTTTACATTAAGCGCGCCAGGAATGCCGAACTCTGGGATGTCGAGGGAAATCGTTACATCGATTTCGGTACCGGCATTGCAGTTTGCAATACCGGACATACCAATCCAAAAGTTGTCGCGGCAGTCAAGGAGCAGGTTGATCGATTCAGTCACACCTGTGTCATGGTGACACCGTACGATTCCGCCGTTCGCCTCGCCGAGCATTTGAACGAGTTGGCACCGGGGGATACACCCAAGAAAACGATGTTTGTAACGACCGGCGCGGAAGCGGTCGAAAATACAGTGAAGATTGCCCGCGCATACACCGGTCGTCGGGGTGTCATCGCATTTAGTGGTGGGTTCCACGGTCGGACGATGCTGGCCATGGGGCTGACGGGAAAGATCACCCCGTACAAAAACCTGTTCGGGCCATTTCCGGGCGAGGTGTATCACGTGCCATTCCCGATGCAGTATCACGGCGTAACGGTCGAAGATTCACTGAAAGCGCTGAATTCACTATTCAAGGTCGACATTGCGCCATCAGACGTAGCCGCGATCCTGATCGAACCGGTGCAGGGCGAGGGTGGTTTTTATCCGGCACCGAACGAGTTGATGCAGGCGTTGCGAAAAATCTGTGACGAACACGGTATCGTGCTGATCGCGGACGAGATCCAGACCGGCTTCGCCAGAACCGGCCGATTTTTTGCGTCGGAGTACGCGGACGTCGAGCCCGACCTCATTACGATCGCCAAGGGAATTGCGGGCGGGTACCCGCTGGCGGCGGTTACCGGCAAAGCCGAGATTATGGATGCGCCGTTGTCAGGCAGCCTTGGCGGTACCTATGGCGGATCGCCGGTTGGGTGTGCGGCGGCGCTCGCCGTGATCGACATCATTCGGGAAGAAGGTCTTGTTGATCGTGCGCGCGAAATTGGCGCGAAGTTCAAAACGCGATTGGTGGCAATGCAAAAGAAATACCCGAAAACGATCGGCGACATTCGATGCGACCGCGGCGCGATGATGGCTATCGAGTTGGTTGAGAACGGCGAGGCCGAAAAACCGGCAGCCGATTTAACCAAGTCACTCGTCGCGGCGGCCTATGCAAACGGCCTCGCGCTCTTGTCGTGCGGTGTCAATGGCAACGTCATTCGCTTTTTGCCTGCGTTAACGATTAGCGACGCCCTCATCGATGAGGGACTCGATATTTTTGAGTCCTGTCTGAAGTCCGCGCTTTAGTCGATAACGCATCAAACGACACGCCACTTCGCGACGACATCAGGCTTCCGAAATGACTGTCATGCCTGATGCTTATCCGCCTGTTCGCCGCGCAACAATCTGGTCGAGCAGTGCGGCCGCTTCCTGCAATGTCGCCTGTCGCCCCGTCATCCAGGCCTGGTCATCCGCCGCGTCATTTCTGTAGATGCCCAACGCACGTTGGGTTTCGACGGGCGCGCAACCGCCATGAATGGATCGTACGTCGACGAAATTCCCGGCGGACAGAGCGGTCATTGTCTCGTCTTCAGACAGGCTCAATTGATTGCCAGCCTCTTCTTTCGCCACGGACTGCAGCGTTGAGTAGCTGATCCGCCCGTCAGTATCGTGTGCCTCCCGGACGCAACGAGCGACGATTTTGTGAGCCATGCTGAAAGGAAGCCCGTCACGCCGGACAATCGTGTCGGCCAACTCTGTGACCGTTATGAAATTGTCGTCGGCGCGTTTTCGCAAAATATCCAGGTTGAACGTTGCGGCGCCTAACGTGCTACCCAGCAATGACTGTGCCCGATTCGCGTCGCGCACCGCAGAATAAATCAGCGGCTGCAGGTCGTCTTCTACATCATTGATATCGCCAAATGGCGTGTTGTGGACGCTGGTCATAACGCCAAGCGATTGTCCGAGCGCCTTGCTTGCGATCGCCCGAACGTGCTCGAGCGCTACGGGGTTTCGCTTCTGTGGCATGATTGACGACGATTGAACGTACCCGTCCGAAAGGCGGATAACGTCGAATTCCATCATCGCCATCAACAGGAATTCCTGCGCGAATTTCCCGGTGTTAATCAGCATGGCCGCTACTGCGCCCATGAGTTCGGTAAAGTAGTCGACAGAAGCGATGGACGCGTAAGAATTCAACGTGGGTCCTGCAAATCCGAGCAATTCAGCGACCCGGTGCCGATCAATGGGGAAGCCGGTCGTCGTGATCGCACACGCACCAAGCGGGCAGTAGTTCAGATTGTCGTAGGCGCGTTGTAGCCGCCGAATGTCCCGGCCCATGTTTTCGGCCATCGCCAGGAGAAAATGTGCAACCGTTGATGGTTGCGCCGGTTGCGTGTGAGTGTACGCCGGCATCAGCGAATCGTGATGGTTCGCCGCCAGGTCCAGAAACGTATCACGTGTCGCGATACTCGATTTCATCAGTTCGATCGTATGCTCACGCAGGTAGAGTCTGTAAATCGTGACGTCAATGTCGTTTCGACTACGCGCTGTGTGCAACTTCCCGGCAACATCGGCATCGCCGCAATTGGCTGCAATTTCCCGCTGCAGGAAGAAAAAGAGATCCTCAACTGTGCCGTCGTACGAAGTTGCATAAACCTTATCAACGTCAACTGCCCGAATGGCTCGTAGCAGTGATGCTGCGTCGTCATCGGAAATGATATTTCTCTCCGCCAACATAATCGCGTGTGCACGATCGACAGTCAGGTAATGCGGCAGGAAATATCGCTTGGCGTCCTCGAAAGAATCGGTCAGGACATTGTCTTTGTAATTCTGGGCGGGAAATTGTTCGGACATACTGCTCACTGTGAGGGCGGGGTCATCGTGACCGGGGAAGACTTAAGATATTGGCGAAAATCCGATAGGCGCCCGGGACACCTTGTGGCAACTGCCGGAACCAGGCATACGAAGTATACAGGTACTGACCAGCGCCGATTCGTGCGTACATCATTCCGCCATTGCTTTCCGGTTCCCCTTCGTCGTGGCATTCGAGGAGCGGTACGTAATGGTCTTCGTCGAATTCTGTAAAAGTGTATCCGTTGCGCTCCTGCACCCAGTTGTCGAAATCGGCCGCAACAATTTTGTTGGGAAAATTAAATAGTGGATGATCGGGCTGCAATATAGTGACCGGCGCGGACTCATCGATTGTGCGAACGCTTGGTTGCATGCTGGCGGGAAAGGGTGGCAGCCCGGCGGAAAAATAATCTCCCTGCTGGTATTGAACGACAAGCGTCCCGCCCTGTTCGGCGAATTCAAGCAAGCGTCCGTTATTGGCAACAAATGCCGGACGGGTTCCGGATGCACGAATGCCAACAATGATGGTGTCGAATCGCGTGAGGTCACCTACCGCAAGATCATTGTCGTCCAACAGCACGACATCGACGCCCAGTCGTCGGATTGCTTCGGGAACGGCATCGCCGCTACCCATGACGTATCCAACCTTCACGGGAGCAACCTTG
>JAQCAD010000030.1 GCA_027621915.1 Pseudomonadota bacterium
TATCTCCTCGGTTGCTTCGGTCTGCTTGGTAACAAACCATTTCAACCTGATACGCCGCCTTTTTCAATTCAGCCAAACACTACTTTCGAGCATAGCTCAATTAATTTGTATCACAAGTAACTGAAATTGCAGCGGTTGACATCAACCTGGCCATCCAACATCATCCCGCCTTGTGAATCTCGCCACGCTTACCTTAATTCGGGCAAAAAGTGCTACCAGCCTGCTTCTCGTGCAGTGTGTGCTGGTGCTGCTAGGCAGGAGACCCGGCGGGTAGCGTTCGAGTGTAAGATTTTATCAACGCCAACCCCGCATCCCGCAAGGATCGTGGGGTTTTTTTATGGCGCAACATCCACAAGTTCTACTTGGCAAGACATCTTAGGAACAGACCATGCAAATGTATTCAGAATCAGACGTAGACAGCTCCTGCCTGGCCGCCAAGCAGATTACCGTCCTTGGTTACGGAAGCCAGGGCCGTGCACATGCGCTAAACCTCAAGGACAGCGGGCTAAACGTAGTAATTGGCGCCCGGCCAGGTGGTGGTAGTTTCTCCAAGGCCCAGGCGGATGGTTTCGTAGTTAAGGAGCCAAGTGAAGCGGTGTCGGGTGCTGCGATCATAGCGATCCTGACACCTGATACTTCGCAGTCGGCGCTTTATGACTCAGTGCTGGATAAAATTGACCATGGCGCTGCTCTTCTGTTTGCGCACGGATTCAATATTCACTATCAGCAGATCCGTCCGCGCGACGATCTGGATGTTGTGCTAATTGCACCAAAAGGCCCTGGTGATCTGGTACGCCGTCAATATCAGGAGGGTCACGGTGTACCTTGCCTTGTCGCAGTGTCGCAGGACAGCACAGGTAATGCTCTGGCGCTGGCTTTGGCTTATTCACAGGGTATTGGCGGCGCTCGGGCAGGCGTCATCGAAACCACGTTCGCCGAAGAAACTGAGACTGACCTGTTTGGAGAACAGGCAGTCCTTTGTGGCGGCGCTACCGAACTGGTCGTCGCGGGCTTCGATACGCTGGTCAAAGCAGGTTATCAGCCGGAAGTGGCTTATTACGAGGTTATGCACGAGCTAAAACTGATCGTGGATCTTCTCCACGAAGGCGGAATTCGCAAAATGCATGAGTTCATTAGCGAAACAGCCGCGTGGGGCGACATGATTAGCGGCCCGCGCGTCATTGACGATCATGTTCGCGGCAAGATGCAGGAAGTTTTGGACGATATTCGTGACGGTACGTTCGCCAAACGCTGGATTGACGAGAATAAAGCCGGCCAACCTGAATACAAGCGCCTGATGAAAGCAGACCTCACGCATCCTATTGAAGAAGTTGGCGCAAGATTGCGAAGCCAGATGGACTGGCTGGAGAACTAGTACGCTCAAGCGGCGGAGAGATGAACATGGCGACGAATCGAATCAAAATATTCGACACAACCCTGAGAGATGGTGAGCAGGCTCCCGGCTGCAGTATGACGCTGAGAGAAAAGCTCCGGGTCGCCAAAGCGCTGACGGACCTTAACGTTGACATCATCGAAGCCGGGTTTCCGGCTGCTTCGCCTGGCGATTTTGAGGCCGTTAAAGCTATCGCGGACGAAAATCGCGGCCCGATTATCTGTGGTCTGGCAAGATGCAATCCCGAAGACATCGCAAAGGTGCATGCGGCGGTCAAGGGAGCAGACAATCATCGTATTCATGTTTTTGTCGCGACCAGTGCAATACATCGCGAATACAAGCTGAAGATGGCCAAAGAAGAAATCATCAAGAGCGCGGTTGGTGCGATCAGGCTGGCGCGTGAGTTATGCGATGACGTTGAATTCTCCCCCGAAGACGCATCACGAACGGAGCTCACCTATCTCGCGGAGGTCGTGAGTGCAGCTATCGAGGCAGGGGCAACGACAGTCAATATCCCGGACACGGTCGGTTATACCGTGCCCGCGGAGTTCGACAAACTCTTCCGATACCTGCATGACCATGTCGAGGGCATTGAGCGCATTACGCTCAGCGTGCATTGCCACAATGATTTAGGCATGGCTGTTGCTAACAGCCTGGCAGCTGTACAGGCCGGCGCTCGTCAGATTGAATGCACGATAAACGGCATTGGAGAACGGGCCGGCAATTGCTCGCTTGAGGAAGTAGTCATGGCACTGAAGACTCGCAGCGAGTTTTTCGAACTCGAGACGGGAATTGAATCTGCCAGACTTTATCCCACGTCTCGGCTCGTAGCCGGAATTACGGGTATGCAAATACCACGCAATAAGGCAATCGTTGGCGAGAACGCCTTCGCGCACGAAGCAGGAATTCATCAACACGGTATGCTGCAACATGCATCTACGTACGAAATCATGCGGCCCGAAGATGTCGGAATCAGCAAATCCAATCTGGTGCTGGGCAAACACAGCGGGCGACACGCATTTCGTGATCGAGTTAAAGATTTGGGTTTCGACCTGGATGAGTTTGAGGTGAACCGGGCTTTTCAGGAATTCAAGAAACTCGCTGATAGGAAAAAGGACATGTACGACGGCGACATTGAAGCGATCATCATGAACGTCGACAACTCCTCCACTGGCCCGTGGATTCTGAAGTCACTGCAGATCACGTCCGGAACTGATATGGATGCAACGGCGATTCTGATTCTGATCGACGAAAATGGCAGGGAGTTCAAAAAAGCCGCGACGGCAGACGGGCCCGTCGAAGCCGCTTTCACGGCACTGGAAGATATCAGTGAAGTCGACCTCACACTGCATAATTTCGAGTTACACAGCGCGACGATCGGTGAGGATGCTCAAGGCGAAGCTACGGTAACTGTCGCATTCAATGGCAAGTCATACCGTGGACACGGCACGAGCCAGGATATTGTTGAGGCCGCATGCAAGGCTTATCTCGAAGTAATCAACCGCATATTGCGTCGGCGGGAACGGGGCCTCGACGATACGCCGATAAAGACCGACGTGAGTCGTGCGACCATCTGAATACGTCATATGGATGCAATGAATCGAACCCCTTGATAAGTTAACTTGTTGCATGGATATCGGAGTGATTTGAATGAGTTTTAGTGGTGCAAAATTGATTTGGCATAACGGCCAGATGGTTCCTTGGGAACGGGCAACTGTTCACGTGATGGCTCATGCCCTGCACTACGGTTCCTCCGTATTCGAGGGCATCCGCGTCTATAAGACACCTGAAGGCCCGCAGGTGTTTCGTCTGACCGATCATATGCAGCGATTTTATGATTCCGCCAAGATTTATCGCATGCCAATGCCCTACGCGCGTGACGAGTTAATCGAGGTTTGCAAACAACTGATAACCGCCAATAACCTGATGAATGGCGCGTACATTCGGCCGATCGCATTTCGAGGTATCGGGGAACCGGGACTTGCACCCAAACCAAATCACAAGGTTGACGTTGCCATAGCCGCCTGGGAATGGGGCGCATACCTCGGTGCGGACGGGCTTGAACAGGGGGTCGACGTGTGTATTTCCAGTTGGCAACGGGTTGCGCCGAATACGATACCGTCCCTCGCGAAGGCGGGGGGTAACTACCTGTCAGGGCAACTGATTAGCACTGAGGCAAAACGACTCGGGTTTCATGAGGGCATTGCGTTATCTACAGACGGCACTGTTAGCGAAGGCGCTGGCGAAAATCTGTTTATGATTCGCAACGGACGGATTATTACGCCACCAGCTACTTCGTCAATCCTGACGGGCATTACCCGGGATACGGTAATGAAACTTGCCGCTCGAGCAGGCCTGATCGTTGAAGAGAAAGCGATTCCGCGCGAGGCACTGTATCTTGCAGACGAGATTTTTCTTACCGGCACTGCCGCAGAGGTCACACCCGTTCGTTCGGTAGATAGAATCGAAATAGGCCCAGGACGCCGCGGACCGATCACTACTCAACTGCAGGATGCGTTTTTCGGATTATTCTCGGGCGATACTGCGGATACTGATGGTTGGCTGGAACCTGTAGTTGTTCAGGCAGCGGTCGCGGCCGGCAATGCATAATTAAGAAACGTGAGCATGCATACCGCTAGAACTCTTTTTGAGAAGGTGTGGTCGCAACATCTCGTCAAAGATGAAACGCCGGAAACACCGGCTATTCTCTACATCGACCTGCATCTCATTCACGAAGTTACGACACCCCAGGCCTTTTCTTTGCTTCGCGAGAGAAAACTGGGTGTTCGACGACCCGATCTGACCCTCGGCACAATGGATCACTCGACTCCGACGACACCCGTCCGGTCGTTCAAAGATTTGGCTGTCGTCGGCGAAGGTGCCGCCAACCAGGTCATCAAGATGCAGGAGAATTGCAAGGAATTCGGACTGGAATTACACGGATTCGATTCTGACTTCCGAGGTATCGTGCATGTAATCGGGCCCGAACTGGGAGCGACTCAACCTGGCAAGACGATCGTCTGTGGAGACAGCCATACGAGCACCCATGGGGCGTTCGGTGCCCTCGCCTTCGGAATCGGCACGACGGAGGTCGGTCATGTTCTCGCCACACAATGCCTGCTGCAGCGAAAACCAAAAACGTTGGCAATCAACATCAACGGACAGCTGCAATCCGGAGTTACGGCGAAGGATGTGATCCTGGCAACTATCGGTCATATTGGCGTTGACGGCGGCACCGGGCATGTCATCGAATACCGCGGTTCGGCAATAGACGCCATGGATATGGAAGCGCGCATGACTGTGTGCAACATGTCAATTGAAGCAGGGGCAAGAGCCGGCATGATCGCGCCCGATGAGACGACGATCGCTTACCTGGATGGTCGCCCGCAGTCACCAAGAGGCAAGGATTGGGATATGGCCGTTGCACGATGGCTGGCCCTTCGAGGTGACCCTGGCGCAGAATTTGACAAGTCAATCTCAATTAACGCCGACGAGCTCTCGCCGATGGCTACGTTCGGCACTAATCCGGGTATGGTCATCCCTGTCGGGGACGTGATTCCGGACAATACAGGTGATGCCAGTTTTCGCAAGGCACTGGACTACATGCAGTTAAGCCCGGGCAAGCCACTTAGCCAGTCGCGTGTAGACGTCGTATTCATCGGCAGCTGTACGAATTCACGGGTTTCCGATTTGCAGCAGGCCGCAGACATCATGCGAGGCCGTAAAGTTGCAGATGGAGTGCGAATGCTGGTCGTGCCAGGGTCGCAGCAAATCAAGAAGGCAGCAGAGCTGATCGGTCTGGACAAGGTCTTTATCGAGTCTGGCGCGGAATGGCGTGAATCTGGGTGTTCCATGTGCCTTGGAATGAATGGCGACACTGTGCCTGCCGGCCATCTCAGCGTGAGCACGAGCAACCGCAATTTCGAGGGGCGGCAGGGAATTGGTGCACGTACGATACTGGCAAGTCCGATGACCGCCGCCGCCTCTGCGATCGAAGGTCGCGTCGCCGACCCGCGGCGTTACCTGTAAGCCTTAAGTTATGGAAGCTATTCGACAATTGGTATCGTGTACCGTGGTCATGTCCGCCACAGATATCGACACCGACCAGATTATCCCCGCCCGCTTTCTGACCACTACATCCCGGGAAGGGCTAGGTTCCAAACTCTTTCACGACTGGCGATTCACCGGTAATGGCGCCGCGAACCCTGAGTTCATACTGAATCAATCTGAATCCGACGGTTGCGAGATCCTGGTTGCCGGCCGCAATTTCGGCTGTGGGTCGTCCCGCGAGCATGCCCCGTGGGCGCTGCTCGATTATGGTCTTCGAGCTGTCATTAGCACAGAAATCGCAGACATTTTTCGCAGCAATTCCTTGAAAAACGGGCTTCTGCCCATCGTCGTCAACAAGGCAACTCACGATTGGCTCCTCGATAACCCTGGTTGCGAAGTCCGTATAGACGTCGAAAAATCGACTATCACGTTGCCAAACGGAACAATGGCAACTTACCCGATCGACCATTTTGCCCGTTACTGCCTGCTGGAGGGAATTGATCAGCTTGGTTTTCTCCAAAATCACTCTGACGCAATTACAAATTTTGAGGAAACAAGACCATGGAAGCCCTGATTACAGTACTACCGGGCGACGGAATTGGTCCGGAAGTTGCCAGCGCAGGCGTCAAGGCGCTGCAGCGAATTGCGGAAGTGTATGGGCATACTTTCGAGTTTTCCGATCAGCTGATCGGTGGTGCCGCCTTGGACGCCGTGAGTGATCCATTCCCGCCGAGTACAGCGGCAAGTTGTAAGGAAAGCGATGCGATCCTTCTGGGCGCCGTCGGAGGCCCTAAATGGTCAGACCCTAATGCGCCTGTCCGGCCAGAACAGGGACTTCTGGCGTTACGCGCTGCGCTCGAAGTTTTCGCTAACATTCGGCCGGTTCAAATTTTCGACGAACTGGCGGATGCCTCGCCTATCAAGGCAGATCGACTGCAGGGCGTGGATATGATCGTCGTGCGCGAACTGACCGGCGGAATCTATTTTGGCAAGAAGACCCGCGACGCAGAGTCCGCGAGTGACCTTTGCATTTATCATAGATACGAGGTTGAACGCATTGTCAGAGTTGCCGCAAGACTTGCGAGAGCGCGATGCGGAGAGCTTTGTTCGGTCGACAAAGCCAATGTCCTTGAGTCATCCAGATTCTGGCGCGACATAACGATCACTACGATCGCAAATGAATTTCCCACCATTAAACTCGAGCATATGCTTGTCGACGCCGCTGCCATGCACCTGATCAATCAACCAGCGGCTTTTGATGTAATCGTTACAGAGAACATGTTTGGCGACATCCTGACGGACGAAGCATCCATGCTCGCAGGGTCACTGGGCATGTTACCGTCCGCGTCGCTCGGCGATACGGCCCGCGGCCTTTATGAGCCAATTCACGGCTCCGCGCCAGATATTGCCGGCAAAGGCATTGCTAATCCATGCGGCATGATCGCCAGTGCGGCGCTGCTCCTCCGGCACAGCCTGGGGCTGCAAGAAGAAGCCACAGCTTTGGAACAGGCAATTCACCAGGCGATTGCAAACGGCGTGCGTACCGCTGACATCGCTGAAAAGAACGCCCCTGTTGTCTCGACTACAGAAATGGCTGATGCGATCATTCAGCGACTACACTAAGTGTCGGCAAGCTCGTAATTCGTTCCGCCGCATTTAATGCCTGAAGCACATCCACAACCAGATCTTCACTGCATTCGATACCGACTGACAACCGGATCAGATTCGGCCGGATGCCGGCCTCCTTTAACGCATCTACGCTAACGGGCGCATGTGTCATGGTCGGCGGATGGCAGACCAGACTTTCTACGCCGCCCAATGATTCTGCCAGCGAAAAAAATCGCAGGTTTTCAACGAAAGCTTTAACCGCCCCTTCGCCGCCTGCAATCTCGAAGCTGATCATTCCACCGAAACCGCACTGCTGCTGTACCGCGGTTTCATGGCCAGGGTGTGTACGCAGGCCCGGGTAGTAAACTCTTTCGACAGTTTTGTGCTCATTGAGAAGCTCGGCGAGGATGTTCGCGTTCTTTTCATGTTGCTGCATCCGGGCATGCAACGTTCGAATCCCCCTCAGCGTCAGATAGGCATCAAACGGCGCCCCGGTTAACCCCAGGCAATTTGCCCACCAATCCATTTTCTCTGCGAGTTCCGAAGTGGCAGCAACGACGGCACCGCCAACAACGTCGCTGTGGCCATTGAGGTACTTTGTTGTTGAATGGATAACCAAATCGGCCCCCAGCTTGATTGGTTGTTGCAGCACCGGTGACAAGAACGTGTTATCGACAGCCAGGAGGGCACCGCACGCCTTTGCCGAAACGCTCATTTCCGCAATATCGACGATTCGCAGCAGTGGATTTGATGGCGCCTCGACCAGAATCAGGCGAGGCTTTTGGGCACACGCCCCCTGAACAGCGTCCTTGTCTGTCTGATCGATAAACAGAATGTCAAAGTGGCCTTTCTTCGCCAGATTCTCGAACAAACGGAATGTGCCGCCATAACAATCATGAGGTGCAACAAGCAAATCGCCCGGCTCAAGCAATTGAAGCATCAGGTTCAGAGCAGCCATTCCCGAGGAAGTGACCGTTGCGCCCACTCCCCCTTCGAGCTGGCACAAAGCACCGGCAAGCGCGTCACGAGTAGGATTTCCGCTTCTCGTGTAGTCGTACTCGCGTTTGACGCCATATTTTTCAAACGTGTAATTCGTCGAGAGGTGTAACGGCGGTACGACGGCGCCGTACTGCGTATCGGTCTCGAGTGCTGCCCGAACCGACGCCGTCGCCGAATTTATTTGGAAAGTCATTGGCTGGTCTCCGCATTGTTCCGAATAGCGACACGAAGTCGCCTCTTGCTCATCGGAGACCTGCGAAAACGCAAGGAACAGTGCCGCCACCACTGCCAGACCTTGGATTTCCAGCCTGACTTGTCGAACGACACCCATCTCTCGGAAGTGCACGGCACTCCGCAGGAGTTGGCACCTTTCAGGAGAGTTAATCCTGGAGGTTGCCCCGGCTTCACTGGGCCTTTCCCTCAGCCGGTCTCGATGAGTCGTACGGAGTCTAGTTACCAGGGCGGTAGAACGTCAAGGCCGCGAGGCGATTTATTAACGATCAATTCATTTAATAAATAATATTGCATATGTAATAACCTGGCTGAAATTCAAAACTATTCTCCAACATATGCACCAATTGCCTACATTTCATTCGTGTACCATTGTACTGGTACATCACTACACGGATACGACATGAAACCCAATCGCAATGACTCAGGTGCCTACAGAAAGCGCACGGAAGACTCACTTTTTCGGGCCATCATGGCTCTTCGGGATATTCATGAGTGCAGAATCTTTTTCAAAGACCTGTGCAGTCCGGCCGAGCTACAGGCGCTGGTCGACAGATGGAAGGTCGTCGAATTACTTAAAGACAATATTTCCTACCGACGCATCAACGAAATAACCGGCGTCAGCGTAACGACCATAGGACGTGTAGCCAGATGCCTCGTTGACGGATGCGGCGGCTATGCTCTTGCGTTGGAAAATTCAGTCAGCTCGCACCATGGGCAAAAGCCTGGCAATTCCTGACAACATTTTCATGTCGCCAGCGTCGGAGCGCGTCCATAGAAAAGCCGGTGGAGATTTCCTGCCAATCGCAATATATGTTCCTTGTTAGGGCGTGTGGCGGGCTAAATTATAGGCAATCTAGTCGCAAGACGGCCGTACACGACTATCGTGCCCATAGAAGGCCACGATGCGCCAGTCGCCATCGATTTTTTGCAATACGTAGAGCGTCGTCCTGATGGCGGGAGGAATCGGCTCGCCATTCTTATCGATTCTCGAGAAGCGGGTGTCAACCAGAGCCAGTGTTTCAGAGGCAATGCAAACTTTGAGATTTTCTATACGGGACTCGACCCAGCCCTGCGCTTCCAATTGCGCATAAAGGCCAGTTAGATTCGTGACGGCGGCCGCGGGATCCGACAACACACTGTGCCCGTTTCCCCCACCTACGTGAACCGGTGTCGAGTAAATATGGTTCGCGACTAATTCAACATTTTTCGCGTTGAACTCATCAAAATACTCATGCAATTTCGCGCCGGCATCGTCGGCGTCGTCAGCTAACGCACAGGCGCCGGGGACAACTGCCAGTAACAAAATGATCAACTTGTTCATCATTGTTCCTGTCCCTATAGGGTTATTTCTGGCGGAATATCTCTGAGATTATAGCTCGAACTCATCACTCGACCATATGCGCCGGCGTTCGCGATCAAGATCACATCGTTTTCCTGACTGCGGGGGAATGGTCGATCCGTCCCCAGTTTATCACCGGATTCGCAAATCGGGCCAACAACTGTCACCGTTTCAGTTGCTTCATCGCTGATTCGCGTAAGGTTTACAATTTCGTGGTAAGCACCGTATAGCGCAGGCCTGATCAAAGAATTCATGCCGGTACTCACCCCGACATAACGCATTTCTGATTTGCCTTTCAGTTGGGTCACATGAGCCAGAAGCACGCCAGCGACGGCTACCAGGTAGCGTCCCGGTTCGAGCCAGAGTTCATATTTCGGATGTTGTTTTTTGAATGCCATTAACCTCTCGTCAAGCGCACTGAGATCAAATCGGACATCGCCTCGATTCTCAGGCACACCGAATCCGCCGCCAAGATCCAGAACTGTAACGTCCGCGAATCGATCGGCTGCCTCAATCAATGCGTCAGCTACTGCAGCCCAGTTGTCCGGTTCGTTGATACCGGAACCGCTATGCGCGTGTATGCCAATCACTGTGGCACCAGCGGCTCCTACCAAATATTTCAGCTCGTCAAGTTCCGACAGAGAAACGCCGAACTTTGAACGTTTCCCAACCGTTACCACGTGCTCGTGGTGACCACCACCCTGGTTCGGATCGATGCGAATAAATAATCGCTGTCCATCGAAAAGCTCTGGCCACGCTTTTAATGGATATAGATTATCCAGAGTGACACGCAGGCCTTCCTTGATGCCCCATTCATACTCGTCCCTGGGCGCGAAATTTGGCGTGAACAGAATTCTATCCTTGGCATTATCGGGCAATACTTCCCGAAGGTGTCGCACTTCGCCCGGAGATACACAATCGAAATCTGCGCCTGACCTGGCAAGTGTCCTGAGTACGTCCGCATTAAAATTCGCTTTCATCGCGTAAAGAACGCGGGACACCGAACGCATTGAAAGAATGTCGCGGGCTGCGTTTTCTATTGATTCGAGGTCATACACGTAAGCGTTAAGATGTCGCCCCGCTACCTTCAATAGTTCATCGCGCTTGCGAAGCCACCAGATGGTCTCCTGTTTTCGCTGCATCCTCTTTCCCGCGTTATGCCGTACCTGTTCGTCCGTTTGTGGCGTCGCTTCTTCATACACACTGAAATAAAAAAAACCCGCACGGAGATCCTTGCGGGCTTTATGACAGTTTCCGAGCTCTTCTAATACGGCCGGTTTCCCCGTCGCTCTTACCCACGCACCTCTGGCGCGCCATTGGTTTTAATAATTATCGGGTATTGACTGGGTCAACACCACGGCACAATACGTGGGTAGATAACTAATTTGTCGACGCAGTAAATCTGACCCGGACCTTAAGGTCAAGCTTGACAATCGATCAATTTTCCCAGGGTGGAGCAACCGTTACAGCTCCTTCCGACGCTGACAGCACTTCCGCTCTGTATTTCGCCAGGATTCCGCTTGTCACACCGGACTTCGGCCGCACCCAAGCTGCGCGACGTTTGGCCAGTTCTTCGTCCGAGATTTCCAAATTGACCACGCGTTCCTGCGCGTCAATGACAATACGATCTCCGTCCTCAATCAGGGCGATGGCTCCGCCTACGGCCGCCTCCGGTGACACATGACCGACTACAAAACCGTGACTCCCTCCTGAGAATCGCCCATCTGTTATCAACGCTACATCTTTGCCCAGGCCTTTTCCCATAATCGCAGCGGTCGGGCTTAACATTTCGCGCATACCCGGACCGCCCTTCGGGCCTTCGTAACGGATGACAATAACGTCGCGTGCAACGATGTCGCCATCGAGTATCGCCTGTAATGCGAGTTCCTCCGAATGATAAACCTTTGCGTTCCCTTCGAAGTGCAGCCCCTCCTTGCCGGAAATTTTTGCGACAGCACCTTCTGAAGCGAGATTGCCGTACAAGACAACCAGGTGGCCTTCCGGCTTTATCGGGTTATCGAAATCTCGAACCACATCCTGGCCGATCGGATAGTCCGGCACGTCCGCAAGGTTTTCCGCTAACGTTTTGCCGGTAACCGTCAGGCAGTCACCATGCAACAGACCATGTTGAAGCAATCGCTTCATCAGCGGCTGAATACCGCCGATAGCAATAAGTTCAGACATCAGATACTTCCCGCTCGGCTTTAGGTCAGCGAGTACCGGCGTCTTTGCGCCAATCCTCGTGAAATCAGCCAGTCCGAGAACTACACCAGCTTCTCTGGCCATCGCGATCAAATGAATTACCGCATTCGTCGAACCACCGATCGCATTGACAACGACTATTGCGTTTTCGAAGGCCTCCATTGTCATGATGTCGCGCGGCTTGATGTCTTTCCTTAGCAAATTCATGACAGCCTCGCCCGCACGCAGGCAATCGTCAATCTTGCTTGCTGAAGTGGCTTCCTGAGCGGAGCTGTTTCCGAGACTCATGCCCAGCGCCTCAATCGCCGATGCCATCGTGTTTGCGGTATACATACCACCGCAGGCGCCTGGTCCAGGTATCGCGGTCCGCTCAACTTCCAGCAATTCGGCGTCGCCGATTTTTCCGCCGGCGTGAGCGCCAACCGCCTCAAATACGGAAACAATATCTCGTCGCTTCGCGCCTGGCTTGATCGTTCCACCATAAACGAATATCGCGGGCCGATTCAGCCTCGCAATCGCCATGACGCAAGCCGGCATGTTCTTATCACAGCCACCAATACCGATGAGACCGTCAAATCCTTCAGCGCCCGCAACTGCCTCAATCGAGTCTGCGATAATTTCTCGTGAGACCATTGAATATCGCATCCCTGGCGTACCCATAGCGATGCCATCAGATACTGTAATCGTATTGAAAATGACACTCTTGCCGCCTGCCGCATCCGCGCCCTCGCCGACTTTCTTCGCAAGGCTGTGGATGTGCATGTTACATGGCGTAATCATGCTCCAGGTCGATGCAATTCCGATTTGAGGTCGTTTGAAATCCTCTTCGCAAAATCCGACAGCGCGAAGCATTGCTCGACTGGGCGCTTGTTCAACGCCATCAACAACGACGCGAGAATAACGACGCAGCTTGTTTTCTTCCATTGGGTTTCGCTCGATTCAGTTGCAACTATTTTTTACCGCAGAGCTTTTCGTCTACGAGTCATCATCCCGAATTATAACCGCGATTTGTGAAAAAATGTTGGAATCACGAGAGACTGATTCTGTCTTCAGTTCGACCATGAAAGCCTCATCAGCCTCCGGCCTCGCATCTTGCCCCAGCGGTATGAGTATACGAGCAGTGCGCTGACCGGCCGCGAAATACACTGATGTGATTCGTGGCGAAAAGTAATCCTGCCCTTCAGTTGCTGTTACGTCCTGGAGGACGTAGTTAATCTCCAGCGGAGTGTTATCCGGGTTATATCGGACAACATCAATTTGCGCCGCGGGATCAAACTCGCGGACAGATACCTGATTAACCACGAATGCGACTGTGTTTCTGGGCAAGCTACGCTCGAATGTTCGCTGATCATCGTCTTCCAGACGCAAGCCGATTCGGGCCAGATCAACTCCGGGATCAGATGCGTCCCTGATCTGTAACACGACATCTCGATCTGGCTCACGAACCGGATTTGAACGCATTGAAATGACTATACGCACACGATCCTGCCCGGCAGCGAATGTTACCTGCCCCTCATTCTCGACGAAATACTGTCCCGATTCCCACGGGGACTGGTTACCACTGAAGTCCGCCTCTGAAATTCTGGCGGACATAGGCTCTGTCGAATTTTCTCTGAATAAATCTACGATTGCCGGATCACCGTCTTCCCGAATTACTAGCGGGATTGCAGTTGGCAAGTTGACGCCAGGCACAAGATTAACGGTCAAAGTTGCGGGCGGCAGCGTTGAATAATCAATGAAATTTGTCTCTGCCGGCGCCTGACCTGGAAGCTCCGTCGCCACCACCGCATCAATTTCAACGAGTTCGGATGCGTCAACCCTTTTTCCCTGGTCGGCCAGTCCCCCAACATCGCTCTGGTCGGGTTCAATAACGTCCGCAAATGTGCCACCTTCTTCAACCGCGAATTCGGCGACATCCTGTGAGGTTTCATCGACAGGTGGCACGTCAATGATCTGTGGTTCCGCTCTGAAGATGTCCGCCACAGGTGTGACGTCGATTGTTTGAACGGCTTCACCGATCTGGTCAACTATCCGGGTCTGCGATACAACCAAAGCAGCCGACGCCACGATAGCGGTTCCGAAGATGAACAAGCGCCAGGGTGATCGACCTGTGGAATCGTCATCATCATCCGGGTCGTACATGATCGGTTCTTTTTCAGCACGAATCGGCACGACGATCGGGCTTTCGAATCGGACACCCGGCGCAATTGCGAGTTTTGTGTGAATAACCTGCTCGGAGTCGAGATCTTCCTGGACTTTAGGTACTGGTTTCTTGCTCTCCGACAAGTTGGCCGGAGATGCCTTGCCGATCTTCATGCCTAACGCTTTAACGAAGGCATCTGTCGACTCGAAGCGTGTCACTCTGGAATATGAAAGTGCTTTCTTGAGCGGCTGCCATTGCTCATTGGCAAGGCCTTGCGGTTGCTGCGGCTCCATACCTTCTTCGGCAGCTTGTGCTGCGTTTCTGGGGCCGAACACGCGATACCCGGCAACCAAGCGGTACATGAGGCAGGCTAGCGAGAAAACATCATCGGCAGGAACCGGATTCTCGCCGGTCAGTACCTGCATGCTCGAGTACGCAGGCGTACCGGCTCGCACGACTGCCGGATCAAATCTTGACTTACCTTCGTTCTCTTTCTGCCGTACTCGCGCTACGCCGAAGTCAATCACCTTAACCTGACCGGTCGGCGAAATTATTATATTTCCGGGCTTTACGTCGGCGTGAATGACTCCCCGCTGATGTGCGTAATCGAGCGCTCTCGCCGTTTGCCTGACGATGTCCATCGCCGTTGGCAAATCGAGACCCTGGCTGTGTTCGTCGTCAAGAATGCTTGAAAGCGACCGACCGTCGAGCCATTCCATAACGATGAAATACAGGTCACCGTCCCTGTCAAGGTCGATAAATCGAACGATATTCGGATGGGTCAGACAGCGCCCTTTTGCCGCCTCCTGCTGCAATGCACGAAGTGCCGATCCATTTCGCGAGAGTTTAGGACTCAGCACTTTTATCGCGACGTAAGCGCCTTTTTCCCCGGCTTCGGCAAGGCGCCTGTCAAGCGCCTTGTACACGACGCCCATGCTGCCTTCTGACACCTTTTCTTTTAGCAGAAATCGGTCGCGCAGCACGGATCCCACCTGGAGTTGCTTGTCGGCGACTGCAGTCTGTTGCGCCTGGCCATCGACCCTGGATCGCGCCTCATGCTGAGCTTGCGCCTGATCCTCTATGACGGCAGTTCGTATGAACATCTCGTCACCGAATGAAGCCGTTGCTGGAAGCGGCGAACGGGCCAGTTCCTCAGTGACGATCTTGCCCACCAGGTTTAGCACCAATTCATAGGTTTCTTTGCGCAATTGCCCTGCGGCGAACTGCCTTTGAAGCATCGCACGAATGAGCTCTTCGTTTTCGCTATTGCCCGACAACAGCGACCGCATGGTCGCTCCGACTTCCGCCAGCATGGCTTCATCGCTCGGATGCCCATGAAATCGGCTTTCCAGCTTTGCGAGCTGCTCCAGGTAATCCGGGCTTGTTTTGTCAGGCTCTACGCTCATATCTGACATAGTTTAGCGGGAAGGCCCTATGCCCTATGGGAACTGGTCGTCATATTACCTTTCCCGGGTTCATGATGTTTTCCGGGTCCAGTGCCGCTTTGATCGTGCGCATGAGGTGAATCTCTGTCGCGCTGCGATATTGCAACAAATGCGCCCGTTTAGCCTGCCCGATGCCGTGTTCGGCGCTGATACTTCCTCCCAAACCTGCAACAACCTCGTAAACGAGGGAAGCCAGCGCCTCTCCCTGCGCCAGGAAACTGGCTGGATCCGTTCCCGCTGGCTGACTCAGATTGTAGTGAACGTTGCCATCGCCAACATGCCCAAATGCGACAACCCGCACACCCGGCAAATGCCTCGTAACCGCCACGTCAGCGGCCCGAATAAAATCTCCGATGGTGCCAACCGGAACGGAAATATCGTGTTTGAGGCTTGCGCCCTCTTTTTTTTGCGCCTCGGAAATCGCGTGTCGGATTCCCCACAAAGCATCAGCTTCACCTTTGTTTTTTGCAACGATCGCGTCGGAGATCAGTCCTGCATCCAAACAGGCCAGAAGTTGGTGTTCCAGTTGTTCATTACCGTCCGAATTGATACTTTCCATCAGAACGTACCAGGGCGACGTCGGTTCAAGTGGAAAACGTGCCGATGGAAAATGTCTGAGCACGTAACGGATCGCCCGATCCGGGATCAGTTCGAAGGCCTGGAGCTGGTCCGACATTCTGTGGCGGAGGTCTGCAAGAAGCGCCACAGCACCATCCGGAGAATCGACAGAGACCAATGCAGTCTGTAAACCTTTGACAGAAGGATACAGGCGCAGGCACGCGGCTGTAATGACACCGAGAGTGCCCTCAGCGCCGATAAAAAGTTGTTTGAGATCGTAGCCTGAAGTGTCCTTGCGCAACGATCGCAATCCGTCCCAGATTGTCCCATCCGGCAATACAACTTCGAGCCCCAGTGCCTGGGCTCTCGCCGTTCCATAACGAAGTACATTGATACCGCCGGCGTTTGTCGAGAGGTTCCCTCCAATCTGGCAACTGCCCTCCGCTGCGAGACTCAGGGGGAAAAAGCGATCCACTTGCTGGGCAGCCTCCTGAATGCTCGCCAGCGTGCACCCGGCGTCCACGACTAACGAGTGATCATTCGGGCTTACCGACCGAACCGCATTCATTCGCGACAGCGACAACAACACCTGATTACCACTTTGGTCAGGAATCGCACCGCCGCAAAGGCCGGTATTGCCTCCCTGTGGTACGACGCCGGTGCCCGCCTTATGGCACTCCCGGACGATGGATGCAACTTCCCGGGTACTCGCCGGCGAAACCATGACGAGCGTTTTTCCGGTCCAAATGTCGCGCCATTCCGTCAAATGCGGCTGCAGATCGCCCGGATCGGTCGTCCAGCCTTCCGGTCCGACGATTGACTTCAGATCGTCGACTAACACAGCGCTAACGCAGCCTGAGATTCGTAGGTCAGCCAATCGATATTACTGCCGCAAAATACCAGGACCACCTTTTTGCCGGAAAATCGGCCGCGAAGCGGGCCCGCGATTGCTGCCGTCGTGGCGGCGCAGGCCGGCTCAACCGCCATTTTCATATCCCGGAACAAGACACCCATAGCATTTCGCATTTCGTCGTCGCTGATCGTTACCAGCTCGTCAACATTTCTACGGCAAAGATCGAATGAATAGGGTTTGGCAAATGGCGCACCCAGGCTATCTGCAATCGTGGCAACTCGCTCAACCGATTCTGCCTTCCCGCTGGCAAAACTTCGATGCATCGAATCTGCGCCCGCGGGTTCGACGCCGAAAATTTCACAGGCGGGATTCAGCTGTTTCACGATACTCGAAATCCCGGCGCAAAGACCGCCACCACCAATAGGCACAATCAACGCGTCAAATTGGCCTACTTGCTCACAAATTTCCAGACCTATCGTCGCCGTTCCAGCTGCGACTTTTGGCCCTTCGAACGGATGAACGAAATACCTGCCTTCTTTCTCGTGAATTTCCTCGACCTTCGCGAACGCCTGGTGAACGTCGTCGGCCAGTACGACTTCCGCCCCATATGACCGGCATGCGTCGATTCGAATCGGACTGGCTGAGCGGATCATGACTACCTTCGCGCTCGCCCCAACGGCTTTCGCCGCGAACGCCGCCGCGATCGCATGATTTCCGGCGCTGACAGCTGTAATTCCGGCAGCCAGTTGCTCGTCAGACAGACTGAGCATGACCGACAGGGCGCCGCGAGGTTTAAATGTTCCGGTTTGTTGCAGAAATTCCAGTTTTCCCCAGATCTCAGCGCCATCAGCAAGGGTATTTTCCAGGTTGCGACAATGCAGAACAGGTGTATCAACGAGCCACCGCCCGATCTGCCGACGCAATCGCCGGACCGCGTCGATCGACGGTGCCCCTTCCGAATCCTTACGCACCATATTTTGTCAACATTATGTAAACCATCACTTTTTCCAGAATAATGCATCGCCTGAAAATTGAAACACCTACAGACGATTCTTAATAGTACTTGCGCTGTTTCCGAATGTTGATTACTTTCGTCAACGATACTACTAACAAACTCTTTGTGGTGATCGTTCGGCCGACGGTCGCCGCTCACCTGGCGAACTGAATGGAATTTGACGACCTTTCGCAATCGGGCATCCGGCGAATCGCAAACTATTCGCCCTATCTGGATCAACTGGCCGGATTCGCCAATGAAATGGGTCTTAGACAGCGCAGCAACCTGGTTCACCTTGAGCGATGTTTGCACAATGAATGGTCGCTGGGTCAAAACAGTATTTTGAGCTGATGCCCACTCGACGACGGAATACTGGTCCTTGTCGTGCCGCACTATGCTATTGCGGAATATGCCGCAGCACCGGTGCCGGGCTCAGGAAAAACGCAAACAGTATCCGCCACTTTTATAACAGAACTTATTTCGGGTGACAGACAGCTGACCCTGTTGCAGATGCATAAGGTTGCCAGATTGCTGGCCGTCGAACCCAAGTTCATCGCTCTTCGACAGGCGCTTAGTGACCATCCGGTCGAGACCCAGATTGTCGAAAAAATGGTCCGACGGTATGGCATCAACTACGTCCACAGCCGGGCTGTCACGCTTTTCGACATTGTGGGTTTTGGCTTACTGACGCCGTTTGAACAGATGACTCAACTGAACAGCCTGTCGTACTCCCTGAATTCTGCACACGCCAAGATGCTGGAGGTCGACGTCGGCATCAATTTCGCGCGATCATCAAGCGGCGACGGATTCTATATCTGGAATCGCGACCACGGTCTGGAAGCGAACGTAAATCTTTACCATTTTATGCATCTTGTTCTTGCAGACAATGCCATCGCACGCAGCAAAGCCGCTGCGAACTCGGTGCCAAGACTTCGATCCTGCTTCCATGTCGGCAGTTGTTACGAATTTCACCAGGCAGAAGGTTTGAATCCAACCGTGCAGGATTTTATCGTCGGCGACGTAACAATCGAACTAGCAAGAATGATTGAGGCCGCGTTGCCGGGCCAGATCCTGGTCGGCGACTTCATGGCAGATCTTAGCGATCAGATAAAAGATGCCAGAGAATCGCAGGTTAATCTCGACGCCGTTGCATTTTTGCAGCGGGCGCAAAACAACATTACAAAGCTTAGCGGTATCGAATTGTCCGGCGAGCGAGTTACTGCCATAAAGTGTTACTTGACAGGCGAAAGACTGGAGAGTGGTGAGTTCAATATTCGACGATTGAACATCAAGGACAAACACGGTCTTACTCGTTCGGCATACAACGCCAAGATCAATATTTATCGGGATAAGGCTCAACCGATCCTGCTGGGTATCGAGGATCGGAATATAGCCTCCGAAGTTTTCTCTGCAATTTGATTTTTGAAGTTGATGCCATACGACGAAAACCCAACTTTCTGATTCGAACACTGCAATCGAATTCTGTTCAAAAAAAACCGCCACCTGCTGGTGAGGACGGTTCTTTCTATTTCTCTAAAATGGTCGGGGCGGGGAGATGGGCGTTTCGACTGCGCCGAAACGCCTGTCGCGCGACTGCGTCGGCGCTCGGTGCGAACTTTAATTCAGTTCCATCGCAGCCAATCATTAGTTCCATCGCAGCCAATCATTTTAGAGTGAAAAAAAATGACCTCCCCGCAATCGGCAAGGAGGCCACATTTTTTTCACTCTAAAATGGTCGGGGCGAGAAGATTCGAACTTCCGACCCCCACAACCCCATTGTGGTGCGCTACCAGGCTGCGCTACGCCCCGACCGAATGTTCAGACCGTTAAAACGAAACGAGGGCGGCAATGATACTTGCCGCCCTCGCCCCTGAAAAGCATTTGCCAGGCACTTTGCTATCGTCGAAGAATCTTAAGCACCTGTTCAAGTTCTACGCGTAACTGCTTGATAATCTGCTGACTTTGGCTCACATCCTCTTTGGCTTGATCACCTGTAAGGCGCTGGCGAGCACCACCGATTGTGAAGCCATCGTCATAAAGAAGACTCCGAATCTGGCGGATGATCAACACATCCTGGCGCTGGTAATAGCGGCGATTACCTCGTCGCTTCACAGGCTTCAGTTGTGGAAACTCCTGCTCCCAATATCGCAATACGTGCGGCTTGACCGCACATAAGTCACTCACTTCACCGATGGTGAAATAGCGCTTGCCTGGGATAGGTGGTAATTCGTCGTTATTCCCCGGTTCCAGCATAGGCCTCTACTCGGGCTTTTAGTTTTTGTCCAGGTCGAAAAGTCACAACACGGCGTGCCGTGATTGGAATCTCTTCACCCGTTTTCGGATTACGGCCCGGACGTTGGTTTTTATCCCGAAGATCAAAATTTCCAAATCCGGAAAGTTTGACCTGCTCCCCAACTGCGAGGGACGCTCGCAGTTCTTCAAAGTACAAATCGACGAGTTCTCGAGCTTCTCGTTTATTCAAACCGAGCTCATTGAACAGAGATTCCGCCATGTCTGCTTTTGTCAGTGCCATTAATTTTTGTCTCTTAGTACTGCGGCGAAGTCCTGCTTCAACTTGCGTACGACCGCAGCAATCGCGGAGTCAGCATCGTCGTCAGTAAGCGTGCGTGATGTTTCCTGCAAAATCAAGCCTAAAGCTACGCTTTTTAGCCCAGCTTCTATGCCCTGACCTCGATAAATGTCAAAAACTCTGACACTCGTCACAAGACCCGGGGCCGCCGATTCAACCGTTTTCACCAAATTTGCTACGGTTACTTCATTCGAAACAACGACAGCTATGTCTCGCCGGATAAACGGATACTTTGAAATAGATTCAGCTGAAGGAACGCGTGTAGCGAAAGATTTCTCTGCGTCCAGTTCAAACAAAAATGCTCCTTTTCCGAGATCCATTTTCTTGGCAACACGCGGATGTAACTTGCCAATTACTCCGAGCACTACGCCGCTGCGAAGAATCGTTGCCGTCTGACCAGGTTGCAGCACCGGGTGCTGAGCTTCGACGAATTCAAATTCTCCGGCGTCGCCAGCCATACCTAGAACAGCCATCACGTCCGCTTTAATATCAAAAAAATCAACAGCTTGTGACTTGCTCCCCCACTGCTCCTCAACGACGTCGCCCGTGATCAGACCAGCAACACGGACTGTTTCTATCGGATCACGAAGGGAGCCATGAAATGTTTTGCCGATCTCAAATAGGCGAATTCGTTCCTGTTGCCTGGCAGCATTCGCGGAAGCAGCAGCGATGAGCCCCGGCCATATAGAACCACGCATGACTGACATTTCAGAAGATATCGGATTGCTCAAAATTAACGGTGACGGCTCGCCAGTGACGCGAGTATTGGATTCCTCGTCGATAAAGCTGTATGTAATCACTTCCTGAAAATCACGTGCCACCAACGTATTCGCGACGAGTTCCAGGTCGATTTTCAATTCCGTGGCAGTCGCAAGAGGCGTTTCGACGATCGCCGTCACTTCCGGGATCTCGTCATAGCCGTAGATACGCGCGATTTCCTCGACCAGCGCATCTTCGACGTCAATATCGAATCGATAACTAGGGATTTCGACTTCCCAGCCGTACTCATTCGGCCGTACTTTTAATCCCAGGTTGCACAGGATTTCAGTGACCCGATCACCTCCAATTTCTACGCCGAGGACGCGCAATAATCGTTCTTTTCGCAGCGTCACCGGAACGTTTTTTGGAAGGTGTTTGGTAACGCAATGGTCTACGAGCGGCCCAGCATTGCCACCAGAGATTGTAATCAATAATTCAGTTGCACGTTCAACGGCGTTCGCCTGGAGTCCGGGATCAACGCCGCGTTCAAATCGCAACGAGGCATCGGTATGCATCCCATACTGTCGTGCCCGACCTGCCATGTATTCCGGCGGCCAGTAAGCAGCCTCAAGAAAAACGTCCGTAGTTTGCGTTGTTACCGCGGTTGATAAACCGCCCATAATGCCGGCCATGCCGATTGGCCCCGAATCATCGGTAATGACCAAAGTGTTAGGCAGCAAATCCACGTCTTTTCCGTCCAGAAGCGTCAATTTCTCGCCCTTTTTCGCCAATCTGGGCCGAATTGGACCTCGCAGCATCTGGTGGTCATAGGCGTGCAGCGGCTGCCCTAACTCGAGCATTACGTAATTTGTGACGTCCACAACCGGATGAATTTCACGCAGCCCACTACGTCGAAGTCGCTCAACCAGCCAAACCGGCGACCTTGCCGACAAATCAATATGTCGAATAACGCGCGCCACAAATCTTGGGCATCCTTCCGGTAATACCAGTTCGACCGGGTATTCGTCTTTTATGGTCGCTTTGACCGACTCAAATTCAGGACTTTTCATCGTCGACGATGTCATTGCAGAGACTTCGCGTGCGATGCCCAACACACTGAAGCAGTCACCACGATTTGGAGTCAGGTCAAGATCGAACGAAACGTCCGGCAAATTCAGGTAACGAACAAGTTCTTGCCCGACCGGCGCATCGGCATGCAATTCAATTATCCCGTCGGACTCGTCGCCAAGTCCGATTTCAATTGCTGAACAAAGCATGCCATTGGACACAACGCCGCGAATTTTAGAGCGGCGCAGTTTGACGCCATTCGGTAGTGTCGTGCCAACAGGCGCGAAAGGACTTTTCATTCCTTTTACGACATTGGGTGCGCCGCAAACGACCTCTACCGAGTCACCCTTACCTGTCGACACTTGGCAAACACGCAGTCGGTCTGCATCAGGATGTTTTTTTACCGAAAGCACTTCGGCAACGACTACACCTTCCAGTCCTGCACCATGGCTTTCGATCGCATCGACTTCATGCCCAACCATTGTCAGACGATGGGCAAGCCCCATCGTGTCAAGCGACGGATTGACCCATTCACGCAGCCATTGCTCTGAAAACTTCATTGACTCAACAGCGCCTCAATTGAATTGGCGCAAGAAGCGCAGATCATTTTCAAAGAATGTTCGCAAATCATTCACGCCATAACGCAACATGGCCAGACGTTCGACGCCAATACCAAATGCGTACCCGGTGAATTCCTCAGGATCAATTCCCGCATTTCGCAAAACATTCGGGTGCACCATGCCACAACCGAGAATTTCCAGCCATTTCCCGGCCTCCCATTCAACATCGACTTCGGCCGACGGTTCTGTGAAAGGAAAATAAGACGCACGAAATCTCAAATTCGCTTTACGCTCGAAATAGTTCTCGACGAATTGATGGAGCGCTGCTTTCAGATTTGCGAAACTAATGCCGCGATCGATAACTAACCCTTCGACCTGATGAAACATCGGCGTATGCGTTTGATCGGAATCGCAGCGATAAACACGCCCAGGCGCGATGATACGAATAGGCACTCCCTCTTCGAACATCGACCGAATTTGAACCGGAGACGTATGAGTCCGGAGAAGATCTCCGCCGGGGAAGTAAAAGGTATCGTGCATCGCACGCGCCGGATGATTCTCCGGAATATTTAGCGCCGTGAAATTGTGAAAATCGTCTTCAATTTCGGGCCCCGTGCGAACGCCGAATCCTGCATTTCTGAATATCTTCTCTATACGAGCGGACGCCCGTGAAACAGGGTGACGTCCGCCTAGATTCGCTCCTCGCCCAGGCAGCGAAACGTCGATGGCATCGGCACGAAGCATATTTTCCAACGCTCGGCTTTGCATTTCATCGCGGCGCAAGTTTATGCTGTCCTGAACAGCCTTTTTCGCCAAGTTGATTTCCTGGCCTGCAGCCGGACGCTCCTCTACCGATAACGAATTAAGACTCTTGAGGCGCAACGTCAGCTCGCCTTTCTTGCCAAGGTATTTCACGCGCACTTCATCAAGCGCGCCAAGATCAACAGCGCCAGAAATCTCGGCACTAGCCTGCAGAACAAGCTCGCTCAATGATTGCATCTGGAAAACCCTGTTGGACCGACGCGCAGACCGCGACGGAAGCGGATCAGATAACAGACGTCTTGGCTAACGCAGCCTTCGCCTGAGCAGCAATCGCACCAAATGCTTCGGGATCGTGAACGGCCAGGTCAGAGAGTACCTTGCGATCAACTTCGATTTCCGCGAGGCTCAGCCCATTGATCAACCGACTGTACGACATATCGTGCAACCTGGCAGCAGCATTGATTCGCGAAATCCACAACGCACGAAACTGGCGCTTGCGCTGACGACGGTCACGATAAGCATATTGGCCAGCCTTGATGACTGCCTGCTTCGCTGTTTTGAATAATTTGCTGCGCGCACCGTAATAGCCCTTCGCTTTCTTGAGGACTTTGTTGTGCCGAGCTTTGACGATAACGCCACGTTTAACTCTTGCCATTTCTCAATCCTCTACTTGTAAGGAAGCATACGCTTCACGCTTTTGACGTCGCAGTCGGCGACTTGCAGGGTCAGACCCAGCTGGCGTTTACGCTTTGACTTCTTCTTCGTAAGAATGTGATTGAGATGGGACTGGGCTCGCTTAAAGCCGCCCTTACCCGTCCGGCGGAAGCGCTTGGCAGCGCCCCGGTTGGTCTTCATCTTAGACACAGTGGTCTCCTCATTTCTAGCCTTGCTACGTACAACCATATGGTTGCCGCTACAGGCGGGTATTGGCGTTCGCTTGTTTCATCAAGCCATGCCGTTACTCACTTTTTCTTTGGCGCCAGAACCATTATCATTTGCCGCCCTTCCAGCTGCGGCATTTGTTCCACGACCGCCAATGCTTCCAGGTCATCTCTGACCCTGGTCAGGAGTTGAGCGCCCAGTTCTTTATGCGCCATCTCACGACCTCGGAATCTTAATGTGACTTTGGTCTTGTCCCCAACCTCCAGAAACTCAGTGAGCTTCCGCAGCTTGATCTTATAGTCACCCTCGTCCGTTCCCGGACGAAATTTTATCTCTTTCACATGTACCTGCTTTTGCTTTCGCTTGGCAGATTGTGACTTCTTGTTTTGCTCGAAAAGGAATTTGCCGAAATCCATGATTCGACAGACTGGCGGTTGGACGTTTGGTGACACTTCTACCAGATCCAATTCCTCGCCCTTTGCAATTTCCAGTGCGGCAGCTAAAGCCATCACACCTCGTTGTTCACCCGCGGAATCGATTAGCCGAACTTGTGCCGCGTCGATTTCTTCGTTGCGCCGGACCCGCTTTGATGCTGCGATACCTAAATCCTCCTTCCCAATACAATTCCCACGACTCAGACAGCCCAATTCAGGCCAGGCTGTCGGCGCGGGACGCGAATTTTAAGGCCGGAAATGCCTGATTTGCAAGCAACTTCGGGGCACATTGTCGCTATTTCGACGATTTAGCCCGCTGACTCGGCCAAGCGGCCGCGTGGAAAAACTCAAACTCGAGGAAATCGAGCAATTATCAGAGTCATCTGGTTAGCTTCAACGGATGCCAGCAAAAGATGTTTCTGCAGGCAATTGATGCTTGTCGCCGGTCGACTCAACCTGACAGAGGAGTTGCACGACACAAATCCCAGGAAAACGAGCAATTATCGGGGGTCAGAGGGCTAACTTGACTGGCAATGTGCCAATCGAAGGCTCAATCGTTCTGCCGTACTTGGTGGGCGATGCGGGTTTCGAACCTGCGACCTCCACGATGTCAACGTGGCGCTCTACCCCTGAGCTAATCGCCCTTATCAAGATATCTGCTACTGACAGCCGAGCCTTGTTCCCATGCCTATTCGGTTGTTCACTTCGAAATGGGCGACAAAGATACTTAAGCACCCACGACCACGCAACTGATTTGTGAACCAGGATTCGACAACAACCACACCTCATCCAGCCTTTTGTTTGGCGAAGCCAAAACCGATCTCCCGCATTTCAACGATTTCATCTCTCAGCCGTGCCGCTTCCTCAAATTCAAGATCTCTGGCGTGCCTGAGCATCTTTTTCTCAAGTTTTTGAGCTTTCTGCAGTAACTGTGCAGGTGTAAGCGACTCATAGGGAGTTGCATTCTCCGCAATGCGCATTTTACCTCTGCCTGGAACGGGATAGGCCGCTTCCATAATATCGGCAACCTGTTTGATGATCGTCTGAGGTTTGATGCCGTGTTTGGCGTTGAACGCAATTTGCCGATCGCGTCGACGATCAGTTTCCCCAATTGCCCGCTCCATCGAGCCGGTCATCCTGTCCGCATACAGCAACGCCTTTCCATGGAGATGCCTTGCCGCCCTGCCGATTGTCTGAATCAGCGACCGTTCCGAACGCAGGAAACCCTCTTTATCAGCATCGAGAATTGCCACCAGTGATACCTCTGGCATATCCAGACCTTCACGAAGCAGATTGATGCCAACCAGAACATCGAACGTACCGAGGCGTAGGTCGCGAATGATCTCCGTCCTTTCAACTGTCCCAATGTCGGAATGTAGATACCGGATCCTGACGTCATGTTCCTGTAAATAATCCGTCAAGTCTTCTGCCATGCGCTTGGTTAGAGTCGTAATCAATACACGCTCGCCGACTTCAACTCGTAGGCGGATCTCGGATAACACGTCATCGACCTGGGTTTTAGCCGGTCGAACCTCGATTGTCGGATCAACGAGGCCGGTTGGCCGCACAAGTTGTTCCACGATATTGTCGGAGTGCGTTCGCTCGTAGTCTCCCGGCGTTGCAGACACATATATTGTTTGCGGTGCCATGTGATTGAATTCGTCAAATCGCAACGGCCTGTTATCGAGGGCAGATGGCAGGCGAAAACCATATTGAACCAGGGTTTCCTTCCGAGACCGATCGCCTTTGTACATAGCCCCTAGCTGCGGAATTGTCACGTGACTCTCATCGACGATCAAAATTGCGTTTTCCGGCAAATAGTCGAAAAGGCAAGGCGGTGCCTCGCCTGCTCCGCGGCCAGAGAGATAGCGCGAATAATTTTCGATTCCCTGGCAATAACCGAGCTCCCTGATCATCTCGATATCAAATAAAGTTCGTTGCTCAAGTCTTTGTGCTTCAAGGAGTTTTTCATTTTTCTTGAGATACTCGAGTCGATCATGTAACTCGACTTTGATCTCGTCGATCGCGCCAAGCAGTTTTTCTCTTGGGGTCACATAGTGCGTTTTTGGAAACACGGTGAGTCGCGGAACCCGCCTGAGGATTTCGCCAGTTAACGGATCAAAATATGAAAGCGATTCGACCGTATCGTCGAATAACTCAACTCGTACAGCATCCCGCTCAGACTCCGCAGGAAAGATATCGATGACATCCCCGCGTACGCGATAGTTCCCTTGCGACAGTTCGACCTCGTTTCTCTTATATTGCATTTCGGCCAGGCGACGCAGAATTGTTCGCTGATCAATCCTCTCACCACGCGAGATGTGCAAGATCATGCTGAAATATGCTTCGGGATCGCCCAGACCATAAATGGCGGAAACAGTGGCCACAATGATCGCGTCAGGCCTTTCGATCAGTGCTTTAGTGGCCGACAGGCGCATCTGTTCAATGTGCTGATTGATCGATGCGTCTTTCTCAATGTAAGTATCCGAACTCGCTACGTACGCTTCAGGCTGATAGTAGTCGTAATACGACACGAAATACTCGACCGCATTTCGAGGAAAGAATTCCCGCATTTCGCCGTACAACTGTGCGGCCAATGTCTTGTTCGGTGCCAGCACAATTGCCGGTCGTTGAGTCGTCTCAATGACGTTCGCGATAGTGAACGTCTTCCCGGAACCGGTAACACCGAGAAGTGTCTGATGTGCCAATCCGTCGCCCAAGCCCTCGACCAGACCCGCGATCGCCCCCGCCTGGTCACCGGCCGGATTGAATTTCGAAACGAGCTCGAACCTGCACTTATCATCCGACAAAGACTTCTTGGGCAGATTGATTGATTGACGTACCATTCGCGTTCATTTTCAGGAGGCAACCTGTGAGCTTATCAGTTTCAGAAAGAATGGGTCGAGTGATGCCCTCTGCGACGAGTGCCGTTTTGGGATTGGCAGCCGCACTACGTGAGGCTGGTCGTGATGTTATTAGCCTCGGCGCCGGAGAGCCGGATTTCGATACGCCCGACCATATCAAGGACGCCGCAATCAGGGCGATCAGGGAAGGTCATACCAAATATACTGCGATTGACGGCACCAGCCAGTTAAAAGCGGCGATTATGCGCAAGTTCGAGCGCGATAACGCGCTCAAGTATGAGCCTGACCAGATCCTCGTTTCTGTCGGTGCCAAGCACACGCTTTTCAATGCCTGCATGGGCGTTCTGAGCGCCGGTGACGAAGCAATCATCCCCGCTCCTTACTGGGTTTCATACCCGGACATGGTTCGTGTTGCTGAAGGTGTTCCGGTGATTATTGAGACGGGGATCGAGGATGGTTTCAAAGTCACGCCTGAAAAGCTCGAGGCCGCCATTACCGCCAGGACTCGTATGCTGTTTCTGAACAGCCCGTCGAATCCGACGGGAAGTTGCTATACGCGAGCGGAACTTGCGGCCCTGGGCGATGTGCTGGCAAGGCACCCAAACATTGTCGTTCTGGCGGATGATATCTACGAGCACATCTATTGGGCCGACGAGCCTTTTTGTAGCCTCGCGACGGCTTGCCCCGCACTCTATGACCAGGTTGTCACTATTAACGGCGTTTCGAAGTGTTACGCCATGACAGGCTGGCGTATCGGCTATGCGGGAGGGCCACGCGAGGTCATTAAGGCGATGAAAACCATTCAAAGCCAGATCACATCGAACCCCTGCAGTGTGTCCCAGGTTGCCGCGGCAGCGGCCCTGGACGGCGATCAAAGCTGTATGGCCGACATGCTAAGGGCCTACAAAGCCAGAAGCGATTATCTCGTCGGCGCCCTAAACGACATTCCCGGGTTCGAGTGCCGCGAGGGTGAAGGAGCGTTTTACGCATTTCCAAAGGTCACTGGGGCAATGGCGGCCAACGGGCTTGAGACGGATGCCGATCTGGTTAAGAAGGTGCTGGAGCTTGGCGATGTCGTATTGGTGCCAGGAACGCCGTTCGGTGCTCCCGGATATGTACGGCTGTCCTTCGCCTGTTCGATCGAAGAGCTGGAGAAAGCTGTAAGCAGGATTCGAGCAGCGTTAGCGTAATTTTCCCGGCTTGCAGGCAACGGAATGCTGGCCGCGTTCCCTTGACTTGAGATTAGGGCTGAATCAGAATTCGGCCCGGCACAGGAATGCCACCAAATAATTCCCCGATAGCTCAGTTGGTAGAGCGATTGACTGTTAATCAATTGGTCCCTGGTTCGAGTCCGGGTCGGGGAGCCAAATTCCAAAATCAAAACAATGATTTACAAAGCCCTGCCTTGCGCAGGGTTTTGCTTTTTTGGGATCACGCAACAAACGCGCAACATTCATCTGTTGATTTGCACCGAAATTTGACCCAAAAACAGCTATTTATTGCATCGAAAACTGACCCGCCTGTAGCTTCCTAGGTTTTTTAAAAGCTTGCTATTCCCTTTCCCTGGGGCGGGTCATTTCCAGGTTGCAAAAGGTGGGTCAATCGAACGTGCAAATCAACAGGAGGCTGAACATGGTCAATCCAAACATACGTGCAAACGAAATTGTCGCGATGTTTCAGAAAAGGCTAAATACGGGTGATGATTCGGAAATTGCTGCGCTTTCAATAGAGGATATTCAGTCTGCGGATGAGCAACTTGGCGATAGAGATGTTGAGGCCGGTTTCCGGATAGCAATGCGAAATCGAATTGCCGCAATGCAGGCGAAAGAACAACGGGCTTGGGATGTGTTGAAAGGAATTGCCATCGGTGTGGTGGTAACTGGTCTCGGTGTTCTTTTCTTTGGTCGCTAATACGAGCAGCCCGACGGGCGGTTTAAGGAAGCAAAACAGAGAAGCAACTGACCTGAATCAGCATGTAGCCGCAAATCGCGCAACATCTGCACGGACCACAGCGCACTCCACACTCTGTGCGGAACGAAAAAAGACTATTCTCGTGCCCTGAGTGCCACTGCGTACCACCGGGTGTCAACGGTAAATCAATTGGTCCCTGGTTCGAGTCCGGGTCGAAGAGCCAAATACCGAAGGCTTCTTACTGGAGCATTTTGAGTTCGGTCATCAAGCCGGCTGCGCCGGGCCATTTTCCGCAACGCACGCTAACGACAGCGTACTGTATCTCCTAGCGGCAGACAGACGGCAGGAAAGTATCTGGAATCACACCGCCCGTGGTACAACCCCAAACGATGCTTCCGTCGGAACTCGTTGCTGTCAAAAGTACTGTCTGACCTGATATATGAGCGCTCGCCGTATTGCCATACTGAATGGCGACGACGGCGCCATTGACTGATATCGAGTCAACGTATTTCCCAGTGTAATTCGACGGGACGCCCAAGGCAGCATCAGCATTGTCCACTGGAAATGCACCGCTACTGAAATTGTATTCCTCGACCGCGCTTTTCAGCGGGCCTGCAAGCTGAAGGCCTTCTGAAATCTGGGCGCGAACTGTGTAGGACTGGTAAGCAGGAATCGCCAATGAGGCCAATAGACCGATGATCGCAACAACAATCATTAACTCAATCAGTGTAAATCCGATTTGACGACTTTTCATTTCAAATCCCTTGAAGAGAACGACCGGGTCCCGCAATGCTTTGTTGGTCGTTGTGTGAACCGAATCACGAAGCAAGTATGCGAAAACGTCACACAAATATCGTTGAATGAAGTCACGTTTTTTGCATACGCGGCCTGTTCCACACCGGTTTGTCGACTACCGATTATGGTGAATCCGTTAGTCGCACAACAGTCAGCCTGGCATAGCTGTACGCTTGGAAACCCGGCACAGATTGGAGTTGTATTGGGCAGTTACGCTTCAATAGATAATCATCTCTCCGGGAAGCGGTGGCGTAGTCGTCGGGAGCCGCCGTGCTTTCGTCAGCGACTCAAACGCGAAGCCCAGCGACAATAATCGCGGTTCGCTGAAGGCCGGGCCCATAAAAGATATTGCTACAGGCAAACCGCGTCCGGTAAATCCTGCCGGAACAATCAGGTCGGGGAAACCCGTGAGATTGGCAAGGATAACCGGTGACCCGCCACTGCCCGGTGCGCCGTCGGGATCCGGGTCCGGGTCAACCCTTTCTGGTCGCACATGAGATGTAGGGTACACAATCGCATCGAGATTTTCTGCTGCGATCAGTCCGCCGACGATGCCGCGAATGAGCGGTAACGCATGATCCCGAACCGCAATGTATTCATAGTCGGTCAGTTCCCCGCTCTCCTCTTCTTTCATCATCAATTGCCAACGACCAGGATTGGAAATGACACCGTCCGCTCTGTGTGCCGTTACGGTCTTTGATTGCCTGACCATTTCAGTCAGTGTTTTCGGGTAGTCCGGCCCGATCGTCGCAAGATAGTCAGCTATCTGCGACCGAAATTCGCGATAACGAATTGCGCGATAAAATTTTCCTCGCGAATCAAGCAACCACTCCGGAAGTTCAACGTCTACAACTTCGGCGCCGGCATCCCGCATCGCCTGCAGCGCGGCTTCGACGATCCAGTCGACCTCCTCGTCGCTATCCATGAAATCGCGCGCGATTCCAATACGCGCACCACTAAGCGCGTTTGCATCGAGATACTGCGTATATTCGGTTTTGAAGTGCCCTCGACTTTTGGCTGTCGCCGGGTCCGCAGTATCAACGCCGGTCATCACGCCGAGCGCAACTGCAACATCATGCACGCTGCGCCCCATCGGACCCGCAGTATCGAATGACAGGGCCAGCGGAATGATGCCATCCCGACTCAGCAAGCCCAGTGTGGGTTTTAATCCGACGATGCCGTTCGACGCTGAAGGGCCGCGAACCGATCCGCCCGTGTCTGTTCCCAGCCCTATTGGCGCGTATGCTGCAGCTATTGCCGCGCCCGTACCTCCCGATGAACCGGAAGGAGTTCTGGCCGGATCGTGCGGATTGTAAATCGGGCCAGCGAGAGAACTCATTGCGTCACCCGAGGCAAACTCGCTCATGTTCAACTTAGCCAGGATGATTGCACCTGCATCGCGAAGTTTGCGAACCAGGAAGGCGTCGTCCGGCGGAAACGACCCTTTCAGCATAAATGAGCCCGCAGTTGTCGGCATATCGGCTGTATCGATATTATCCTTGAGTACAACAGGGATGCCATGCATGGGCGAGCGTCGCCCTTTCGCCAGTCGTTCAACATCGAGTGCTCTTGCTTCCGCGAGAGCGTTCGGATTAACGAAAATGACCGCATTCAACATCGGTCCGGAATCATCGTACGCGGCAATGCGGGCGAGACTGAGTTCAACCAGTCGCTCGGACGTCAATGCGCCGGTATCAAATGCACGATTGATGTCCTCAATCGAGGCCGTTGTCAGCTCGACGTCTTCGGCAAACACACTCGACGACAAGGCAATCGCAACTATTACTACGACATGGATCTGCCGGCTCGCAAGTCGCATCAATTGCCGACGGTGGCGACATTGAGTCATCGTATTATTCTTCCTTTGATAAGTTGGACGCTGTCAATTATTGAACTAATCCAGATTCAATTATCTTTTCTATTCACGGGTCTATCCATTAACACTCGGCAATAGCCGCTCCGTTGATCGCGAGCCAATCAGATTCAGGCCCAACTCAATCTCTGTCATTTCGATGATTTCCTCGACGATCTTTTGAAGGACCTCCGCGTCGCTTTGAGTCTCCTCTACGCGAAGCCATCGCTCCGCAAGCATGTCTTCAAATGCAGGGTCCGCAAAAATGCCGTCAATATCGGCGCCCGACGGCGACGGATCTGGAAACTCCTGCAAAGCCATTTCCTACAAACAGTCCGATTCAACCCAAATCCGAATACTATTGTAGCCGCAACTCGCCGAAAAGCGTGACGACATAAAGTGCCAAGAGTTATCACTTTAGCAGGGGACCTGCCTCGCACGACTCGCCAATTAAAGAAACCCGGACCAAATTTGTTCTTCGTTACTTACGTGTCGCCCAGATCACCGCGCGAATCGACTGCAAATGGCCCGCCGTATGTTAATCAGCTATTCTTACGCCGGACTCGCCAATTAGACAATTTGAGAAGAATATCGCGGGCTGCTGAATCTTGTGACCACGTAGAGGAAAAATACAACAATGAAAATTCGATCAAACTGGATGCCCGTTGTACTGACACTAGCCGCTCTGCCCGTGTTAGCTTCCGCGCAAGATAATCAAAGGCCAATCACCATTGACGACATTATGGCTCTAAAGTCTGTTGGGTCTCCCGAGGTCAGTCCGGATGGTAAGTGGGTGGCCTACACTGTTCAGTCACGTGATATGGAAAAGGACAAACGGTCGACTCAAGTCTGGATCGTGCCGACATCCGGTGGCGACGCAATCCCGATGACTTCGGCCGACAATTCTGCAAGCGATCCCAAATGGAGCCCCGACAATAAATACTTGTCGTTTCAGGGATCCAAAGGAGAAAAAGCCAAGACGCAAGTCTGGAATTTAAACCGCAACGGCGGTGAAGCCGTGCAGGTGACCAAAGTCAAGCAGGGTATCAGCGGCTACCAATGGGCTCCCGATGGCAGCCGACTACTCCTTGTAATTCAGGATCCCACGGACGCTGATCTTACTGAAGACGAGAAAGACGACGACAAACCATTGCCATCAGTCATTGATCGAATGCAATTCAAGCGTGATTACGTTGGTTATCTCGATCGTCGTCGATCGCATATCTACGTCTACACGCCCGGCCACGAAGAACCCGTGCAGGTCACTTCGGGCGACTATGACGACGAGGACCCGGTATGGAGTCCCGATGGCAAGTCAATCGCATTTGTCAGCGACAGATCAGCGGAGCCTGATCTCAACTACGGGTCCGACATCTGGACAGTTGCGATCGATGATGAGAACCATAAGCTGACGCAAATAACCACACACGCAGGGCGGGATTTCTCGCCTGCCTGGAGCCCCGACAGTAAACAGATCGCCTACATAACAACAACGGGTCCAGACGTTGGTGGATCAGCATTGACTCCTACGCGGCATCTTGCGATTACAGCAGTTGGTGACGATGAGCGGACTATCCTGACCCCCGATTTGGACCGAAATATTTCTTCGCCAAAATTCTCATCAAATGGTCGGAGAATATTTTTTCGTATAGAAGATAGCGGGCAGAATCACTTCGCTGCAATAAATTCAAATGGCAGCAATCTTGAAAGACTGATCGAGCGCCAGGTGAGCGTGGGCAGCTTTGCGATTGGCGGCGGCCAGACCGTGGTAACGATGGGTCAGGCGGACCGGCCTGATGAGTTGTTTGCATTCAGTAATGGCAATCTGCAGCAACTGACGGATGTCAGCTCGGAAGTACTGGGTGACGTTCGACGGGCAAATGTCGAAAAACGTCAATTCCAAAGCACTGACGGAACGACCATTGAGGCTTTCTTCGTTCTCCCTCTGAACTACGATTCGTCAAAAAGATACCCGACAATCCTTTGGCTTCATGGTGGTCCGGCCGCACAGTTTACTTACAGCTATTCCGAGGTTGCTCAATTGTATGCAGCCAACGGTTACGCCGTAATTATGCCGAACCCCCGTGGCTCCACCGGTTATGGCCAGGAATTCGCGCACGGAACAGTTGCTGCGTGGGGTCAGAAAGACTTCCAGGATGTGATGGCTGCCGTCGATCATGGTATCGAAATCGGTCTCACGGACCCGGACCGGTTGGGTGTTGGCGGCTGGTCATATGGCGGCATCCTGACCAACTATGTCATTACGCAAACGACCCGCTTCAATGCCGCCATGTCCGGCGCCAGCCTCGGGCTGGTAACAGCAAACTACGGACACGACCATTATCAGCTCATGTATGAACTTGAATTTGGCCTGCCGTGGGAGGAGCCCGAGCGGTATGTCGCGTTGTCGCCGTTCTCCAGAGTCGAGGCCATCACAACAGCAACCCTCTGGATGGGAGGGGCGCTCGACTGGAACGTACCAATTATCAACTCGGAACAAATGTACATCGGCATGAAGCGACTTGGACGGGATACGCAGCTGGTGGTTTATCCAAATGAACACCACGGCATCAGGCGCCCGACGTTTGAGAAAGACAGGCTTGAGCGATGGCTCTCCTGGTACGACAGCCACTTGAAGTAAAGCGTTTCACAGGTGCTCGTTACGCCGGCATTCCAACTCTACATCGCGAGCTATAGTCTGGCGTGCTTGCTGGCAGCGGCGCTAATGATCCGTGAGCGAAAGTCACTTGTGCTCCTGCAAGCGGAATATCGTCGATTTCTCACGGCGCGATGGAAACTGATTACGTTCGTCATTGCCGCGTGTTCGATGACCGTCGTAGCGCCGTACACAGGTGACCCAACATGGGACTATGTCGACGCCGCATTCATGTCAATTCTGACTTTCCTGACGGCGCCATGGTCGGTTGGGACTTTGTTCCTTGCCTTACGCCAACGCGCAAAGCTCACGCATGTCTATATCGCTCTTTGTGTCTGGATGTTTTCCGTCAGCTGGACGTACGATGTCTACATCCTGTTAAAGCATGGCTACTACCCCGCCACCTGGGCCCCCAACATTGTACTGTCGTCGATCCTGTATCTCGCGGCTGGCATGATGTGGAACCTGCAAAAGAAGACGGGTCGTGGCGTGATATTTGGTTTTATGGAGCGTGGGTGGCCGGATTCCAGCCTGGAACTTGGATTTCGCCAGATAGTTTGGCTTGCCCTGCCTTTCATGCTGTTGGCGACTGCGATGATCGCGCCATTCCTGATTCCCTAGTCTAATCGCTTACCAAGTGTCGTTTTGCCGTGGCAGGATCGCAAGCAACTGGCATGAATTCGCGGCTTTCCGCTTTTCTGTACTGCCCGGTCACCGTGACTGGCTCGGTAAGATAGGCTGGGTCGGTCAGCGTGTACGAGATATCGATGAACATTCCGTCATCAGCCAGACGGTAGTTCTCCGTCATAACCTTCTGCTCGCTTGAATTGATTCCATTCGCCAAACCCCATTTGGTTGGCAGGAAATTGTCCGTCTCAATTATCAGGTGCCGCTCTGACTCGAACCTGCCTACGGATGTACCAACGACACTCGGAAGCTGGTCTGCCAGCTCTGGCCGGGTTCGGTTGAAATGAACGGTACGACGCTCGTTTAGATGTTCTTTATCGATATAGAGTCCATCGCCATCCCGCTTCAAATTGATGGCGTACGAATAGAAAGTCATCTTCGGGACGCCAACAGGGAGACAATCGTATTGCGGACTTTCATGTTCGTCGTAATTATGCAGATTCTGGCGACCCAAACCGGTGTACGGCCAGTCTTGCGGAGGACCACCGCCGGCGAGACGAATGTCGAGCTCGGTCCGAACCGCATACCAGGTCCCGGAAAAGTCCATCGACGGCTCTACCTCCGGTCCCGGCGTGTTTCGGTTATCCCTGAACGCGTACATGCGAGTACCGTCGGGAGTCAACATGTACTGAAGCAGTGCGAAGCGATTCCCCGAGTTCCGGTCGGGCTGGACCTTGATCGTAATAGGATCGCCCGGTTGAAGGGAATCACGATTCCAGCCGAAGCGCTGCATGCTCGTTACTGAATGTGTCTCGATGAGCCAAGTTTCGACGGTCCCTGCTTCGTCCGGAACATCGATTTCCAGGTACACATGTGGATTACGCCACGAGAATTGCTTAACCGTTCCTGTCAGCTCAACCTCCCTGGAATCGTCAAAATTGGCACGCGAATGGTGAGCGAAAGCGGGCGAGTAGATCACAACGCAGAGCAAGTAAATCGAAACGGCCGGTATTCTCTCCATAATCCTGATCGCCCCTGTTGAGGAATGTGCTCCCGGCAATTCTAGCAACTAATTTCGCCTCAATTTACCGTGCAAAGCCGTATCAATTGCGGCAAACCGGCCCTATAATGCGCGCCACTTCGGCACCACCCAAATTAGAATCAAATGTCTGATATCGAGCGACTTCGCAACATCGCCATTATTGCCCATGTTGACCATGGCAAAACGACCCTGGTCGACCAGCTGCTGCAACAATCAGGCACGCTGGGCGATCGAGCGGCTGTGCCCGACCGATTGATGGATTCAGGTGACCTGGAGCGCGAACGCGGCATCACGATTCTGGCAAAAAATACCTCGATCAAGTGGCGAGATTACCGGATTAATATTGTCGACACGCCGGGACACGCTGACTTTGGCGGCGAAGTGGAACGCGTTTTGTCGATGGTCGATAGCGTACTGCTGCTGGTCGACGCAGTGGACGGGCCAATGCCACAAACGCGGTTCGTAACCCAGAAAGCGTTTGCGAGAGGCCTCGTCCCGGTTGTTGTCATCAACAAAATTGATCGTGACGGGGCGCGACCGAACTGGGTGCTCGACCAGACGTTTGACCTCTTTGACAAATTAGGCGCAACTGACAAGCAACTCGATTTTCCGGTCATTTACGCGTCTGCTTTAAATGGCTATGCGAGCGACGATCCCGGTCAGCAGCACGGCAACATGACGCCACTTTTCGAAGCAATCATTGCCCACGTGTCGCCACCGAAAGTTGATCCAGATGGCCCACTCCAGTTGCAGGTTTCCAGTCTTTCGTACGATTCATATGTTGGTGTGCTGGGTATCGGCCGAATTCAGCGCGGCAAGGTGAATGCGAATTCGCAGGTTTGTGTCGTCAGCGCAGACGGCCGAACTCGCAACGCCCGGATTCTCGAGCTTTACGGCTTCCACGGGCTCGAAAGACGCAAAATCCAGTCGGCGAGTGCGGGCGACATTATTGTATTTAGCGGCATCGATGATCTCGGGATTTCCGACACACTTTGCCCAAGGGATCATCCCGAGGGCCTGCCGGCGCTGGCGGTGGACGAACCGACGATTTCCATGACGTTTCAGGTCAACAAGTCACCTTTCGCCGGACAGGACGGAAAATTCCTGACCAGCAGGCAGATAAGTGAACGCCTTGCCCAGGAATTGAAGCATAACGTCGCCTTGCGCGTCGAAAACACAGAAGACCCGGACAAGTTTCGCGTTTCCGGCCGCGGTGAACTGCATTTGTCCGTGCTCATCGAAACCATGCGCCGCGAGGGATTCGAACTCGCCGTGTCCCGTCCCGAAGTAATTTTCCATGAGGAAGATGGCGTACGACTGGAACCCTGGGAACAACTGACGGTCGACTTTGAAGAAGACTACCAGGGCGCGGTTATGACTCGACTGGCCAGCCGAAAAGGTGAGCTGCTGTCGATGACATCGGATGGCAGAGGCCGGGTACGTCTCGATTACCGAATCCCCACCCGGGGCCTAATCGGGTTTCGTACGGACTATCTGACGTCGACCTCGGGCACAGGCCTGATGTACCACGTATTCGAGAAATATGACCGTTTGATCCAGGGTACGCTCGGTCAGCGCAACAATGGCGTGCTGGTATCAATGGTCCAGGGCAAGGCCCTTGCCTATGCGCTTTTCAATCTGCAGGAGCGCGGCAAACTGATGACCTCCCACGGCGATGAAGTTTACGAAGGAATGATCGTCGGTATTCATAGCCGGCAGAATGACCTGATCGTTAATCCAACGAAAGCGAAGCAGTTAACCAACATCCGGGCAGCAGGCAACGATGAAAACATCGTGCTGACCACACCGATTCGCTATTCTCTTGAGCAAGCGCTGGAATTTATCGACGATGACGAATTGCTCGAAGTAACGCCACTTAACATTCGTCTTCGCAAGAAATTACTGACGGAAGTTGACCGCAAAAGAGACTCGAGACTACGTGCCTAGCCGTTTGATTCAGTTCGTCGACATCTTTTCTTTAACAACGCCTTTCAAAAAACTTGCAAATTCGGCGCCGATTTCATGATGAGCCAAACCATAGGCGACAGTTGCCTGCAAATAACCAAGTTTGCTACCGCAGTCGTAACGGTCCCCGGTAAACGAATACGCATAGACCGACGCCTCATTTAACAGGTCGGCAATGGCATCCGTAAGCTGGATTTCTCCTCCTGCCCCACGGCCGGTTGCTTCCAGCTTCTCGAAAATCTCCGGGACAAGCAGATATCGCCCAACCACGGCCAGATTTGACGGTGCATCTTCCGGATTCGGCTTCTCGACGATCTTGGTCATTCTTTTGCCGTGAGCGGCATTTTCTACAGCCACGATGCCGTAACTCGATGTATTCCGAAGCGGAACCTCTTCAACCGCAACCACGCTACTGCCATGAATACGATACTGGCCCGCCATTTGCTCAAGGCAGCCAGGCTTGCCGGCGATAAGATCATCCGCGAGATGCACGTAAAACGGCTCGTCGCCAATCGCCGGTCGAGCACAAAGAACCGCGTGACCCAGGCCCAACGGTTCGCCTTGACGGATGTAAACGCACGAAACGTGATCGGGCACAATATCCTTGATTGAAGCCAGCAAGTCAGTCTTTCCCGATTCTGTCAGCGCGCGCTCCAGCTCCGGATCGACATCGAAATGGTCCTCAATTGCTCTTTTCGACGCCCCGGTAACAAATACAAGCTTGGTTACACCCGCGGCAATCGCCTCTTCCACCGCATATTGAATAAGAGGCTTATCAACAATGGGCAGCATTTCCTTCGGGCTCGACTTAGTTGCGGGAAGGAATCGGGTCCCACGCCCGGCGACTGGAAATACGGCAGCACGTACAGTTTTCGACAAGAGACTACTCCGATGCGTTGGCGAGACTGCATCATATCGAAAATGGGCACCGGGGAGATGCGGACGCGGTCACAAGTACTTCTGTGAATGCCGGCGGTCGCCTAGTGTCCCGTTTGATTAGTTCGTTTACTTTCATGCGGCGGCATGCTGTTTAGCGCGGTTGGTCGCAG
>JAQCAD010000077.1 GCA_027621915.1 Pseudomonadota bacterium
CAGCGTTTGGGCCGCCGACGATGGCAGGCATTCAAGCGCGGTTTTTGCAGCCGGCAAGGAGGGTGTGCCGGTTTCCCTCGCGTGGTTCAAACACCAGGGGCCAGGTGATGTGACATTTTCAGCGCCAACCGCCGAGGTAAGCTACACAGGTGGCGAGGCGTCGACGATGGCAACCTTTAGTAAAGCAGGATCATATGTACTGAGAGTGCGTGCGAATGATGCGTCCGGAGTCGATGGAGCCGGGCATGCGCAGTGTTGCTGGACGAATGGTTTCGTCAATATCACTGTTACCGAGTAGAAAAACCAGGGAGAACGCGATGAGTGAGTCTCGACTGAATGACCTGATCGGTAGCGGCGTCGCCGCTACCATGCTGCTCCTGCTGGCGCAATCAGGCGCAACGCAACCGGCAGATGGACGAATCACCTACGCGAAACATGTCGCGCCTATTCTCCAGGAGAAGTGCCAGATTTGCCATCAGCCAAATTCGATCGCACCGATGTCGCTGCTGACTTACGAGCAAGCCAGGCAATTCGCGCCGCTGATCAAATACAAAGTGGAAAGAAAGATCATGCCACCGTGGCATCTCGACACGTCAGTCGGAATCCAGGAATTCAAAGACAATCGCGGATTGAGTGACGAACAGATCGAGACCATCGTGGGCTGGGTCGATTCCGGTGCACCGTTCGGCGATGAACGTGATCTGCCGCCGCTGGCCACATTTCCGGATCCAAATCGCTGGCAACTTGCTGATGAATTTGGCGAGCCTGACCTGATCGTTCGATCGGAGCCTTACACGCTGGCGGCCGAAACGCAGGACAAATGGTTCAGGCCGGTCGTCGAAACCGGACTGACTGAGGCCCGCTGGGTACGGGCCATTGAGATGAAGCCTTCCTACCCAGATGGACGCCAGATTATTCATCACTCACTGGCTTTCCTGGAGCAGGATGAACCGGAACTTGTCGGCCTCGCCAGCACCGCAGCCGGTGCGCAGCAGACCGCCGGTTTGTTCATGGAGTGGGCAGTCGGGAAGGTCGGTGAAATCTTCCCTCCCGACACTGGAAAATTGATGCTCCCGGGTTCAAAAATCCGCTGGGAAGTTCATATGCATGCCATTGGCCATGAGGTCAAACACAATCAGCTGGAACTGGGGGTCTATTTTTATCCAAAAGGTTACGTGCCGAAGAACCGGACAATATTGAAGTACTTCGATGCCAGCGGCGGATCCAACCTGGATATTCGACCGGGCGAAATTGCAGTCACTCAGCAATTCCACGTGTTGCCCGCACCGGCAAGGCTCGAAAATTTCCAGCCACATATGCATATGCGTGGCAAGGCAATGTCCATTGAGGCAATTTATCCTGACGGGCGCAACGAATTGTTGAGTCACGTCGATAATTTTCAGTGGAACTGGCATAACAACTATGTTTACGCAGAGCACGTAGCGCCGTTATTGCCGAAAGGAACAACGGTGGTGGTTACTGCATGGCATGACAATACTGCCGACAACCCGAACAACCCAGATCCCGAGCAATGGGTAGGCTGGGGCGATCGTACAGTCGATGAAATGGCACACGCCTGGGTGGATGTAACCTATCTCGAACAGGATGATTTTGACGCGCAGGTTGCTGCACGGACGACGAACGATTAACGGAGAACAACAACGATGGCGTTCGTGAAATCCATCCCCGAATCCGAAGAGGGTGTTGCAGCCGTCATGATGCGTTTCCCGGGCCAGGGAGCGCCGATATACCAGTTAGCCGAAATCCTGTTGCGGACGGGCGATTGTGCGTTCGATGCGAAACAACGGGAGTTGATAGGCGCCTATGCGTCCGGCGTAAACAACTGCACTTATTGCTACAACACGCACAAGGCGACCGCCGAGGCGTTCGGCATCGACGAGGGACTACTGGATGCCATGGTAAGCGACCTCGAAAGTAGCCCCGTTGATGAGCGATTGAAACCGGTTCTTCAGTTTGTGAAAAAACTGACCGAATCGCCATCCAGAATGGTGCAGGCTGACGCAGATGCTATTTTCGATGCGGGTTGGGACGAAAATTGCTTTCATTACGCGGTAATGATTTGTGCAATGCTCAACATGATGAATCGAATCATGGACGGATACGGCATCACCAATACGGCTGAATTTCGACTGTCCAACGGTCGGTTGCTGGCGGACTCCGGTTACCTGCCGCCTTCAGTCAGGGCGGCTTCCTGAGGTACCTCAAGGGTCCTTTTTTCGCTGGTGTTAATCGGTAACGATTGCTGTTGCTTCAATCTCGACGAGGAATACCGGACGCGCCAATCGGTCGATCTGAACCAGCGTACTGGCGGGAGCGATATCGCCCCAGTATTCGCGGCGAATATCTCCAGTCTCTCTATAGGCATCGATATCGGTCGTGTAAATCGTGATCTTGACGACGTTTGAAAAGTCGGCCGCCTGGCTCGCGAGCACTTTCCTCATGTTCTCCAGCACTTGTCGTACCTGCATGCCCATATTGCCTTCGCCAATAACATTGCCGTCAGCATCGGTGGAGACCTGTCCTGCCAGGAAAAGCAGATTGCCGTGCCGGACGACATGAGAGTACGCAGTTGGTTGCGTCATGCCTTCTGGATTGATTCTTTGAATCTCGTCCGCTACGGCGGTTACGGTGAATAAAAGCGCAAGGCAAGCAAGCGTGTAATTCATTCCGGTGACTCCTGTTGACAATCGAATAATTGGTCTGTTGCATCAGTATCGATGCCGCGCCTACTTGCCTGCTTTGGCTGCCGGCCCCGTGATAGCTTAGCGCTCTCGGGATCAGAAGGCACACGAAACAAGAAGTACCCGCGTTAGCTCATAAACTGGTATTTATCGGGTATTATTGTCGGGCGAATCGTCACTGGAACAACATGGAGTAATGATGGATAAGCGAACATTTCTCAGAAACGTTGGTCTGATGGGGCTCGCTGCGCCATTAAATTTCGTTCACATTGAGGCAGCAATTGCCGATGTCGAACAACTGAGCCTGGCGGACATAGCCAAAGATGAGGACTTCTGGCTGAAGGTGCGTGGGCATTACGAGCTAAAGCCCGACTACATCAATCTCGAGAACGGCTATTACTGCTTCATGCCAAAACATACGATGGATCGGCTCATCGAGCATATGCGCAGCGTAAATTACGAAGGTTCGTATTACATGCGGACCGTTCAGAACGAGAACAAACGCAAGGTGGCTGACAAGGTTGCCGAGATTGTCGGTTGTACCGGCGAGGAAGTTGCGATTACACGCAACACCACCGAATCTCTGGACTTGATCATTGGTGGAAAGCATTGGAATACCGGCGACGAAGCGGTGATGGCCGAGCAGGACTATGGCGCCATGCTTGACCACTTTAAGTTTGTAGAAAGGAGATTCGGTGTTGTAAACCGCCTGGTCTCCGTGCCAAACCATCCGAAGGACGATCAGGAAATAGTAGATCTGTACGCATCGGCAATTACGGATAAAACTCGTTTGCTGATGGTGTGTCACATGGTCAATATCACGGGACAAATATTGCCGGTCCGGAAGATCGCCGATATGGCACATGCGCGTGGCGTCGAAGTAATGGTTGACGGTGCCCACGCGTTTTCGCACATCGACTTCAATATGAAAGACCTGGACTGCGACTACTACGGAACCAGTCTGCACAAGTGGCTGAGTGCGCCACTGGGGTCGGGTATGTTGTACGTTAAAAAGGAAAAGATTGACGGTATTTGGCCGCTCCTGGCGGAACGGGATCTTGAACCCGGTGACATGCGCAGGTTGAATCATATCGGCACGCATCCAGTTCACACGGACCTGGCTATTCTGGATGCCATCGACTATCAGAATGCGATTGGTTTGCCGCGGAAAGAAGCGCGCCTGAAGTTTTTGCAACACTACTGGACCAGCCAGGTGCGCGATCTCCCGCGTGTGATCGTCAATACTCCTGCACAGATGAGTCGGCACGGTGGAATAGGAAATGTCGGCATCGACGGAATCGAGCCGGCGGACCTGGCGAAGACGCTGATGGATAAATTTGGAATTTTTACAGTCGCAATCGATCGACCTGGTGTCAAAGGCCTGCGCATTACGCCGAATATCTACACGACTACGGAAGAGCTCGATATATTTGTAAATGCAATCAGGAAGCTCAGTTCATAGTGGTGTGAAATATTCGCACGGATAAGAAAACTGTTCGCGTAGATCTGCGCATACTTGTTGAAGCCGGGTAACTAACTTGTCAAGAAACTCACATCGCCTTTTGATCGGCGTCGCACTGATACTTGTGATCTTTGGCGCCCTTGCATTTATTCCGTCGGACAACTCGACTACTACGGTCGATTTTTCGGTGGATGACTCGCTGGTCGAACGAGGAAAATACCTGGCACTGGCCGGCAACTGTGCCAGTTGTCATACCGCCAGGGACGGTGCGTTTATGGCGGGTGGCCTTGCATTCGAAACGCCGTTTGGCACGATTTATTCGACCAACATCACGCCCGATCAGGAAACCGGCATTGGCAAATGGACGGGTGCGGAGTTTCTGAACTCAATGCGACAAGGCGTGCGGCCGGACGGAGAACATCTTTATCCCGTCTTTCCGTATACAGCGTTCACCAAAATTGTTGATGAGGACATGGTTGCGCTCTTCGCCTACCTGAACAGTATTCCCGCGGTGCGCCGGGCAGCTGATGAGAACGAGGTATCGTTTCCGTTCAGTCAGCGGTCGTTAATGTCGGTCTGGAAGGCAATGTTTTTCGATGCAGGCGCCTATGAAACAGACGAGTCCAGATCGGTGGAATGGAATCGCGGTGCTTATATTGTCGAAGCACTGGCGCACTGCAGTGCATGCCATTCCCCAAGGAATCTCCTGGGTGCCGAGAAGCCCAACATGGCCATGACCGGAGGCGTTTATATGGACGAAGTTCCAACTGGCGCCGTGCGTCCCTGGTCAGCACCAAACCTGACGGCGGCACCGAACGGGCTCGGGCTATGGCCGGCTGAGGAAGTTGCTGCCTATTTGAAGACCGGCATCAATTCTTACGTCGAGACATTCGGGCCGATGAATGAAGTGATCATTAACAGTACGCGGCATCTGACCTATGTGGATGTCGATGCAATGTCGGTTTATCTTAAAAGTCTGCCGTCAAACGGAAGCGGAACACGACCAAAAGCCAGTGACAGCGTACTCGGCATGGGTCGGACTCTATACAATCTGCACTGCGGCACGTGCCACCTGCCTACCGGTCTGGGCGACGAGGAATCGGCGCCGCAACTGGCCGGTGGCAGCCTGATCGTTCAATCGAGTAATCCTGCTTCGTTGATAAACGTCATTCTTGATGGCCCGGAGTTGCCCGACCCGCCGCTGCCAACCAAGCGTTATAAACCGATGGAGGATTTTCGCTATCAACTCGATGATAGTGAAATCGCCGCACTTGCCAGTTATTTGCGGGCCTCCTGGGGCAACACGGGAGGGGAAGTGACCGCGAAACAGGTGGCAGAACAGCGTTAGTGGCGCTTTCCCGGTCAGTACCAATTGGCCGCTGGTACTGGTTCCGGTGATATACTTTTGAACCTGATTTTCAGACGGCGACGTTATTTTGTTGACATATTTCGATAATTTGCGATATAGCGCCGCGCGCGGAGGGTGGCTCCGCCTGGCGCCTGTTTTGGCCGCCGCTGTCATTTTTTCAGGCTGCACCACCAAAGTCTCCGAGCCCGAAAACAGCGCCTCCCCGCTCCGTGTCCGGCTAATGACCGGGCAGCAATACTCCAACACGATCGCCCAGATATTTGGGGACGACATCAGCAACTCCGTGGCAGCTCCGTTACCGCCGCTCACCAGGACTGACGGGTTGCTGGCGTCCGGCGCCGCATTCGTGGGGGTGACCTCTGATCAGATACAGCAAATACAGCAGGCCGCAGCATCTATATCGGCGAAGGTGGTGGACGAATACCATCGTGATTTCCTGATCCCCTGCGCGCCGGTATCACTGACGGAAAGAGATGCTGCATGTGCTGCGCAATTTCTTAGAGAAACCGGGCGCCTTATCTATCGCCATCCGCTTGACGAAACCAGGATTGCACAACTGGTCGAGGTAGCTGGTGAGGCGGCCGATCAGACGAAAGATTTTTACGCCGGTTTGGGCATCGCACTCGAGGCCGTGCTGATCAGCCCCGAGGCCGTCTTTATTGTCGATACGGCCGAGCCGGATCCTGTTCGGCCGGGGCAACAACGCCTCGACGCCTACTCACTGGCATCGCGGTTGAGTTTTTTCCTGTGGAATACAGCGCCAGATGACGAGTTGTTGCTCGCTGCCGAAAATGGTGATCTGCATTCGCCGGACGGCCTGGCCCGCTCGGTCGACCGAATGCTGGCCAGCTCGCGTCTTGAAGATGCTGCTCGTGCGTTCTTCGACGACATGATGGCTTTCGACAAGTTCGCGAGTCTTGCCAAGGATCCCGTCGTTTATCCTATGGTGACCGGTGCGACATTGGCAGACGCCCGCGAGCAGACGTTGCGGACCGTGATTGATCACGTAATAACGCAACAGCAGGACTATCGCGATTTATTCACTACGCGCAGCACATTCATGTCAATGAGCCTGGCCGCGCTTTACGGCACGCCAGCCACCGATAGTTGGGCGCCTTATGAGTTTCCGGAAGGCAGCTCACGCGGAGGATTGCTCACGCAGGTGAGTTTTCTCGCGGCGAATTCCCATGCGGTAAGAAGCTCGCCGACTCTGCGAGGAAAGGCTTTGCGGGAGTTGTTCCTGTGTCAGAAGGTGCCGCCGCCTCCACCCAACGTGGACTTTTCCCTGCTTGAGGATGCCGGTGATTTAAGTACTGCCCGAGAGCGGCTGCAAATTCACTCCACTAATCCTTCATGTGCCGGATGCCACCTGATAACCGATCCAATGGGTCTGGCGCTTGAGAACTTCGACGGCGCGGGACTTTATCGTGAGACAGAAAACGGCGTCCCGCTCGATACGACCGGTGAACTTGACGGGGCGTTGTACGACGACGTG
>JAQCAD010000078.1 GCA_027621915.1 Pseudomonadota bacterium
AGAGATCGAACAACCCAACCAGGTCGCCGCTTGATTTCATCGGCATACACCAGATTTGACCATAGCTCCTACAAAGAATTACTGACGTCGACCAGGACTTCAAATAGACCCTTCGTGAGGAGCCTTGGAAACTAGAGTCCATCCGGTCGATAGCAATCGTGTGACAACCAATTTACTCTTCGCGTGGTAAATTTCAATATCTTGTTGTATTGGTGCCGGTCAATCAGGGCTGGATGTATGCCTTTTAAATATTCTCTTTTAAAAAGAATGACATATGGGTTACATTAAATCGTTGCTTTTTAGCCACACGTGAAACCTGGCGGGTGCCGACAGAAATCTTGCGGGCTTGAATTGGGGTAACTAGGGATTTTTGGTCTGACTCTGACGCCCTGGCTTGCCGGACTTTGCGACCGAGGTGTGGTACTCGGACGGAACGTAGAAATACCTGGCCTGGTACTGTTGCCCGCGGGTCCGTGTCGCCTTGCCATCTACAAACCGCGGGCGATAAACAAACGCCTCGACCGCGTTGCGTACTCTTTTTTCCATATGTGAGAAGTTCGGCGGATCGGCCGCGACAATCCGCAAGTCTTGCGTGCGACCGCGTTCATTTACCGTAAATTCCACCGTCATTTCACCCTCCAAATAGTCGCCAGGGCCGACATTCCGGCTATTCGAGTTGTAATCAAAATTGGCGTAAGGGTCCAGTTTGGGCCGAGCCAACGAAATGGGTGCGTCGAAATATTCAGCACGATCAGCCAGGGAAATATCGCGAGACGACAACAGGTCCCAGGCCTCTGAATAGTAGCGATGCGCACGGCCTTTCAGGTCAAAGAGCGTATAAAAGTCTGCGATTGACAGTAGACAGTCCTTCCTGACCTCCCAGTTATCATCCGGACTGTTTTCCGCGATCCGCAGCGCCGTCTTCAAGTGCTTTTCCGCGGCTGACGTAGTCACCGCCCGGTAACCGATTTTTCGCAAATCACGAATATGGATCTCCGCCATCCTGATATTCGGTTCGATCAACTCCAGATCATATTCTTCATAGTGGGATCGATTAATTGCCAGAATGTCTCGCCAGGCCCTGTATTCATCAGCATGCATCTCGAGGTCGCCGTAAAGCTCGGCCTGCTGATAAAGCGCGGGTAACAATTCCATCGACTTGGGGGAATAATTGCGAACATAAAGCATTTTAATGCGATCAAGCACATCAAGTGCTGAGGCCTGATCATTGTTGTCGAGGTAGACCTGCATCTTCGCATTCAGTATCGGCAGTTGGTTGAAGCTATGCGGGCCATAGTTGACGTCGCTGACATGCTGCGCGCGATCAAATATCGCATATGCCTCGTCCGGTCGACCCTTAATCCAGATATGCAGTTGCAAGGCCTCGTAACGGCAGTATCAGGGACGGGCTCACGTTGCCATCTTCGCCGGCAATGATATTCAGCGCGGCCGAGTAATTTTGTATGGCTGAGTCGTGGCTGCCCCGAAATTGCTGGACAACAGCAAGGTTGTGCAGCGCGCGGGCGCGAGCGGACGCCGCGTCCATCGAATCGGCGTTGACCTGCTCGACCATATGTTTGGCCGCGACTTCCGCTTCGGAGAATGACTCATTCGCCATCGCATTAGTCAATGATGCGAAGCTGACGTGTTGTAGTTGACTCGATGTCGCCGGCGGCGCCTGAATTAGTGTTGATAGCTCGTAGCGGGCTGGGATGGCAGATGCCTCGAGAGCAACCGCAGTTGCATCCTCATCGGCGACAGCAGTAATACTGACCATCACGGCCATTAATCGTGCCCATCGCAATATTCGGTCGGTTTTCTGCATCACTAGAAGTCAGATTAACCCAGGTACGCTGCCTAACATTCAGTATAGGCCGGGCGTGTCACAAAATGTTCACGTCGGTTGTCGCCACATTGCTTGTCTTGTCCAGTAGGTTAGCGATCGCCACAGCCACTCTGCCGGTCCGAAGCGGAATACCTTAAGCCAGAGCGGACTCATCCAGAGTTGAAAGCCTAATACTGCGACGACGAATGCCATTTGCCATGCCCTCGGGACCTGCCCGTAATGCCCGGCTCCGTAACCATAGAATACCGTCGTCAGGATAATGGAATGCATCAGGTGGTTGGTAATCGCCATCCGGCCGACCGCTGCAAACCGATCCATCAATCCCTTGATCGCACCGGACTTCACAATCAGCATGACCAGGGAAATATGCCCGAATGCGATCAGCAGACTGGCGACGTAATTGGCCTGACCACCAATGCGCAATACGTAGGTCATGTCCCACTGGTGCGCGTGCAAGCTAACGGCACTGTAAAAAAACAACCGGAAAACCAAGCCCGTACGCAAGCAAAATCGTTTTGCGATAAAACGCTGCCGACCGTTCGCCGGAGAGAACGCCGAGCTTCATCAGCGCCATTCCGATCAGCATCAGTCCGCCAACTCGCCAAAATATGAATCCGATCAAAGCCTGCGTCTGCATCATCTGCACCGTCGGTGCGCGATGCTTTACGATTCCCCGATAATCGCCCGTGTACGCGCTCATATCCTCCGCGACCTGTTCTGCCGGTGGCTTCAAGAACATGGCCATCGCGTCGAGTTGCTCGAGTGTCTCAACCTGCTCTTCAGTCAATTCCGTGCCCGCCTCCTGAATTTGCAGGATTTCAGCACCGCTTGCCTGTAATTTCAGAATCTGCGTGCCGCCAGCAAAACTCATGAGCATTCCGAACGCCAGTAAAATGCTGCCGGTGATAATAAGGGCTCGTGGCGATCGATTGCGCAGTGGATAAATCAGCATACCCATGACCGCGTAGTGATAAAGGATATCACGCATCCAGATCAGGTAGCCGTGCGCGGCACCAATAAGGCGTAACCAGAAATTTCGCCTATACCAGGTCCAGCCGTAACTGCTGCCCAGTTTTTCCGTGCGCGTCATCATCATAACCAGCCCCCCGCCGAACAGAAGCGAGAAGATCGTCATGAATTTCTGATCGAACAAAACGTGAGTAAAAAACCAGGTGCCGAGGTTGTACCACACGGTACCACCGTAGGCGAGCGGGTTCTGGTAAGCCACAAATGGCATGGCGAAAGCGTAGATGTTCATTACCAGGATGCCAAGCACGGCAACCCCACGCAGCGTATCAATGGCGACAATGCGTTCAGCCGCGGATACGGGTGCCGCAGCTTTCGTTGCCGCCGATTCCTTCGATTGATCTGTAATTGCGATCCCCACCCCTGGTTTCTAAATTTGACCTTAAAATAATTCTTCAGGCATTGTCATTATCAACTCTGCGCCTGACATTGCCGCACGCGCATAGCCGGAAGACCGCGGCAAAATGTGCGCCGCATAGAAATTCGCGGTCAAAAGCTTGGACCCGCGGAATCTTTCGTCGGACATTGACGATTCGCCGGTAACGGCCAGCGCGGCGCGGGCCATCTGCCATCCACCAAGAACCGTACCGGCCAGCATCAGTAAATTGACACTCGCCGCTCCTGGAATATTCGGATCATTCGGCGCATTGGCAATCAGCCAGTCCGTTGCGGTTTCGAGATCATCGGCCCCAGCGCTCAAAGCTCGCTGCAGAAATTGCAGATTGTCGTTCCCGGCAAGCGTATTCGCTGTCGCGCGAATGTCAGCAATGAACTCAGCCATCGCCTTGCCGCTATCGCCCAGGATCTTCCGTCCAACCAGGTCGTTCGCCTGGATACCCGTCGTCCCTTCGTAGATCGGCAGGATGCGGGCATCGCGCATGAACTGTGCTGCGCCGGTCTCCTCCACAAAACCCATGCCGCCATGAATCTGAACGCCAAGCGATGTCAGCTCCTGTGCACATTCAGTCAGCCACCCCTTAACAATAGGAGTCAACAGCGCTATCCGGATGTCAGCGGCATCACGCTCTGCTGCACTTTCGGCGTGATGTCGAAGATCCAGTTCGGCGGCCGTCACGTATGCCACTGCTCGCATTGCTTCTATTTGCGATTTCATAAGCATCAGCATGCGACGGACGTCCGGATGATTAATGATCGTGGCGGAACCCTTTTTACCTGGCGCGCTTCCCTGTACGCGATCGCGGGCGAACGTCTTTGCCAGCTGATAAGCGCGTTCGCTGACGGCCAGACCCTGTATGCCCACGTTGAGCCTGGCGTGATTCATCATCGTGAACATGCACGCCATCCCTTTGTTTGGTTCGCCGACGAGATACCCGATCGCCCCGACTTCGTCGCCAAAACTCATCACGCAGGTTGGACTCGCGTGAATGCCCAGTTTGTGCTCGACCGACGTGGGATAGACATCGTTGCGCGCTCCCAATTTGCCATCGTCGTCGACCAGGAATTTGGGCACAGCGAACATCGAAATGCCGCGTATGCCGGCGGGCGCATCTGGCAACCGGGCAAGAACAAGGTGCACGATGTTCTTCGACATCGGGTGATCGCCCCAGGTGATGAAGATTTTTGTGCCCGAGATTCGAAAGTAATCACCGTCGGGAATCGCCCGGGTCGTTACTGCAGCAAGGTCCGAACCTGCCTGCGGTTCGGTCAGGTTCATCGTGCCACTCGATTCGCCGCTGATCAGGCCTGGCAAGAATTTATTCCGGAGATATTCGCTGCCATGCGCCTGCAGGGCAACAATCGCGCCTGCAGTCAAAAGCGGGCACAGTGCAAATGACATGTTCGCGGATTGCCACATCTCCACTGCGACGGCCCCGGTCAGTTCGGGTAATCCCGTGCCACCGTATTCTGTGGTCGCCGGCAACGATTGCCAGCCATTGTCGACGAACTGCTGATAGGCATCCGCGAAACCGCCGGCAACGACCACCGCCTTGTTTTCAACATGACAACCCGCGTGATCTCCCGGGACGTTCAACGGCGCCAGCACGTCGCTCGCAAATCGACCGGCCTCTTCGAGCACCTGGTCTACGGTTCCCACGTCAACATCAGCGAAAGCTGACAGCGCGAGAATCCTATCGAGACCGGCCAGTTCGCGAAGCGCGAAACGCATGTCCTTCAGCGGGGGAACGTATTCAGCCATTCTATTCCGGAATTTTTGTGAGACGGATCCTGAAATGAAATCGTAACACCTCCGGTGTTATCGCACGAATACGAAAGGCGTATTTGTTACATCCGGTAATTTTGGCTGGTAAAAAAAAAGCGCGAGGATCTGGATCCTCGCGCTTTTTTTGTGACATTTTCCAGCCTGATCAGGCCGGGAAAAAATCGATTGGTTTTGTCGTTGTAATCGGTTCGACGTCTCTTGCGTCAAAACGGAACAACAGCACGCGTTGCACGAGTCTCGCTTCCAGATCAGCGTCGCCTAATTCGCTGGAGACAACTTCACATTCCGTGACCTGCCCGTCAGGCGCAATTGTCAGGCGCAGTACCAGTTTTCCTTCCAGCGTCGGGTCGTTGCGAAGTGCACGATTGTAAAGTGCGAAAATAGCTCCCTTGTTCTTGTCAAATACGAGTTCTATTTCTTCGCGGCTTCTCGATGCCTTGCCGCTGGAACCCGAACGCCGCGCTCCACCGCCAGCTTCACCAACGGCCTCAACCGGGCTTGCAATCGTGGTCGTATTGCGTGCTGCCAGCCCCGATCCACCGGTATTTCGACTCATATTTGCCGTGTTAATGCCGCCGCTCGCCGTACCAACTTTAGAAGTAATCATCGAGCGTTCGTTACGTTGTGCTTCGCCTACCGAAGCGGTTAGCGGTCGACTATCAGCGACGCTCTCCAGGACATCGCTGTCAGCCAGCTTCGTCAGGTCTTCGGTAAACGGCAGTAGTGCTGCCTGAGCCTGCTCGCGCGCCACAGCCTTCAAGTCTATTTCCGGTTCCGGAACCGGTTCCGGCTCGGGCTCAGGCTCCGGTGGCGGTGGTTCCTCGGCAACAAGCTCGGGCTCAGGTTCCGCAACCAGGTCGGGTTCAGGCTCGGGCTCTGGCTCCACAGGTTTCGGCGGAGGCGGTGGTGGCCTTTGCTCGAGCAACAATTTCGCAATTCGCGCCGGAATCTCTTCGACTACGTTCGGATCTTTTTCAGGTGTTGGTATCCACGGCCACACAACGCCGAGGAAGAAAGTGGCAGCCATGATAATGCCAAGCAAGCGGCGAAACTTCCTTTCCTGTCCTTCGTGGCTGGACCACGGCAGTGTGTACTCTCTGTAAAAAGGAATGTCCAAACCGTAACTCCTAATCCTTACGTTCGCTCATCGAGAGTCGCTTAGCGCGACGCCCTTAAGTCGGTAACTTCGTCCAGCTTTTCAGAGCTCTTTTGCAATACGGCGAGCGAAATCTGTCCATAGTCAGATTGCGTACATGTCGCCATCACTTTCTTAAGCAGCCGATAGGGAATGTCCTTGTCCGCCATGATCGTCACCTCGCGTCCGGCGATATCTTCCTGCGCTTCCCGGCGCAGAACCCGGTCGTTCTGGGACAACAACGCCTGTCGAAGCTCCGGAATGTCGTTACCTCGAAGCGCCAGGACGGCGGCAACTTTCGCTACCGGCGTTCCCTGCACAATGATGTCGACATCGCCAATGACGATCACAACAGTTTCCTTGGCTTTCTCTTCTGCAATTGACTCTGGCAGCTGCACGTCATTCGCATTTGGCAACACCTCGACATCGGAAGAATTGACCAGCAGGAAGAACACCAGGATCGTAAAAATATCCATCAGCGACACGAGGTTGAGTGGAGCGCCCTTGCCACGCTTGTGGTGGCGATCCATTCGTTTTGCACGTTTTGACTTAACCATGACTCACGCCCCTCCCAGCACCGGCGCATCGCCGATTGAGATATCGGGGAAAAGGTCCGACCGAACTATTCGGTCGCCTTCGATGGTCTCTGCGATTCTTACGCGGTCCATGACCTGCACGAGAGTGTCGTAGGGAATTTCCGATTCGAGAAGGATCGAGACGTCTGTCTTATCGGGATAACTGTCCTTTATTTCCGACAGTTTCTTGCTCAATGCGTCGTAGTCG
>JAQCAD010000031.1 GCA_027621915.1 Pseudomonadota bacterium
CGCCCGCTGCCGGGAGGGGCGAATTCGGCGAGCGTGCTCGAGCGTCGTGCGTAGCGCAGTGACGCAGGACGCCAAAGCAAGCGGAGCTCGATCCGAGCGAGACAGGGATGTCGAGCGAGGTTTAGCGAGAGCACGCTCGCCGAGTCCGCCCCTCCCGTATTCACCTATTGGGGGTGCGCATAAAAAAATCCCCCAGCCCGCCCACTGCGCTCAGTCGCGCGCGGATATTTGGCGCGGGATGACCTTTAGTAAACGGATCAGAACTGAGCGTGGGCCATAAAACAATCGGGGAGAATCAGGGGCAATGCGCCTGCGTCGTCAATTATCCCCTGCCGGCCGGTGCGCATTGATCTTTAGTGCCGCCGACAAAATGAATGGCAACATCCACATAAAAAAATCCCCGGACTAGCCGGGGAGAATCAGGGGGAAAAAATATTCAGACGCCAGTAGTACTTCCGTACTCAATCAATGCAATCGTGACCAGCTCACCAGTTGTACCGCGCTCTGTTGCAGGTCGAAATTCTTCGCCAGTACCGCTTCGATGTCCGTAATATCGGAGTCCTGCTCCATCGGACGACTCAGCTCTACCACACCGCTAAATTCGTTGCCGCCGCGGTAATCCACGTCGGTTAATTTGAACTGTGTGTAGTATTTGGCGGACATGGGGCAAGATTACTTGGACGTCTCGCTTCGATCTGTGAGCCACCCCACAATTTTTCTTTCGACCGAATGGACTGTTCGGTTTGGTGATCGGGATCACAGAGTCCGATGTGTCGCCGTTGCGCTTGGTTCGCCAAACCGCCGATTCAGCGTAGAATAGCGACATTTCGACATAACCTGTGACGGAGAAAGAGAGCCAATGCACAGAATCCGTCTTAGGGGATATGTAACATTCCGATAACACTTGGGTGTGCGTAACTTATTGTTTTGACTACAAAGCGGAATTCCAGAATGACTTCGAAGACCAGATCTGCCCTCCCATTCTTGCTATCCCTGTTGATTGCAGGTGCCAGCATCGCAGCACCACAGGATGCGCTGCGCAATACATTTTTCAAGGATGTCGATGCGGCTCGCGCAGCTGCAGATGCGGTTGACGCGAGTCTGCTCGGGCCAACGAGCTACACCAAGGGTGCTGAAGACTACAGCGCAGCCGAGGTTGCGCTTGAGCGTGGACGCAATATCGAATTCGTTCGCAGAAAGGCGTCCGATTCCGAGCAAAACTTCAGGACGGCAACCGAGTCGGCCAGGCTGGCCCGAACGGTGCTCTCGCAGGTCATCAAGAGTCGACAGGATGCGGCCAACGCCAAATCACCTGACCTTTCACGTGACATTTGGGACAAAGCGCAACGCGAGTTCGGCAACGCCATCCGTTATGTCGAACGTGGCGATCTCAAGAATGCGAAGCGCAAAGACATCGAGGCCACCAGTCTGTATCGGGACGCCGAACTGGTCGCAATAAAGGCTGAGTACCTCAGCGAGACACGCAGATTGCTCGCAGACGCCGATCGCGCCCGCGTGGGACGATACGCGCCACTGACACTCGGTTTTGCCCAACGTCTGCTGGCCGATGCAGAACGTGAACTCAATGAAAATCGTTATGACACCGATTTGCCACGCAGTCTCGCGCGCCAGGCCAATTATCAGGCCAAGCATGCGATCTACCTGTCAGAAGTTGTTAGAAATGTCCGGGACGACAAGCTGACTGTCGAGGAGCTGGTTCTGCAGTGGGAAGATCCGCTCGCGAAGATTGCCGGCATCGCAGACATCACGCCGGCTATGGCAGAAGGTCACGACATTATCGAACAGGATCTCACTGCCTACATCGAAACCATGCAGGGCGAGGTCCAGAGTCTGCAACAGGAAGTCGATGCAAATATTTTGCGCCTGGCTGACATGGAAGAAGAAATTCGCACGCTCGATGAACGTCTTGGCGGCGCGACGACCGAACGCACAGCACTGGTGCAACGCCTGGAGGCGCAAGCATTGGTGAAAGCGCAGTTCGAGCAGGTTGAAAAGATGTTCGACAGAAATGAGGCACGTGTATTTCGCGAGGGCGACACGATCATACTGCGACTGGTCGGACTGACGTTCGATAGTGGCAAATCAGAGATCAAGCAACAGGATTTCAATCTTCTGGCGAAAGTCGAAAAAGCGATCGACGTATTTCCACGTAGTGAACTCATCATTGAAGGTCATACCGATTCTTACGGCGGCGATGAGTCGAATCAGCGACTATCGCAGCAGCGAGCAGAATCCGTTCAGCAGTATATGATTAACGCGATGCGACTCCCGAGCTACCGGCTGATTGCAACCGGCTATGGCGAAACCAACCCGGTTGCGAACAATGAAACCGAATCGGGACGTGCCAGGAACAGGCGCATCGACATTGTTATCAAGCCCAATCTCGAACCGGCTTAACAACATCAAGCAATTTTCTCGCGCCACCATTCACTGATTGTTCGAGCGGTTACCTCGTTGACGAGATAACCGTATTCGGCATGGACGTTGAGCGCGCCGTGCATGTGGTAATAGTTGTATGAATCGCGATCTTCGATGTCGCCAGTCAGCTTCAACCGGATCATTTCCGAGAAATCATTTTTCAGCGTTCTGTCAATTGCGGTCAGTTCACCAACTGCGGCGATATTTATCCAGCGCCGGATGTTTGCGGGGAATTTTTCGACGCCTATGCTATGCGACCCCATCAGGTGTCGTTGCACAATTGACTGTCCCAGCGGACTGCCGGTGGTTAGATACAGATCGACAGTCAACTCCTTCTTCATTTCCCGGGACAGTTGCCACAAAGACTCATAGGCGATGACCGAGCCCATACTGTGACCAAGCAGCAGGATAGGGCGACCGGCTTCCGCCGCTTCCGTAATGACTGATTTAACTTTCTGCCGGGCCGCCTCGGAAGTACCCTGGTTGTTACGGAGGTACTTGTTGAAATCGCGCAGGTGAATCTCGAGTTCTTCAGTCGCAAAATGCGGTATCAGGAATGGGAGAAAGTCCGCGGTACGAAAAAGCCATTGAGTGAATCGACGACGCCACGAAGTGACAATTGCAATATCTTCCGGGTCAGCAGTCATCTTCGTCAGAACCCCGTCGATATCGGCAAGGTCGAGAGCCATATCCCTGTGCTCTCCGTAGAAATCGTAAGTCCAGCTGACAAGGTGAAATGCACCGGCAATGTCGTCGGCGATCTCTGCGTCGATGCGTCGAATACCTTCTCTCAGGCAACGGATCAATTCACGCTCGTGCAACTCGGCGGGAGGCTTGGGCTTCAGTCCCGGAACATAAACAATGAGCGGCTGTTTGGACACCTGGCTTATCCCGAGGCTTTCTCAAGAATTTCGCGAATTTCCGAGAGCGTGGACACTGTCAGGTCCGGTTCTTCCAGATGCTCCGGCCATATTGCATTGGTTCTGTTTATCCATGCAGTACGTAAACCTGCCTCCCTGCCGCCAGCAACATCTGTTTCCGGATGATCACCAACGTGCAGTATTTCTTGCGGAGAAACGCCAGCTTTTTGAACGGCGATATCAAAAATTCGACGTGCAGGCTTGGCAGCGCCCGCCCCTACCGCGGTCACGACGTGATGGAACAGATGGCTGATGCCGATCATCTGCAGGTTCGCGTTGCCATTTGTCACTGCAATGACGGTGAATTTGGCGAACAGACGCTCAAGATCCGGCAAAACGTCCGGATAGAGTTCGACGTCGTTTCTTGCTTCATCGAAAATCCTGAACGCCGGTTCCACGAGATCCGGGGAATATCCAACCTCCTGCGCCAGCGTTTCAAGCACTTTTTTCCTCAGGAAACGAAAGTCATGACTTTTGTGTTTCCAGTATTTTTCTATCATGACTTCCCGCAGCACTACTGCGTCCTCAGGCGAAAACGTTTCGGGGATACGTGGATAATTTTCGCTGAGCCATTTCCATAGTGACGCCTCGGCTCTATGGATAACCGGATCAATCTCCCAAAGCGTATTATCGAGGTCGAGGGTAATTGCGCGAATGCGGTGCAAGCTAAAATCCTGAGTCTTAACGCGGTGCTCATTGTCATCTTATAATGAGTTGAAGTTCAACCGAATACACACACGGAGTCGACTATGAAGTACCTGCACACGATGGTGAGGGTCAGCGACATAGACAAGTCACTGAATTTTTACTGCAACAACCTGGGCCTCGTCGAACTGCGCCGTCACGAGAGTGAATCGGGTCGATTTACTTTGATCTTCCTCGCCGCGCCTGGCGATGAAGATGCGCAAGTTGAGCTGACATACAACTGGGATCCGGAAGAATATGGTGAGGGTCGAAATTTCGGCCACCTGGCTTATGCCGTCGACGATATCTACAAAACGTGCCAGTCACTGATGGATAGCGGCGTAACCATCAATCGACCACCCAGAGACGGACACATGGCATTTGTCAGGTCGCCGGACAATATTTCGATCGAATTGCTGCAAAAGGGAAAAGCATTGCCGGCAATCGAGCCATGGGTGTCGATGAAAAATGCAGGCAGGTGGTAGTCCGATTCAGACGGGTGTAAGGGGTGGCAGCCCGGCTACCGGGCGATCATCAACCTGCTCCGACAACACAGAAAACGATCGCATCGATTTGGCAAGTTCATCACCACTCCACGAGCGTTCACCGGGCCCGTAACTCGCACTGCACAAGGCTTGCAGATGGATTGAGAGCGGCAGCGAAACCCGGGACGAGAGCTCGCCCACGCTTCGTGGAGGGCTGTCCGGCCACTGCAGCCTTGCCCATTGCAGGAGGCTGGCTTTTACGCCCGCCGCATCGCCGTCCAGCGCAGCCTTGCGTGCGGCTTTCATGAATTTCGCCTGCTGTTTGTGTATAGGTGGCGCTTCCGGTTGTCTTGGACTGTGATCCTTTGGTCTGCGCGACCACCACCAGGCGATGATTGTCATTAGCCAGACCAGAGCAATACCGACGCTGACCAGCCGCCAGAAGTCGCTATAAACCACGGTTGCAGGTCCGTTCTGGCTATCGCTTGGCGCTGTCTCTTGCGGCGGCGCAGCCACAGGCGCCGGCTGGGGTGTCGTCAGAGAGGGCAATATCGTCAACGTCGATGCCGGAAGTCGCGCGACCTGCCATTCGGCAGCGTCGATGTTCCACCACGGTAATTCGACACTCGGCAATGCAACGTCGCCAGCCGTCACGCCAATTATTGCGTACTGATCACTGCGGACCGCGCGGATACCGGATGCATCCGTTGTATCACTGAATTCCGGTTTGTCCGGATACACTTTCACCGCTTCCGAATTCGCGGGTGCGAGGACCGGTATCTGTGTCGATAACTGTCCAACTGCGGTCACGGTTATGTGGCGAGTAATCGGTTCGCCCATTGGCAATCCGCCGGGCTCACGTGACCAGTCTTCACCTAAGACTACTGACTTCGCCGGGAACCAGGCCGCGTCCGGGAAGTCAGCTGGTGGCGGCGGAATAGGATTGACCACAATGTCGATGGCATTGGATTCAAAAATCTTGCGCCCGGTAATTCGGCCATCTCGCAAAACGCGCGCCTCAAACCTGGCAGGCTCAATGGAAATCTTTCCACTCTCCTGGGGAAACAACGCGTAGATCCGTTCAACTACGTTGTAAGCCTTGCCATTCAGAATTGATTCATAACTGCGTTCATCGCCGGCCGATTCAATCAGCACCTCGACACCACCGATGCTCGGTTCGCTGAGTCGCGGCTGACGGGTAGCAACAGCGCGATACACCTTGACTGTGTATAGCACCTGCGCCTGCACAAAACTTTCGGTGTGATCCGTTTCCGTCGTCACAAAAATATCCGCTTCGCCAGGTAGTGTTGTTGACGGCGGAGTAACACGAATCGGAACGGGTTCACTCTGTTCCGGACCGATTTTTACTGGCGGAATCAGGAGATCACCTTCGCGCTTGGCCATCAGCACATAGGTCCAGGTCCTCGAACGACTGATTTGCCCGTTCACAATAGTCGTATTGCTCAGCTGGCTGCGTGTACCAACATAGAAATCTTCTTCAAGCGCCAGCGCATCCGGCTCGACGTCGATCGCCGTGTCGACGGTGATCTTGAGCGTGAACGATTCGTTCAGTTCGACGTTGGCGCGATCAATTGCCGCAATAACGGCCGCCTGTGCGGATAACACCGGGAATACCAGTACAGCCAAAAGGACCGCAAGGATTTTATTTAGCGATTGCGAGCGGATGTTCATAACTACCATGGTTGTACCTCATCATCAGGCCAGAGATTATTGCCATCCTGGTCCTTGCCCTGACGTTGATATTGATAACGAAATTTTCTGCGCAGAAGGCCGCCCGGGTCATCCGGTATGCGCCGCAGCCATTGTTCCATCGCTTGTTGTTGTTCCTGCACACGGCGCATCGCTTCGGCCTCGGCCTGCGTCATGCCTTCCTGCTCCTGTGCCTCGGCTGATTGTTCCATCGCCTCCTGCGCTGCCCGTTCGAGCTCCGCCTGCATGGCCTCCATGTCTTCCTGGTTGGCGGCTTCCTCGTCACGTACCGACGCATCACCCTGCTCACCCTCGGAACCGGGCTCGCCCTGTGCGCCTTCTTGTCCGGCCTGGTCGGATTCACTCTGACCTTCGGATTGCTGTGCGCCGCCGCCTGCCTCGGAGGAATTTTCCTGATCGCCCTGGTCGCCGCTTTGTGAGTCCTGGTTTTGCTCGAGCATTTCTTTTAAGAGATCGCGATTGTATTGCGCGTCTGCGGCATCCGGATCCTGTAACAGGACTTCTTCGTAGGCGTCGATTGCGGATTCGAATTCACCGAGTCTTGCCAGCGCATTACCAAGATTGTAAAGGCTGCGCGTGTCTACTCCGTCCGCGAATCCCGCCGCGCTACCGCCATACTCGCCGGCCCGATAATTTGCGACAGCCCGCCAGCTCGGATCTTTAAACAATTCCGCGGCGTCTGTTGCGCTGCCCTCTTGCAGCAGACGCTGTGCCTGCTGGTCTTTCGTCAACCACAGATCCTCCCAGCTGAAGGCGTGCGCCGGTTCTGCAACCGGCAGTACAAACACGAACAGCATGAGGACCAGACCGCGACGAAAAGCCAGTGCTGCGATTGGTACAAGCAATAACAGCAACCACGGCCCTTCTTCCTGCCATTGGTCTGTCGCCAGCGATTCGTCCGTGCGTGAACCGCTTCCGACCTCGCCGGACAGGAGAATGTCAATGTCCTGATCATCGGCCGTCATCACGGCAAATTTTCCGCCACCTGCGGCAGCCAGTTGCCTGAGACTATTTGCCTCAAGCCTTGGAACGGCAATATTGCCGGAACGATCCGTCACGAAACCGCCGCCGGCACGTGGAATCGGTGCCCCCTCAGTCGTGCCGACACCCAGCACCGACAGGGAATAACCGAAGCTCTTGAGTTCCTCCGCCGCGCGCTCGGCGGCGGGCGATGTGCCACCATCGGTGATCAGCAATATTTCTCCCAGTACGACTCCGGCCTGCTCAAGCAACTGCCGGCCCTTCTCGATCGCCGCCAGTGGATAACTGCCGCGGCTCGGCATGATATCGGTGCTCAGGCTGTTGACAAGCGAGGCGACAGTGTCAGCGTCGTTGGTCAGCGGAGTTACGGTAAACGCGTTCGAGGAGTAAACGACCAGGGCCGTCTGCCCGCCGCTGCGTCGCTCGAGAATGTCGAGAATTTTGAGTCTCGCGCGCGTCAGGCGACTGGGCATCAGATCCTGTGCATCCATCGATCTTGAAAGATCCAGCGCGATGACGACGGCCTGCTCCGAGCGAAAAACCGGTTGTTCGACGCGATTCCAGCTCGGACCCGCCAGCGCGAGCGCAGCGAGGGTGCCACCGAAAAGTATCAGCCACCAGCGATAACCAAGGCGCTTGACCTGCGCGCGAGACAAAACGTACGGGGCCAACGCCGGGTCGACGACATGCTGCCAGCTACCCGGCGCCAGGTGCCGGCGAGCCAGTACCATCGTCATCGCGCCGATGAGCGGCAGCGCCCACAGCCATTCAGGCCGCAACCAGTGAAAATCAGCCGGCATTGAATTTCAACCTGCTCTGTCTTGCCAATTGCCATCCTGCCAGCAGATTCATCAGCGCGAGAAATGCGGCAAGCACGAACGAACCAGCCAGTGGCCAGTAATAGAGAGACTTGATCGGACGAAAACCGGCTTCCGGCTCTGCGACCGGCTCCATTTCATCGAGGAGTCGATAAATTTCCTGCAGGCCAGCGGTATCTTTCGCACGAAAATACTGGCCGCCGGTCAGGTCTGCAATTTTCGTCAGTGTTTCCTCGTCGAGATCCGCCGATGGATTAACGCGGCGCATCCCACCGGTTATCGAAGAAACCACCATCTGTTCGGCGCCAATGCCGATCGTGTAGACGCGAAGACCGATTTGTTGCGCCAGTTCGGCGGCCTTGAGTGGGTCGATTTCTCCGGCCGTGTTGGCACCATCGGTCAACAAAATCAGAACCTGCTCTCCGGCCGCGGTGCCCTGATCATGAATTCTTTTGACTGCGAGCGTGATCGCATCGCCGATCGCAGTTTTCTCACCGGCCAGCCCGATAAATGCTTCGAGAAGTAAAGTCTTGACCGTTTCGCGATCCAGCGTCAAAGGCACCTGGAGATAGGCGCGTTCGCCAAAAAGAATCAGGCCGATTCGATCACCCTCACGACGACCGATAAAATCGCTGGCGACAGCTTTGGTCGCAGTCAGGCGATCGACGCGACGTGACCCCAGTTCGAAATCTTTCGCGTCCATACTGCCGGAGAGATCAACGGCCAACATCAGGTTGCGGCCGGACACCGGCACGTCAAGCTCATCTCCGATTCGCTGCGGACGGGCGGCAGCAAGAACCAGCAGCATCCAGGCGATGACCGCGACCCAAAAACGCCAGTTCAGAAATTGCTCAACTTCTGATCGATCAGCCAGCACTGCAAATCCGCGAAAGCTTGGCACTTTTAGCCCGGCGTCCTGCGTACCAACGACCGCTGGCATCAATTTGCGAATCAAGAGCGGCAATGGCAACGCCAGCAACATCCAGGGCCAGGCAAGAGACCACATCAGTTGACCCTCTCTTCAAGCGGTGTTTTCAGACGCGCTTGTACCGCGTCGATCAGTCCTCGCACGTCAACGTCGTCCGTCACATTTTCCGGTCGCTGGTACGGTAGCGACTCAAGGTGTTTGCCAGAACCGGTGGTAAAGGGTTTGCTCTCCATGCCGCGATCGAGCCACTCCAGCCACCTGTCGCCGGTCAGGCCCGCGACTTCCGCGCGGGGCGCGTAGGCCAGCATACTTCGCCGTACCAGTTCGGATAGCTCCTTACTCAGGGTGAGTGCGTCCATGCCGTTGTCAAATTCGACCCTGACACGCGCGAGCTCGCTCAACGCTAATCGCCGCGCCGCATTCCTGCGCCACCGCAGGTACTGTTTGTATAAAAAATAACCCAGGCCCGTGGCGGCCATCGCAATCAAAATCCACCAGCCCGGAGCGAGCGGCCACAGACCGACCGCCTCGGGCAGATGCAAATCACGCAGTGGTATTTGTTCGGGATCCATTTTCGCTTTTATTGCCTTTATCGTTCCCGCCGGCGAAGTGTCTTCTGCAAACATTGCACAGGGTCATCGTCGGTTGATAGTGACATCAGATGGATACCGTAACGATGACAGAAAATGTCGAAATTATGGAAGCGCTCTTCGAACGCATGCTGGTAGTCCGATCTGGCACCGCGAGCGTAAGTGTCGATTGCCATTTCTTCGTCGTGGCTCACCAGTCGGTAGCGGCCCGGCGGCGGTAATTCCCGTTCCAGCGGGTCACTCAATAATATGGCGAGAACTTCATTGTGCCTCGCAATTCCGGTCAGATGAGACATTGCGGAGCGCGACAGCCCGATGAAATCACTGATGATGATGACAAGGCTTCCCGGGTGGGTCACGCGGCGCAGCATCGATATCGCCTGTGTCAATGGCGGTTCTTCGTCAACGTTCCCCTGATCAGTGGTGATCGCCCAGTCGGGGTGGCCGACAAGCTCGTGGACGTAACGCAGCGCCGCCTGGCGTCCCAGGCGCGGACGCAATTCGCGATGCTTCGTGTCACCAAAAACCAGCCCGCCAAGTCGATCACCACGTTGGTGTGCGGCCCATGCCAACAGCGCCGCAGCTCTTGCCGCGTTGACGGACTTGAAACTTCCCTTCGTTGCGAAGTGCATATTGCTGCGAAGGTCGGTCATGATTAATACCGGTCGTTCACGCTCTTCGCGAAACAACTTGGTATATGCCTCGGAACTTCGCGCGGTAACGCGCCAGTCGATGTTGCGAGGATCGTCGCCCGGCTGGTACGGCCGAGACTCATCGAACTCCATGCCGCGACCCTTGAAGTGCGAGACGTAGGCGCCGGTTTGCAATGAGTTTACTCGCAACACGTTCAACGCTATCGCTCTTGCCGGTCCACTCAGGCGAATCAGGCCAGCCTGGCTAACGCTGACTCGTGACGCATCTGCCTGTAACTTGTCGTGTCGCACTGTCTGAGCCTCTCTGCTTCCCTGCTAGGGAACGCCGATACCGTCGAGAACTCCCTCGATAACTGAATCGGCGGTAACGCCATCAGCCTCGGCCTCGAAGCTCATCACCAGCCTGTGGCGCAGAACGTCGGACGCAACGGCCTGGATATCTTCCGGCCCGACATAATCACGACCATTGAGCCAGGCATGTGCGCGCGAGGCGCGATCAATACCCATGCAGGCCCGTGGGCTGGCGCCGTACATCACCTGTCCCTCGAGATCTTTGTTCACAGCACCCGGATTTCGGGTAGCAACGACAACGTTGACGATGTATTGCTCAAGCTCATCCGACAGATGCAGATTAAGAATCTGCTGGCGCCCTTCCATGATCGTGGCTTCCGATGTTTGTTCCGGCGGTGAAAAAGCATCGCGTTTTCCCGACTTCGCTTCGTCCCGATTCAAGACGAGGATCTTGCGCTCGTCTTCGGGAGTCGGATAGCCCACCTTGATATGCAAAAGAAATCGATCAAGCTGTGCTTCCGGCAGCGGGTACGTGCCTTCCTGCTCGATCGGGTTTTGCGTCGCCATAACCATGAAAAGAGCCGGCAATTTGTAGCTTCCTTCACCTACCGTTATTTGACGTTCTTCCATCGCCTCGAGCAGCGCCGATTGCACCTTGGCTGGCGCACGGTTGATTTCATCGGCCAGGATCAGGCTGTGAAAGAGCGGCCCTTCGCGGAATTCGAATGTTCCGTCCTGCGGTCGATAAATATCTGTCCCGGTCAAATCAGCAGGTAACAGGTCGGGCGTAAATTGAAGCCGATGGAAACTACCCTCGATGCTTTCTGCCAGCACCTTGATCGCACGCGTCTTGGCGAGCCCCGGTGCTCCTTCGACGATCAGGTGACCATCGCACAATAGCGCGATCAACATTCTGTTGATCAGGTGCTCCTGGCCGATGATCAGGCTCGCCACATGGGCTTCGAGCTTTTGGAATTGTTCTGAGACGCTCATTCTTTCATTTACTCCGAGGGCAAAAACGGCGTGCCATTGTAGTGGCGATGTCCATTCAGTCCAACCGGTCAGAGAAGATAAATTGCGCTGACCGTTATTCAAACCAGCAATTGTGAGTTGGTCCGCACGCGACGGTTGGCCATAATGCGCTATTGGGACATGGCAGAAGGCAAAACATTGCAGCAATTTGGGATAAATCGTTTCCGTAGTAACGTTCAGAGCATCGGTCGAAAAACCAGTGCAGCCCTCGTCTTGTCGATCCTGACGACCGCCTGTGAACAACCGGTCGCGCCAATTGACATTGAAACCGCCATCGCGGAGGGCACTACCCAAGGGCTTATGAGAAACGAGACCAGTGATGGCGGTTGTGGCGACGATGGTCAGCTGGCCGTGGAGTTGTACGGGAGTTTTCGCGCCTCGATAACCTGGCGGGCCGAGGCATTGTCCTGTGCCGGCATGCCCCGGCCCGATAGTGACGGGGCCCGCATCAGGATGTCCGGGCGGCTGGGAGAAGGCGATGACACCCGGACGCTCGCTTTCATTTTCGGTATTCCAGATCTTAAGGTTGGCCAGTCGGGTGTCGAATTGCCAACCAATGTCACGCTTATAGAAGAAGGTGCCGGACGCTTTTTCAGCACCGTCGACACAAACGGTTGCTGGACCGACGTCACCAGCCAGGAGCCGCTTGGTGAGGACAACGATCGGGCTTACCGAATCGACGGTACGGTTTACTGCGTAACGCCACTTGCCGAACTGAACGGCGGTACCAGCGTCACCTTCACCGAACTCAAATTCACGGGCCGGGTTGACTGGAGGCAACCGGAATGATGTTCGTGCAATTGATTGCCCCTGGGAGAGTCAAATTGTCTCTACGAAACTCGAGCAACGTCATATGCAACAGAATCTGACTGTTTTCGGACTCGTAACGCTGGCGGTCGGCGGACCGGTTCTGGCGTACCTATTGCTGCTGGGCTCTGACGACGAGCATATGCTTGAAATGCTACGCCTGACGGCATGGACTGCTGTACTTGTCTACCTGGTTGTCTTCGTCGCCCGCCCGTTGAAGCAACTCGTCGGATCCCCCGTTAGCAGGACGTTGCTGCGGAATCGTCGCTACTTCGGGATCGCACTGGCAGCGGTCATGACCGTTCACCTGGTATTGCTTTTGATCGTAAATGACCAGGCACTAAACCTCGGGGGAGCCGTGATTTTCTCGCTAATGTACCTGATGCTTTTCACATCGTTCAATTCGTCGCCAGCGAGAATAGGCCCGCGAAACTGGCGAATTCTGCACAGGGTCGGGCTTTACGGACTCGGCCTTGGTTACGCCCAAAGCATTGGAGGCGCTTTCATTGAGACGCCGCTCGATCCGGTTTATCTGTCGCTGACGTTGTTAATGTTGACCGCAGTAGCGATTCGGGTAGCGGCGTTCCTGAAGGCCCGCTAGAGAACCGAAGCGATTGAGTCGGCAAGGTACCGGACGTTGCCCGGAGTAATCCCGCAGACATTGATGCGACTCGACCCAGGCAGATACACGCCGCGATCTTTAATCAGTCGCTCTACCTGTTCGGTCGACACACCGAGATAGGCGAACATGCCGGTCGTTCGCAGGATGTGCGAAAAATCATGATCCGGCGCCGCTTCCTGCAACGCGGCGACCAGCGCTGATCTCATTCCCTTCAAGCGCTGACGGATAGCATCGAGTTCCGTTAACCAATCGGCACGCAATTTTGCATCGTGCAAAATCCTCGACACGACCGCGGCGCCATGATCCGGCGGCAATGAATACATTGTTCGCACGACGAACTGAGCCTGACTGTCAACTGTTTGCGCAGTTTCCTCGTCCCGGGCGACCAGTAACATGGCGCCAACCCGATCACGGTACAAACCGAAATTCTTTGAGCAGGAGTGGGTGACCATCATTTCCGGCACACGCTCGTACATCAGCCGAACACCATAAGCGTCCTCCTCGATGCCGTGGGCGAACCCCTGGTAGGCAAGGTCGATGAACGGAATCAGCTTGCGTTTTTGAACGAGGTCCGCAACCTGTTGCCACTGTTCGACCGAGAGGTCCATGCCGGTCGGATTGTGACAGCAACCATGCAGCAGTATCAGGTCGCCTTGTTCAGCTTCACCGAGCGCATCAAGCATCGCACCGAAATCGATACTGCGGGAGCCGGAGTCATAGTAGGGATAGGCACGAAGCCTGATGCCCGTCTCGCCAAGCAATGGCGTGTGATTGCTCCAGGTCGGATCGCTGACCCACGTCGTTACGTCCGGATTACTTCGCAGTGCGAGTTCGGCGGCTACCCGAAGTGCACCTGACCCGCCGGGAGTCTGGATCGTTGCGATGCGGCCGTCACTGCCAGCGGCATCGCCAAATACCATTCGTTGTATCGCGTCGCAGAAAACGGCATCCCCGCGAGATCCCAGGTACGACTTACTGGTTTGCTTGTCAACCAGCCATTGCTCGGCCTTTTTCACGGCACGCAGAATCGGCGTATTGCCGGTTGCATCCCGGTAAACACCGACGCCCAGATCCACCTTTTCGGCACGCGTATCGCTCTGGTGCTCGCCAATGAGCTTCAGGATTGAGTCTGCCGGTTTCGGCGTCAAGGTCTCGAACAAAGTTTCTCTCCACGGCGTATTGCGGTCGGTCAGGCCGCGAATTGTACACGCCGGGTGATTGAACTATAGAGCGTCGAGCGGAATTTTGATGTAGGCGATTTCATTGTCCTCAGGCTGAGGAAGCCGACCCGCCTGAATGTTGACCTGTATCGACGGCAGGATGAGCGCCGGTAACGACAACGTCGCGTCACGAGCCTGTCGCATTTCGATAAAAGCCGCTCTGGCCACGCCGGCGCCGACGTGAATATTGGTCGCCTTTTGCTCGCCCAGCGTTGTCATAAACCGGAGCGAGCGGGACGCGGGCGGATAGTCGTGACAAAGATAAATCATCGTGTCGTCAGGCAACGCGAATAATTTCTGAATCGAATCGTACAACTTGCCGGCATCACCACCAGGAAAATCACAACGCGCCGTGCCAAAATCTGTCATGAAAACGGTGTCGCCGACGAACGCCGCATTTCCGATCAGGTAGGTCACGCTGTCATTGGTGTGACCAGGCGTGTGTAGTACACGACAACGAAGTGCGCCGATATCAATCACATCGTTATCGGCAAACAGATGATCGAATTGCCGTCCGTCTGCGTTGAACGACTCGCCAAGATTAAACACGGGCCCGAAGTGCGCCTGAACATCCCGGATGCCCTCGCCAATCGCGACTTTCCCGCCCAGGCGGCGCCGCAAGAATTGCGCGCCAGACAAGTGATCCGCGTGTGCGTGCGTCTCGAGGATCCACTGAAGGTCAAGTTCGTGCTGTTGAATATATGCGGCGACAATTTCTATCGAACTTTGATCCGTGCGCCCGGAATCCGCAGAAAAACCAAGAACCGGATCAATCACGGCTGCCGACGAAGTTTCCGGATCACTAACCACATACGAAACAGTGCCGCTTGGCTCGTGAAAGAAATGCTGAATATCAGGATTCATCGAATATTCCTGCAGCCTTCCACTGTCGCCACCATCGACCGGTAAACAGGAACATCGGAAAGATAACAAACTGCTCGTTAAACCACCGGCGCAGAAAGTTTAATGGGCCTGAAAACGGACGCGGCCTGTGCGGCTCTGCCCTGTGGGCCCGAGCCTGTAGTGCCATTGCAAGGACCGCACAGGCAGTAACAACGGCAGCGGAAACCCAATCGCCACGCACAACATATTTGACCAGGGAAAACGCAGCCGCTATGAAAAGCGGAACCGCGAAAAGGTGGATCAGCAGGTTAGTACGACTGGTATGAACCCGAAGGTATTCAGTCCAGTCAATTTTCATGTACCGATCCCGCCCGTTGCCGAGCGGGATCTAAATTCCGAGATCAGGCCTTGGGGGCCCAAACCGAACACCACCCTTTGGCAGCCACAACCTTGCCCGGGAAAATCTGGCACGGACGCCAATCCGCTCCATCTTCGCCCTGCACAAGCGCGCAGTTCGCGCAGGTCTGCTCCGGTGCAGGATTCGCGCGTGACGCAGGGGCTACAGTGCTTGCATCGTTCGTGTACTTCATCGCCTGTGCCATTGAATCGCTTTCTTCAACTTTCGGCATGTCCTGGGCCTGTGCTTCCTGACCCGGACGCATCATGCAACCCGCTGCCGCAACAGCCGATAACTGGATGAACTGACGTCTCGCAATCTTGCTCAAGGGAATCTCCTTAACAATTTCTTCAAAAATTTCTTTGCCCGAACGACTATTCAGGCGTCGCGTATCTTAATCGAATTCCAGCCACTAGCGTACCCGTTTCCCGATCCTTTTTGTTGAGAATGGTTCTTATTTCCATCGCAAGTCATCGGTTTACGTTGGCAGAATGGATTCAGAATTATACCGATGCAACCTGAACGGCAGCATAACGAGCCGGATTGAATCAATGCATGTGTCATCAATAATGACGCTCAGGACGAACTTAGTGTGAACGCAATCACAATCGCATACTCCAAATATTTCACGTCACACTCACTCCTGCATAATGAGGGCCTTGTTCGATTGGGAAAAGAAAACAACAACGTGAAAAGACGCCCAGGATTTCAGTTCATTTTGCAGTGTTTGCCGATTCTTTGGCTTTGTTCATCTGCATCTGCCGAAACGGTCACACATCACTACACGATCACTATCGACTACACACTCAGCAGGTTGTCGGTTGAAGCACGGTTCAACCATCCGGTGAAAAGTGTTACCGCGCGGTCCCGGGATGCGGGCAAGTTTTTGCTGGACGTCCGGGAGTGTGGTGACGATACCAACATCCGCATGCGAAACCGGCGCATGATGCTCCCGGACAACGGCATTCAGTGTCTGAACTACACCGTCGATCTGGAAAAGGCAGCGAAAGAATATCGCCACGCGACGCTACTCGCGAAAAGTAACATTATTGTGTCGCCTTCCAACTGGCTATGGCGCCCCGAGCTTCACGGCGATACGAACATCCAGGTAGTTTTTCAGGTTCCGGAGGGCGTGCAGATCTCGGTACCGTGGCAACAACTGGATGATTCCGGCATGAAATTCCTGCTGGGCGAGTCGCCCGAGAACGCAAGTTCGCCCGCGGTGTTCGGTCGATTCGACTACCGCTTGATCGAGGTGCCTGGCGCAGTGCTGCGAGTCAGCCTGATCGAGGGCCAGACCAAAATGGACAATGAGGCGATCGCGAGATGGCTCCAGGCAGCGGCGACCGATGTCAGCCTCGCTTACGGACGATTTCCAAGCCCATCGCCACAAGTAATCGTTGTTCCGGTTGCGGGCAGCCGTAGTGCAGTGCCGTTCGGTCAGGTCATCCGTGACGGAGGAGAAACTGTTGAACTGACGATCGATCCCAGGGAATCCCTGCTAGAATTTTTATCCGACTGGAAAGCGACTCATGAATTCAGTCACCTGATGCTGCCGTACATCACGCGCGACCATCGCTGGATATCGGAAGGATTCGCACAGTATTACCAGAATGTACTACTGACAAGATCCGGTGCTTACGATCAGGAATATGCCTGGCAAAAAATTTACGCTGGTCTGGAGCGCGGCAGGTTATCCCAACCGGAGCTTTCACCGAACGAAGCGGCGATGAACGATGTCCGCGGCGGCGGAATGAAGGTTTACTGGGCTGGCGCGGCGCTTGCTTTAATGGCCGACGTCAAACTGCGCGAGCGATCTGGTGGCGAAGAAGGACTGGACGACGTGCTTGGCAGATTTCAGGATTGTTGCCTGCCGTCTCCGGAAGTCTGGACCGGCCCCGAACTCTTCGCAAAATTTGATACGCTGATTGCCGAACCGCTGTTCACGCCGCTATACATGCGCTACGCGGAAACAGCGGGTTTTCCGGACACCAGCGACGTGATGGCTCGGCTGGGCGTATCCGTTGAGGACGGAGAAATTCGCCTGAAGCGAAATGCCGAATTGAAGGAGATTCGGGATTCGATCACCGAAACCGACAGTGCCGCCGCAAGGTGGCGAGACAAGCTCGCTGCAAACTGAGCGATTCCCGACGCCGGCACGATATACTGGCCGACCGCTTCAGCGACGGTTCCGTAATGACCGGTAGCAGCCAGACCATTGAAATCGCCAGATTTGACGGATCCCGCATTACAGGCAGGACCGACAACGTGGCCGTAGAGGAACCGCTGGAGATCCAGCTGAGTTCGCCCCATGCCGATGGGGCTGCCGCAAAGTCCGTTTCCATAACGATGCGAACGCCGGGCGATGATCATGAACTTGCCCTTGGGTTTCTGCTTACCGAGGGGATCATCGAGTCGGCCGATCAGGTTGTTTCTGTCCGGCACTGCGGCGAAAGAGATCCTGACTCCGGACTAAGGAACATTGTCAGAGTTGAACTTGATCCCGGAGTTGACCTGCAGCTCGATCGACTGGCAAGACACTTCTATACGACGTCAAGTTGCGGCGTTTGCGGAAAAGCGTCACTGGACGCGCTTCGCGTGACCGGTCAAGACTCGCTCAAAAATTGCCGGACCGTCTTTTCTTCACAGATGCTGCTCGACATGCCCCGCGCTGCACGCGACAGGCAGCCGTTGTTCAGCAAGACAGGCGGCCTGCACGCGGCAGCGATATTTGGTTCGGATGGTGAGATCGTAATCGTTAAGGAAGATGTAGGGCGTCATAATGCGACCGACAAGGCTATTGGATCGCTCTTCGCGGCCGGGCGCTTGCCGGGGCACGATCTTGCATTGCTGGTATCGGGTCGTGCGAGTTTTGAATTGATGCAGAAGGCGCTGGTCGCAGGGATACCATTGCTGGCGGCGGTTGGAGCACCGTCCAGCCTCGCGGTGAATACAGCCAGAGAATTCGACATGACGCTGATCGGCTTCCTGCGCGACGGCACATTCAATATTTATGCTGGGCCCGAACGGATAAGTTAGGAAAATGGCAACGAAATACGACAAAACGATCGCATCGGAGATCATCAATCAATTCGGCGCAAAACCAGAAATGCTGGTGCAGGTGCTGCATGCGTTCGTACAGCGATACAGTTTTATCAGCGAGGAAGCGATTCGCCAGATCGCGAACGAATTGAATCTTTCTAACGCTGAAGTTCACGGTGTCGTCAGCTTCTACCACGACTTCCGTACGATCGCCCCGGGTCAGCATGTCGTCAAAATCTGCCAGGCCGAATCCTGCCAGGCGATGGGTAGCCGCCAGCTCACAGCGCATGCAGAACGCACACTGGGCATATCCCTGCACGGCACTACAGTTGACGGCCAGGTAACACTCGAACCGGTATATTGTCTCGGCAATTGCGCATGCTCGCCCGCCGTCATGATCGACGAAACGGTGTACGGTCGAGTCAGCCCGGACAAGCTCGATGCCCTGATCGAAGATTGCGGAGGTAGCCGATGAGTCAATCCGTTACCGTTTACGTCCCGCGCGAGACCGCAGCTGTTTCGATGGGCGCACAAGGCGTCGCAGAAAAAATTTCGGCACTTGGTGACGTCAGAATTGTTCGCAACGGCTCGTGGGGCATGAGCTGGCTTGAGCCGTTGATTGAAATCGATGTCAACGGGCAACGAATCGGCTATGGCCCGGTCACGGCGGACGACGTCGATAGTCTTTTTGCCGCCGGTTTTCTGCAGGGTGGGGATCACGCATTAAAGCTCGGACCTGTTGCGGACGTTCCCTATCTGAAGAACCAGGAACGCTGGACATTCCGGCGCTGCGGTCTCATCGATCCACTGTCTGTCGACGACTATCGTGCAAATGGAGGATTCAACGGCCTGGAAACTGCGCTCAACAAAGGACCGGAGTTTGTACTTGATCAGATCAAGGCATCCGGCCTTCGCGGTCGCGGTGGCGCCGGCTTCCCTACCGGCATCAAATGGCAAACGGTCGCAGATGCTGCCGGCGAACAAAAATATATTACGTGCAACGCTGACGAAGGTGACAGCGGAACATTTTCTGACCGAATTCTAATGGAGAGCGATCCATTTACGCTGATTGAAGGAATAATCATCGCTGGCTTCGCTGTCGGTGCGAGTAAAGGGTACGTTTACTTACGATCGGAGTACCCGCTGGCGAGGCGCGTGTTCGCCGAAGCGTTAAGCATTGCAAAGAATTGCGGCTGGCTCGGAAACAGAATCCAGGGCAGCGGTTTCGATTTCGACATTGATTTGCATCTTGGCGCAGGCTCCTACGTATGCGGTGAAGAAACCGCGATGCTTGAAAGTCTCGAGGGTAAAGCCGGGCTCATTCGATATAAACCTCCGCTGCCGGCAATCGAAGGCCTGTTCGGCAAACCGACTGTCGTTAACAACGTCGTAACGCTGGGGTCGGTGCCTGACATCATCGCGTTGGGCGCAGAAGCCTACGCAAGTTTTGGCGTCGGTCGCTCGAAGGGAACGCTCGCTTTCCAGCTCGCCGGCAATATCAAACAGGGCGGTCTCGTGGAGAAGGCGTTCGGGCTGACATTGCGAGAACTCATTACGGACTTCGGCGGCGGCACGGCCAGTGGACGAAAGATTCGTGCCGTACAGATCGGCGGACCCCTAGGCGCCTACTTTGCCGATGAGCACCTGGACACACCGCTCGATTACGAAGCGTTCGCCAAAGTCGGCGGTATGATTGGCCATGGCGGCATCGTGGTTTTCGACGACACCGTGGATATGGCCGAACAGGCCCGTTTTGCCATGGAGTTTTGTGCGATCGAATCCTGCGGGAAATGTACGCCCTGTCGCATCGGTTCGGTCCGTGGTGTCGAGGTCATCGACCGCATCCTCGCGAACGAAGATCGGGAAGAAAACCTTAATTTACTCAGCGAGTTATGTGACACGATGGTCGACGGTTCCTTATGTGCAATGGGCGGAATGACACCGTTTCCGGTCAGGAGTGCGGTAAAGTACTTCCCGGAGGACTTCAAGCGATGAATCCAACCCGCGAATCTGATCTCGGCACCCCTGTCAGCAAGCAAAAAGCGACAGTTCGAATAGAAATTGACGGACTACCGGCTACGGTGCGAGCCGGCAGCACGATCATGCGTGCCGCACGTGAATCCGGCGTCGATGTACCAAAACTTTGCGCGACCGACAACCTGAAACCCTTTGGCTCCTGCAGGTTATGCCTGGTCGAGATTGAAGGACGAAAAGGCTATCCCGCCTCCTGCACGACGCCGGTCGAGGAAGGCATGCAGATTCGCACGCAAACTCCGGCACTCGCGAAACTTCGCCGCAATGTCATGGAGCTCTACATTTCCGATCATCCGCTCGATTGCCTGACCTGTTCAGCCAACGGCGATTGCGAATTACAGGACATGGCCGGTGCAGTTGGCCTCAGAGATGTCCGCTACGGATTCGATGGCGACAATCATCTCGATGCGAAGATCGATAGCAGCAATCCCTACTTCTCGTTTGATCCGAGCAAGTGCATCGTATGTTCACGTTGTGTACGCGCCTGCGATGAGGTGCAAGGCACCTTTGCGCTGACGATCGAAGGACGTGGTTTTCAATCGAAAGTATCAGCCAGTATTGGCCAAAGCTTCATGGATTCGGAGTGCGTATCCTGCGGCGCCTGCGTGCAGGCCTGCCCGACCGCAACGCTGATGGAGAAATCCATCATCGATAACGGCCAACCGGACCACAGTGTAGTGACCACCTGCGCGTACTGCGGCGTCGGCTGCTCATTCAAAGCAGACATGAAAGGCGACCAGGTCGTGCGCATGACACCTTACAAGGATGGTGGTGCGAACCAGGGTCATAGTTGTGTCAAGGGCCGCTTCGCGTGGGGTTACGCGTCGCACAAAGAGCGCGTGATGAACCCGATGATTCGCGACTCGGTTGACCAGCCGTGGACAGTCGTCGGCTGGGATGAAGCCATTTCGCACACGGCGAAGAGATTCAAGGAAATTCAGAAAAAGTATGGCCGCAAGTCAGTCGGCGGTATTACTTCATCCCGGTGCACGAACGAGGAAGTTTTCATCGTCCAAAAACTGGTGCGTGCTGCATTTGGCAACAACAACGTCGACACCTGCGCACGCGTTTGCCACTCGCCCACCGGATACGGATTGAACAAGACACTGGGAACGTCGGCCGGCACGCAACCATTCGAAAGCGTCATGGATGCCGACGTGATGATTGTAATTGGTGCGAATCCAACGGACGGTCATCCGGTATTCGCATCGCAGATGAAACGCAGACTTCGCGAAGGTGCGAAATTAATTGTTGTCGATCCACGCAAGATCGATCTTGTTCGTTCGCCACATATCGAGGCCTCATATCACCTGCCGCTGCTGCCGGGCACGAACGTACCAATAATCAATGCGCTGGCACATGTCGTGGTAAGCGAAGGACTGCTTGACGAAGAGTACGTAAAGCAACGCTGTGACCTCGAATCCTTCGCTGCATGGAAAACCTGCGTGATGAAACCGGAAAATTCGCCCGAGGCTGTGGCTGAAATTTCCGGCGTCCCGGCTGATGATATCCGCGGAGCGGCACGGCTGTATGCGAATGCTGACAGGGGTGCCATTTACTATGGCCTCGGCGTGACTGAACACAGCCAGGGCTCGACCATGGTGATGGGCATGGCAAACCTCGCAATGGCGACCGGCAACATCGGCTTTTCCGGCACGGGCGTAAATCCGCTCCGTGGTCAAAACAACGTGCAGGGCTCCTGTGATATGGGTTCTTTCCCGCACGAACTGCCAGGCTATCGGCCCGTGCAGGATGACGAGATTCGTGGCACGTTCGAAAAAATATGGGGCGTCAAAATTGACGCGGAACCCGGTTACCGAATTCCCAATATGTTTGACGCCGCGATCGCCGGCGATTACAAGGGCATGTACATCCAGGGCGAAGATATTGCCCAGTCTGATCCCAACACGCAGCATGTCGAAGCGGCACTCAGCAACATGGAATGCGTGGTCGTTCAGGACCTGTTCCTGAACGAAACCGCGAAGTTTGCACACGTATTTCTGCCTGGCACATCATTCCTTGAGAAAGACGGCACTTTTATCAACGCGGAACGACGAATTAATCGCGTACGGCCCGTGATGAAACCCCGCCAGGGCAAAGCGGAATGGCTCATCACGCAGGAACTGGCGCGGGCGCTCGGATACCCGATGAATTACAGCAAAGAATCCGAAATCATGGATGAGATTGCGACGCTTACTCCTACCTTCCAGGGTGTATCTTTCAAGTTCCTCGATGAAGTTGGCAGCGTCCAGTGGCCCTGCAATGCCGAAGCACCGATGGGCACGCCGATCATGCATATCGACAATTTCGTCCGGGGCAAGGGACTCTTCATTGAAACGGACTACGTGCCAACCGAGGAACGTACGAATCGCAAGTTTCCGCTCTTGCTGACGACGGGTCGCACGCTCACCCAATACAACGTCGGCGCACAGACGCGGCGCACGGAGAATGTTGTCTGGTACAAGGAAGACCTGCTCGAGATTCACCCGCACGATGCAGAGACTCGTGGCATCAATCATGGTGACCGCGTGTCACTGACCAGTCGCAAAGGTGATATCACGCTCGAAGCGAAGATTACCGAACGCGTGCAGCCGGGCGTCGTTTACACCACCTTCCACGATCCCGAGACGGGTGCGAATGTTGTGACAACGGAGTATTCAGACTGGGCAACCAGTTGTCCCGAGTACAAAGTGACGGCGGTACAGGTCGCGCCAGCAGTTCATCGCTCGAAGTGGCAGAAAGGGTTTGAGAAGAGAGCGAAGGAACAGGAAAAGCTCCTGGAGCCCACTTAGCAGGAATCGTCTGGCCCAGTTTTACGGTCTTCGACGAACAGCCAGCGTTCCAGGGGCTCCTTAAGGAACTTCGGAAACAAGACAAACATTGCGGCCAGAATTCCGGCACCCCATGCGGGGTGAATTTCAATGATGTACACGGGCCACATAAACGCACTGATCGTATTCTGAAACGATTCGCCGATATATTTAAACAGCAACTCCGATACTTGCGACGAAAAATACTCGCTGGCACTTTTCGCCTCGTAGATGTCCACAAAAAACATGCGGAATTCCAGAAAAACAAAAGTGATCAGGAATCCGCATGCATAGAGTCCACCGCCGCGCGCATCCCAGACGGTACGAAGCGATCTCTTGATCAACTTCAGTAACTCAGATGGGAACGACCTGGGTTCGTTTGCAAGTACCTGGCCAAGCGCTTTCGCTTCCCGACCGCGGTTGGCCATGCGCTTTAGAAAAGGGGCCTTCTTCTTTTTCTTCCGGGGATTGGCGTCAGTCATCGGTTTTTATGTCTGACGCGATCGAAAATCTGCAGACAAAAGTGCCCGGACACCAATCCGGGCATTCGGCTTTTATTCCTGATCTTTCTTGATACGCGAAATCTTGGTGCCTTCAAGCGTCAGGTTGTACATCAATCCTTTCGCGCCGAAAATGAAACCAACGACTGGATCCTTTATGTTCCCGCTGTTGATTTGCTTTCCTGCGCCAAGATCGATGAGAGCGACAGAACCATCTACGCCAACCTGCCAGCCGTTGCTATTGCGAAATTTAGCGAGCGACTCTTTCGTCATGAATGCGATGACGATCGACTTCGCCTGAGCGCCTAACTGGAATCCGAATGAACCGGAAGTCGTTCGATAATAGGCGGCAGACCGCCCGTTCACACGAAGTACCCCCTCGCCTGTTTCTCCGCCAATACCGATACCGACCTTGATCACGCGGGGAAACACCAGGTAACCGACCGCCTGCCCAAGGAACACTTCCGCGCCATTCACTTCTTCCTTGAAGGCGGCGATCGTCTCGTTAGCCTCGCTATCGAGCTCAGCTGCGGACGCAGCATAGGTGGTTGTTGCCGGCAGCAATGCAAGCGCCGAAATCAACGCTGAAATAAGTACTCTTTTCATGACCTTCATTCCCTTATTGAGTGAATGGCTCGTTATGTAAGTAATGATAGCGCATACGCGAACCCGGGTAACAGACGTCGCATAATACGGACAGTAGCCTGAAAGGACGCTGAACGTAACGCTACGGAAGTGAATTCATCTGGCTGGCCGAAACCCAGCCCCGCCAACCAGTCGGCGTTAATTGCTCGCAGCAGACTGACCAGGCATTAATGATGGTGGAATCGGCGCCCTGCGCCGATGGGGTTGTGGCGGGTAATTCGCAGCAAGGTAATCGAGAATGCCCGTTTCCGTAACCGCATCAAATTGCCACAGGTTCTGCGTTGCCTGCATCCAGCGAATCAGGTCGAGCCATGTTTGCCGATCTGCGCGTTGCGCGGCAACCAACGCATGGGAATGACAGCCTCCGCAATGAATTCTGACGAGTTCCCAGCCGTCGCCAATAATCAGACCGGTTTTTTCATCGACGTTTTGTGCAATCGAGGCAGTACAAGCCGTCAGGAAAAAAATACTAATTAAAAGACGCCGCATCACTCAGGTCGTTACGCTGACGGCGATACGATGACAGGCATTGTTCAGATAGCCACGTGGATTCCAGCCAGGCAGAACAACTGGCTGCGAGGCGCCTCGCTCATCGACGGCGCGCGCCCAAACTTCATAGTACCCGGGTTCCGGAAATTCCACCGAGGCTGACCAGTGTTGCCACGCCAGCCGATTAACCGGTTTTTTCAGTCTCGCTTTCTGCCAGGACGAACCAAAATCGATTGATGTGAAAACATGATCGACGCGAAGATCTCCTGCCCATGCATGTCCGCGAATCTCAAGTGAATCGCCAACAGACTGTGTGAGACCTGATTTTGGAAAGGTAATGACTGATCTGACCGGCATCGATTCGATAATGCACATATCCTCGTCGGCGACATTACTGCCAGGCTCCACAGGTTTGCAGGGCATGCGATAGGATTGTCCCAGCATCTTCTCGCCGTCATGTACACGATCCCTGATGAGGATTTTTTTCAGCCATTTTCCGCTGACCGATGCAGGCCAGCCGGCGCACACCATGCGCAATGGGTAGCCGTGCTGCAGCGGCAGTGGCTCCCCATTCATTGCCCAGACAATCATCGACTCATCTTCAAGTGCTTTCCACAATGGCACACCGCGTGAGATCGGCAGTTTTTTCGGGTCACCGGATAAGTGACTGTCCGCGCCCTCGTACGCGACATAGACGGCATCATCTTTCACGCCACAATGTTCAAGCACATCTTTAAGACGCACACCCGTCCACTCAGGACAACCGATCGCTCCGGTCGTCCACTGGTTACCCGAAGTCGGGGGATAGAATTCAGACCGCCCATTGCCGGCACATTCGATCTGCAATTGAAGAGTGTGTTGTTTGAATTCTTTTCTGAGCGAGGCAATCGTTAACGCCTTCGGTTCAACCACCGACTCACCACCAATCTCAATCGTCCAGTTGTCGACATCGATATCGGCGAGCGTCGGCGGAATTCCGTTGTTGCGAACAAACAGGCGCGATGCCGGCGTGATTTTGTCATCGAGAAGATGAGCCGGCGTCTCTGCATTGATCGGCCGATCGTTCAAAAGCACGAGGCCGTCTTTCCCCGGCAGCCGAAAGGGTTCGTCACTTTGCGCCAATGCGGCTGGGATCAACCCGCCTGGCAGGTACTTCGCGAACGGGATGCTTGCTCCAATCGCGGCGACCATCGCAGCCAGTCCGCTGCCCCGCAAGAATCCACGCCTCGAGACGGGGTCAGTTCGCCTTCCCCAAACCAGATCGTCGGCCCGCGACGCGTCTTTCGCGTACAACTCATGTAACCCGACCTGTTTTTTCATCCGGAGCCCTTCGCCGACTGAATGTAAGCAGTCAGCATTTTTTCAATTGTACCGCCGACGTTGACCGCAGCTTTGGCATCATAACTCAGATTATTTTCGTCCATGTAGCAACGCTGTGAGAGTTCGAGCTGGATCGCGTGGATGTTTTTTTTCGGGGCACCGTAGTGCCGTGTGGTGTACCCACCCTTGAATCGACCGTTCAGCACCGACGTGTAGTCCGATGTGTTCGCTACATTCATAACTGACGACTCACAGGACGCCCCGCAACTGACCCCACCGAAAGTGCCAATATTGAGATCGGTCAGAACACCGGGAAACAACATCGGCACTTCGGAAGCGATCGAGTGCGCGTCCCAAAGGAGTGCGAAACCATATTCGTCGCGTAATGCAGATAGTGTTGACGCAATCCTGTCGTGGTAGGGGCGCCAGAACCGATCGACCCGGTCCTGTTGCTCTGTTGTCGAGATCGTTTCGCCGTCCAGGTAAATGGGCCGCCCTGCGAACGTCCGTTGCGGGCAAAGCCCGGTTGACACCTGCCCTTCATATAACGAAGCATCATCCGCCGGCCGGTTGAGATCGACGACGTAGCGCGAGTAATTGGCTGCAATGACGTTGGCATCAAGTTCGCCAACGAATGCGTACAACTCGCGCACATACCAGTCCGTATCGGGTAAAGCCCTGCCATCGTCTGTCATGCGCTCCGCCTGGCCCGGCATCAATTCGCGACCGTCGTGCGGGATGCTGATCAAAAGTGGCGAGCTGCCCGTCGTGAACGAGAAGACGTCTGTCATGCAGCGTAGCCTGGCAATATCGTGCTGCACTGCTCGCAGAAATAACCAGCATTGACCAACGATGAAACCGCATCGATATCCGGTTTCAGAGAGCGATCCCTGTCAAGTGTTGGCGACAGGTCGCGAATCCGCGCGAGTGAGCGCTCCAGTATTGGTGAGCTCTTGCGCGGATGGTGAAAATCGATCCCCTGGGCTGCCGACAGCAGTTCAATCGCAACGATGTTGTTGGCGTTATCCAGCATCGTATGCAGCCTGTTTGCGGCGAACGTTGCCATGCTGACATGATCTTCCTGATTAGCGCTGGTCGGAATACTGTCGACGCTTGCGGGGTGTGCCAATGACTTGTTTTCCGAAGTCAGCGCTGCCGCAGTAATTTGCACAATCATGAATCCCGAGTTCAGCCCGCTCTCCCTGACGAGAAATGCGGGCAGGCCTGAAAGGTGCGGATCCATCATTAACGCGATACGCCGCTCGGAAATTGATCCGATTTCTGCGATGGCCAGTGCAAGATGGTCCGCAGCGAATGCAACCGGCTCGGCGTGAAAGTTCCCGCCTGACAGAACAGCATTAGCCTCCGCAAACACCAACGGATTATCAGTAACCGCATTGGCCTCCGTTTCCAGAACATCACAGACATGTCGCAGGACATCGAGACAGGCTCCCACCACCTGCGGCTGACACCGTATCGAATAGGGATCCTGCACGCGATCGCAATCGACGTGCGAGGCCCGAATGTCGCTGCCTTGCAGTAAATTTCGCAACAGGGTGGCAACATCGATCTGCCCCTTGTGTCCACGAACTGCGTGAATTCGATTATCGAATGGCGCGTCACTGCCCTTGACGGCGTCAGTCGACATTGCGCCAGCAGTTACTGCAGCCGCAAGCAGGTTTTCCGTTCGAAACGCGGCAGCCATGGCAAGCGCGGTCGACACCTGCGTGCCATTTAGCAGTGCGAGCCCCTCTTTTGGCGCCAGGTTGATCGGCGAAAGTCCGGCAGCCTGCAACGCATCAGCCGCGGGGATCTCCACACCGTTCACGCGCGCGCTGCCCGCCCCGATCAATACGCCAGCCATGTGCGCCAGTGGCGCGAGATCTCCTGATGCGCCGACCGAGCCTTTCGAAGGAATCGTTGGATAGATTTCGCGGCTGACAAGCTGGCAGAGCATATCGATCAGTTCAGGACTGACACCGGAATATCCCGCGGCGAGCGCCTTAACCTTCATGACCATTACGAGCCGGACGATTTCGTCCGGCAGCAGCGGCCCGACACCCACCGAGTGAGACCGAATCAGGTTCTCCTGCAATAATCCCAATTCATCGTCGCTGATTCGTACATTGGCGAGCAGGCCAAATCCGGTATTGACGCCGTAGGTACTCTTGCCACCAGCAAGCACTTTGGTAATCGTCGCCTGCGCCGCGGCAACCGCATCACGACACTCGTCACCCAGAGTCAACTGAGTGGGCTGCAGCCAGACGTCGCGAAGCGTTGCGAGCGACAGTGGACTCTTGCCTATCGTCAGACTATTCATCCCTGTTCCCTGCAACCATCGGAAGATTGAGTTGATGTTCGCGCGCACACTGGATGGCCTCGTCGTATCCGGCATCGGCATGTCGCATCACACCGCTTGCCGGATCGTTCCACAGCACACGGCCAATGCGTTCATCCGCTTCCCGAGTGCCATCGCATACAATGACCAGGCCGGCATGCTGCGAATAACCCATTCCCACACCACCGCCATGGTGAAGTGATACCCAGGTTGCGCCCCCCGCTGTGCTTAACAAGGCATTCAGCAGCGGCCAGTCAGACACGGCATCTGAACCATCACGCATTGATTCGGTTTCGCGATTTGGGCTCGCGACCGAACCGCTGTCGAGGTGATCCCGCCCGATTACGACCGGCGCGGCAAGTTCTCCGCTGCGCACCATTGCGTTGAAGGCAAGGCCCAGTTTGTCGCGCTGGCCAAGTCCAACCCAACAAATCCTCGACGGCAATCCCTGAAACTGGATTCGCTCGCGCGCGGCATCCAGCCAGTTGTGCAGGTGCTGATCATCCGGAATCAACTCCTTAACTTTCTGATCAGTCTTGTAAATATCTTCCGGGTCACCCGATAGTGCAACCCAGCGAAACGGGCCGACGCCGCGACAAAAAAGCGGTCGCACATAAGCCGGAACGAAACCAGGGAAATCGAACGCATCTTCAACACCTTCATCGAAGGCAACCTGGCGAATGTTATTGCCATAATCGAATGTCGGCACGCCCGCTTTCTGGAATTCGAGCATGGCCATTACATGGATGGCCATCGACTTGATCGCTGCTGCGGCAACCGCATCGGGATCGGACATTCGACGTTCGAGCCACTCCGCAACTGTCCAGCCAATCGGCAAATAACCGTTGGCAGGATCGTGCGCCGAAGTCTGGTCAGTCAGCGCGTCCGGCCGGACACCACGTTTGAGCAACTCCGGCAAAATTTCCGCCGCATTGCCACGCAGTCCAATCGATGTCGGATTCTTGCTCGCAACAGATTCATCGATCATTGCAAGCGCTTCATCAAGCGTTTCGGCGCGTTTGTCGAGGTAGCCGGTTTCAAGACGCTTGTCGATGCGATCTGACTGACACTCGATCGCGAGCATCGATGCGCCTGCCATCGTCGCCGCCAGTGGCTGCGCACCGCCCATGCCACCCAGTCCAGCAGTCAGAATCCATTTTCCGGAAAGATCACCGGCGTAATGCTGGCGACCCATTTCTGCGAAGGTCTCGTAGGTACCCTGCACAATTCCCTGGCTGCCGATGTAGATCCACGAGCCGGCTGTCATCTGTCCATACATCATGAGGCCTTTTCGATCGAGTTCGCGGAAATGTTCCCAGTTCGCCCATGCCGGAACGAGGTTTGAATTCGCGATCAATACGCGCGGTGCATCTTCATGGGTACGAAAGACACCGACCGGTTTGCCGGACTGCACTAGCAGCGTCTCGTTACTTTCCAGCTCCCGGAGCGTTTCTACGATCTTGTCAAAACATGCCCAGTTTCGCGCTGCCTTGCCAATGCCGCCGTACACGACGAGATCTTCAGGACGTTCTGCAACCTCCGGATCAAGGTTATTCATAAGCATGCGCAGAGGCGCCTCCGTCAACCAACTCTTCGCCTGGAGCGTGGTTCCCCTCGGCGCCCTCACTATTCTTTTCTCTGTATTACTCATTACATCCCTACTCCACTTGTGGGGCGCTTGCCGAATACTTTTGTACCCGGTGGTGCATAGTGACCGGACAACTCAAAGCGACTGCCCGGGTGGTACAGGCGCGCGAAGGAGACCGGCCTGCCATGTGCCCATGTTCTGCGCGTGACGACGAGGCAGGGCTCCCCATCGGCCATCTCCAGGTTTCGTTTTATTTGCGTGTCTGGCATCGCAGCGCGAACAACATGCTCGGCTTCCTGCAATGGCGACACTGAACTCAGGTAGGCGCTTGGTGTTATTTCATCGAAGTCCTGTTTGAGAAAATCAGGCGCAAAGTCCGGCAGGACGTAGCGGTCCTCCAGCTGTATGGGAATGCCGTTCTCGCGATGGACAATTCGCACCCGGTGTAAAGAGTCGCCGGGTTTTACTTTCAAAGCTGCTGATGCCTCGGGATCGATCGGGGCGCCAGCGCCGTCAAGCACTGTCGCCGAGTATTCGTGGTCACGAAGCGCGATTTCATCCGCGATGTTGCGTACTTCCAGAACGTGAGAGGCGGCTTTGAAGTCAGCGACGAAGGTGCCTACGCCGGCAACACGTTCAACGTAACCTTCACTGTCCAGCTCCCTGAGTGCACGGTTTGCCGTCATGCGCGACACACCGGTGGCATCGACCAGTTCGTTCTCGGATGGAACCCGATCCCGCGGTTGAAGCTCGCCGGTCGAAATTCGCCCGATGATCAACTCCTTGAGCTGGCGATATCGGGGTTTCGCGCCGACGCTCACCACAGCACCTCGTCGAGCAGGAGCTTTCCGGCTACGTCCGAATACGCACTGCGTGCCGCTTCCTCTCCCTCGTGCCTGCCGTCCACCACGCGCCACACGCCATTCACCATGACGCGATCAATCGGCAACGTGAATCCGGAAAAAACCAGCGCGTCCAGGTACGAACGCGTCGTATGACCGGCAAGCATCGGGCTGTCATCATCCAGTACGACCAGGTCTGCATTCGCGCCGGCCTCGAGCTGACCGCCGCCCTGACCGCAGGCAAGCGCTCCGCCGCTCGCCGCCATCTCGAACAAACTGCGCCCGGTTTGTGGTTGGCCGATCGCTGCAATATTCCGGCTCTGTGAAACCAGGCGTTGCCCGTATTCAAGCCAGCGCAATTCTTCAAAAGGGTTAATCGAAACGTGACTGTCGGACCCGATCGCAATGCGGCCACCTTGTTCGAGATACGGCTTCAGCGGAAACAATCCGTCTCCGAGGTTTGCCTCGGTGCTCGGGCAAAGGCCAACGACTGCACCTGACCTGGCGATCAGCGCTATCTCCCGATCGTCAATGTGTGTTGCATGGACCAGGCACCAGTTTTTATCGACGTCGCAGTTGTCGAACAACCATTCAACCGGCCGCGCGTTAAATTCAGCGAAACACTGATCAACTTCTCTTTTTTGTTCCGCGATATGAATATGCATTGGTACGCCGTCATTAGCTGCCACTGCCGCGACCTGTTTCAGGGAATCCACAGTTACGGCCCGAAGACTATGTACGCCGATCCCCGTATGAAATATTCCGCCCGCCAATCCGGCAGCGATGGCAGACGCGTTTTCATAGTGCGCTATCAGCTGGTCCGAACTCAGCGCAAAGCGCATCTGGTCTTTGGTAGGTTCAGGCTCGGTAAAGCCTGCCCTTTCATAAAGGACGGGCACATACGTCAGGCGAATTCCGCTTTCGCTGGCGGCCTCGACAATTGCCTCAAACATGGCCACGGATGTGGTGCGTTCTCCGGGTTCGTTATGCAGATAGTGAAACTCCGCGACCGAGGTATAGCCGGTCGAGAGCATTTCCCCATAAGCCTGACGTGCGATCGCCCTCATCGACGAGGCATCGATCCGGCCGGCAAGGGCGTACATGCGAGCGCGCCAGGTCCAGAAATTATCTTTGCCCGTGGGACCACGTTGCTCGGTATGTCCGGCCAGTACCCGCTGAAATGCGTGGCTGTGGACGTTCGCAAGACCCGGAATGACGATGCCGGCAACATAATCGCCACGCTCGGCGAGCACGTTTGCCTTCAGCGAGCTGATTTTGCCGTCACTGACAATAATCCGGACGTTTTCTGCCCAGCCCTCCGACGTCAGTGCCTTTCTTGCGAATAGTTGAGTCATTGTCTGCTTTTTCCAGGTTGTATATACAGGCTAGTACATGCTACGGTTCTTTGCAATTCATGGCGGAGCGACGTGTTTGCCGGACTGGGATCTCATACTGACGGAATTGAACGTAGCCACGATGGTTGAGGATTGCGGCCCTTATGGTGTGATCGAAAATGCGGCGGTTGCGATTGCGAATGGCCGGATCTCCTGGATCGGGGCGAGGGCCGACCTGCCGGCAGGCAGCGCCACCGAGTCGCGATCGATGGGCGGTCGCTGGCTGACACCGGCGCTGATTGACTGTCATACACACCTCGTATTTGCCGGCAACCGTTCCGCAGAATTCGAACAACGCCTGGCCGGGGCAAGTTACGAGGAAATCGCGCGTGCCGGTGGCGGCATCATGTCGACAGTCAATGCGACTCGCGCCGCAAGCGCCGACCTGCTCCTTGAACAGACCGCGGCCCGACTCGACATCCTGCGTGCCGAGGGATGCGCGACGGTGGAGATCAAATCCGGCTATGGCCTGAATCTGCAAACCGAGCTTAAGCTTCTGGAGACCATTCGTGCGCTTAAGAACCAGGCAGGCATCTCCATCAGCAGCACTTTCCTGGGTGCACACGCCATTCCCGTGGAGTTTCGCGGTAAAGCGGACGAGTACATCGATCTTGTTTGTGACGAGATGTTGCCAGCCGTGCACGAGAAACAACTGGCCGACGCGGTGGACGCGTACTGCGAGTCCATCGCCTTTTCCGTAAAACAGATTGGCCGGGTTTTCGAAACGGCGCGATCGCTGGGGCTGCCAGTGAAGTTACATGCGGATCAACTCAGCGACTGCGGCGGCGCGGAACTTGCGGCGGAGTTCGGCGCACTGTCTGCCGATCACCTTGAATACACGTCAGCAAAAGGTGTCGATGCCCTCGCAGCCGCCGGTTCGGTGGCAGTGTTATTACCTGGTGCGTTCCTGACGCTCGGCGAAACCGAATGCCCGCCGGTAGCACTGTTGCGCGACAGGAACGTTCCAATTGCCATCGCTACTGATTGCAACCCGGGAACATCGCCGATTTGCTCATTGCGGACAACGATGGCGCTCGCGACCAGCCTGTTTCGACTTACGCCCGCAGAATGCCTTGCCGGTGTCACCAGAAATGCCGCTGTGGCTCTGGGCCTGGAACAAGACAGAGGCACACTCGAAACCGGCAAGCGAGCGGACATTGCAATATGGGATATCGGACATCCGCAGGAGTTGTCCTACTGGATCGGCAAGAACGACCTGGCAGAGCTGTTGGTTGCCGGACGAACCGCCTGAATTCAGAAGAACAAAAATAAAATTCACATGAGAACAGGCCCCTGATGAATACCGGACTCGCCACGTCGCGCCGCTTCGTACTCGTCCTGGGACTGCTGACCGCACTGGTCGCCTTCACGATAGATATCAGTTTGCCGGCGATACCTCCTATGGTCAGCGCCCTTGAGACCAGCATGTCGCTCGGGCAACAGATAGTCGGATTGTTCATGGTCGGAATGGCGGCTGGACAAATACCCGCTGGACTGGCGTCGGACCGGATCGGTCGCATGCCGGTGCTGTATGTCGGGATTGGCCTGTTTACGGTTACGGGCATTGTCACTGCCGTGACCAACGACATGAATACGATGCTCGCGGCGAGATTCCTGCAGGGAGTTGGTGCGTCAGCCGGAATGGTCCTCGCACGCGCCATCGTCAGGGATATTTCGAGCGGCAACCAGGCTGCAAGAATGATGTCCATCATGGTGATGGTTTTTACTGCGGCTCCCATGATTGCGCCGCTGCTCGGCTCTTACCTCGTGATCGGGTGGGGCTGGCACGCACCATTCGCTGCGACCGCAGTTGCCGGATTCCTGATTCTGTATGGAATCAGATCTTCGCTTCGCGAGACGCATACGCCAGCTACCCATCCGGATATCGCACGCCAGCTTTGGTTAAGCGTCATCAGGTTTATGTCACAACGACAAAGCCTGTTCGGCCTGCTGATTGTTCTGGTTACGATGGTAGGCATCATGTCACTGATCAGTGGTTCTTCTGCTCTCGTGATCGAGATATACGACTACCCGGTGCATTACTTTGGCTACCTGTTCGCGTTAACGGGCGTTGCGATTCTTATCGGGTCGGCAATTAACCGTCGCCTGCTCAGGCACTTTGATTCAACAGACATGATCGGCGTCGGCGCGACGATCGCGTGCCTTGCCGGTATTCAGTTGCTGGTGATGGCCTGGCTGGGTGACGCCCCGTTCTGGTGGTTATGGGGTTGTGTATGCCTGTTCATGTCGAGCACCGGGTTCCTGATTCCAAACGCAACGGTCCTGGCACTCGATCCGGTGCCCGAAATTGCCGGCGTCGCGGCATCGGTGATCGGTACGCTGCAAAGCCTGGCTGGCGCCACCAGCGCAATCGTGAGCAGCGCGCTCTACACAGGAACAATATTGAATCTCACATTGGTCGTCGGCGTATCCGGCATCGCCAGCGCTGTCGTTTTTCTATTGCGTAAATCGATAATTGGCGAACACACGGCGGAAAATCAGGAAACTTCGGGTTGATTTGAGATCCTGAGTCGTTGCGGGCGCAGCGAATTAATCTCAAGTCCCCTAGATCATTTCGGTCAGAATTTCGTCGACGCCCTTTCTCGACTGGGTCGGAAGTATTTTTGGATAGCCGTACCAGATCAACCCGACTACGAACTCATCGCTCGAATCAATCTTCAGAAGATCGAAGAAGCGTTCATCCCGGGTGATGAGGCCCGTGGTCCATTTCGATGCGACACCAGCCTCCGAGAGATAAAGCGTCAGGTTTTGTATCGCACAACAGCAGCTTGCATAGTTCTCACGTTGCAATAACTCGTCGTCGGACTTTTTACAGGTTACGAGCAACCAGCCCGGGATAGCCGCTGCGGATTTCGCTTTGAACTCCGCCACGTCTTCGTCCTTGGTTTCTGCGGCGATTGTTCGAATCAGCTCGACGGTCTGCACGATCGTCTCATCACCGAAAGAATAGAAATGCCAGGGTTCAGTCAGGTGGTGATTCGGTGCCCACCGCGCAACTTCGATGGCATCGTGCACAAGCTTCTTACTGACACGCTGCCTGAGAAATAATTTGGTCGTCCGGCGACCGCGCATCCGCTCAGCGATCAACTGCAGGTTTCGACTCTCACCATCCGGCAGAATTTCGCTCATGCCTTTTTAATGATCATCGCAATGCCCTGCCCGACGCCGATGCACATTGTGCAAAGTGCGTAAGTGCCGCCAGTTCTTTGCAATTGATACGCCGCTGTTGTGACAAGCCGTGCACCTGACATACCGAGCGGGTGACCCAGTGCGATGGCACCACCGTTAGGGTTAACGTGCTCGGCATCTTCGGGAACACCCAACTCGCGAAGCACTGCAATCCCTTGTGCCGCAAATGCCTCGTTCAGCTCAATGATGTCCATCCTGTCGAGATACAGGTCGGCGAGCTCCAGAACCTTTCGCGTGGCAGGGACCGGCCCTATGCCCATGACTCGCGGCTCTACGCCTGCGGACGCCCAGGCAATCACACTGGCCAGCGGCGTCAATCCATTCGCCTTCACTGCCTCATCCGACGCGATCAGAAGCGCGCAGGCACCATCATTGATACCCGATGCATTACCGGCGGTTACCGTGCCATCGTCGGTTACGATTGGGCCGAGCTTGCCCAGCCCCTCGATAGTCGAACCGGCGCGCGGATGTTCATCGGTATCGACGACGAGCGGTACACCTTTACGTTGAGGGATACTCACCGAAACGATTTCGTCCTTGAAGCGACCGGCTGAAATTGCATCGGCCGCTTTCAGCTGACTTTTCAATGCGAAATAATCCTGCTCCTGGCGCGTTACCGAAAAATCCTTGGCAACATTTTCGGCAGTCTCCGCCATCGAGTCGATACCGTACTGCTCTTCAAGCTTTCGATTAACGAATCGCCAGCCCAGCGTCGTGTCGTACATTTCGACGTTGCGACTGAAGGCAGTGTCTGCCTTGGACAATACAAACGGGGCACGGGACATTGATTCGACACCACCGGCTATGATCATGCCGGCCTGACCCGTTTGTATGGCATGCGCGGCGTTGCCAATTGCATTCATACCGGAGCCACAAAGCCTGTTTACCGTGGCTGCCGGCACAGTAGCAGGCAATCCTGCGAGCAGCGCCGACATCCGCGCGACATTTCGATTGTCTTCGCCAGCCTGATTTGCGCAGCCAAAGATAAGATCATCAATCGCACTTGTATCAAGATTCGGATGACGGTCGAGCAATGCCTTGATCGGAATTGCGCCAAGGTCGTCCGTCCGTATCGATGACAATGCGCCGCCGTATCGTCCGATCGGCGTTCGTACTGCGTCGCAAATCCAGGCGCTCTTCATGCATTGATCTCTTGTCAGCTCGCCGGTGACGCGATGGCATTTGCTGCGTCACCGGTCTTCGTGAATCGCCTGCCCAGGTACACACCCACTACGGCCCAGAGAAGTGCGATGCCTGCACCAACGGCGGCTACGACCCCCAGGCCAAGCCCAAGGCCGGTCGTCAGCCCCGCAAACGCCCAGCCCGACAGGGTATCGCCGCCGCGATAAACGACGATGTCGATAACCGGTTTCGCTTTGAAGCGGGTTTCCCGGTCGACGACGGTGAATAATACTTCCCGCCCCGGTCGGGTAATTGAGTAATTGCCGCCCTTGAGGACGATCTGGGCCGCGATAATGGCAGCAATGATCGGGTTTACCGCAACGATCAACAAACCGAAGGCGACAACAACGGGCACCAGGGCCAGCGTCTTCGCCAGTCCCAGTTTCGTCGTAATTCGACCTGCCGCGAACCAGGCAATGACGATCGCACTGATATTGATGGCCCCGTTTATGCCCGCCCAGATCGACTCTCTGTCAGCGCTGGAATAATCCGCCAACAGGTTCTTCAACTCGAAATAAACGAACGATCCGACGGACGTGTACAAAAGAATGAATACAGAGATACCGAGCAAATACGGGTTAGTCAGAAACAGGGAAAAACCGGCGAAGGGGTTTCCACCAATTGCCCCTCTTTCGTTCAGGTCAACCTGTTGGTTTTCATTGCCAAGTTCCGTGACCTTTAATCTTTGTACATAGCCAAGCACCGGGATAGTAGCCACCAGCACGGCTGCCGCAATCAGCATCAGGTTAGACGTGCCCAGTTTTTCGGCCAAAAACAACGGCACGGCGGTTCCGGTGATCGTGCCGATGCTTGCGCCACTCGCGATAAAAGCGAACAGCCGCGGCGCCTGCACCTTCGTAAATACGTCTGACATCAGACTCCAGAAAACGGAGATGTGGAACAGCGAAAAAACGCTGACCCAGACGTAAAACGACTTTCGGATAAGCACCGCATCCTCGATTGATGCCGTGCCCAGATAGAAAGCCAGAAATGACGCTGCAAAGAAACCGTAAACGCCAGGCACGAGATGCCTGAATTTGAATTTCGAAATCGCGAGTCCGTAGATGGACACGGCAACGGCGCTAAAGAAGAAATTGATGGTCCAGAGCGTGGCAACTTCAGGGTCCGACCAGTCACTGGCCATTGCGTCCCGAACAGGCTTCAGGATGTTATAAGACAACATCAGCATGAAGAGGAACACGAATGAAAGGAGCGTCGCCCTGATCTCGTGGGGCTCGACTTTCATTAACGCGCCGGCGATTCGGCCAACCGGCCCGCGATCCTCGTTACTCATTGACTGTTTTCTCCCGTGCTTTGCCGGCCGCAGTGCAAGAGACTGCCACAAAAATACGCCGACAGACTACTTTCGCGATCTGTCGGCGTCGGCAACCCAGGCAAGGGATGAGGGCCCGGGCGTTCAACCTTGTAGCGCTGGTCAGTCGGCAAGCGCCTTGGCAGCATCCAGCAGATCCTGTGCCGGCAGCCGTACTTTGTAATCCGCCTCGACAAATGAATAGACGACTTTTCCGGACGTATCGATCATGTAGACCGCCGGTACCGGTAGCGCCTGAAAATTGACCATTGAGGATTCGCCCAGGTCAGTACCGCGATCCTCCATTCGAGAAACGCTGTCGTCCGCCACCTTGAAAGCAATACCCAGCGCGAGCGCCGCTTCAATCTTTGCATCGGACAAAATCGTATAGCCAAGTCCGTCGATAGCGTTCTGGGTCTCCATCTTGAGACTGGCATAAAGCAACTCCGGGCGATCCCCGCTCAGGAAATACACATTGATGCCTTTTGCCTGTAATTCCGGGATGACATTACGCAGCTCGGACAGGTGCAAATTGCAATAAGGGCACCAGCCGCCGCGAAAAGTAATCAGGATGGTCGGCGCGTCCAGGTTTTCCGGATCGAAAATGAACGGTTCATCGTCGACAGTTCGAACCGTGAATCGGGGCGCCATCTCGCCCGTTTTCACCGGATTTATTTCGCTCGCGCTGGCCGCTATTTCTGCAGCAAGCACACGAATCGGGTGCGCTGTGACGAACGCGCCAATGAGCATGGCAACGAACGCCACATAAACAAGCTTTTGACCGGTTTTCATGTTGGATTCTCCTGTCCAGAACATCAGCAGACCGCGTTGCCTGCACAAATATTACTGCAGGAGCACCGGGAGAGCGAAAAAGCCGCTAGGGAGACTCTGATTTAGGGGCTTTTTGAAAAATGGACGTTACACATCAGCTGTAAATTCACGTGAT
>JAQCAD010000079.1 GCA_027621915.1 Pseudomonadota bacterium
CCCGGCTGCGAATTCGTCGCTGCTGGTCATCGCCTGCAAGGTCATTGTTCCGCCACCACTCCAACCCCAGACGCCGACTTTTTCCGGATCGATGAAAGGCTGACTTTTTAACCACGCTACGCCGTCGAGAAGATCTTCGAGTTCAACCGGGCCATAGAGCTGTCTTGCGATGGTGTTTGCATCGATCTTGCTTTTTCCCGCAGCACTGCGATTGTCGACGTAAAAAACGACAACCCCACTGTCGGCGAGGGCCTGGTGATAGTAACCACGCGCACGCCCCTGCCAGGCGTTTTGCACGGTCGGTGCCGACGGTCCACCATAAACATAGATGACAGCCGGGTACTTCTTCGCCGGATCGAAGTAGCGTGGCTTTAACATCATTGCCGGCATTTCGAAATCGTCCCTGGCATTGACGGAAAATATTTCCCATTCATGCAGGTCGAATCGTTCAGGAATGCCGTTGCCTGCGTTGGCAATCATCATTACCTGGTCACTATCGGCGCGATGCGAGCTTAGCGAAGGCGGTTTGTTCAATGCGGAGAACGAATCGAGGTAGTGAGTGCCCGATGGATGAAACTGAATGGAGTGCGTTCCGTCTTCGGCGCTCACGCGTCGCATATCGCCGCCGTCGATTCCGATTCGGTAAAGATGTCGCTCGATTGTTGCTTTCTCAAGCGCCGTGAAATAGATCAATCCGGCGTCTTCATCAATGTAGCTCACCGACTGATCCATGCCTGGCGCGCCACCTGATGCCCGGAGCGCCCACTTTCCCTTTGTGATCTGGTGTTTCATTTCCCCATTCATATCGAACAGGTAAAGATGCGCGTAACCATCACGCTCTGATTGCCAGACGAAATGTTCGTTGTCATTCAGGAAATAGAGGTCATCGTGCACATTGACCCATCCCTCATTGGTCTCGCGCATGAGGTGTTTCGCCTCGCCTGAAGCAGCAGTTGCAATAAAGATATCGAGCGCAGTCTGCGGTCTGTTCAGCGTTTGAATAGCGATCCTTCTGCTATCCGGAAGCCACTTGACGCGAGCGAGGTATTCGTACGGATAGGAACCGAGGTCAATCCATGTGGTTTTGGCATTGTCAATCTTTACGACCCCCGCACGAACCCGCGGGTTCGCCTCGCCAGGCTTTGGATGTCGTTGCTTGATCAGGCGGGGCAGGTAGGGCTCGAAATCGACGAAGTGCATTTCGCCTACACCCGACTCATCGGATTGAAGATAGGCGATGGCGCTTGAATCCGGTGCCCATACATAGCCTCTGTCAGCGCGATTCAGGAGTTCCTCCCAATAGACCCAGGAGACGGTGCCGTTCAGCAGCGTGTCAGTCCCGTCATTTGTCAGCCGCTTTTCCTCGCGGTCCTCGATGTTCCACGCATAGATGTCGTTGTTTCGAACAAATGCGAGCCACTTGCCGTCCGGAGAGAAGCGCGCGGAAGTTTCTTCAGCGTCGGTCACCGCGACCGGAAGCATTGCTGATGTTCGGGTGTCCAGCAGAATGATGTCATCGGATTTTTGATAAAGTGTCCAGCGTCCCGACGGGTCAAACGCATCTGGCCAGCCAAGTTCCTCAATTGCGTCCTTTGGTTCGAGGAGTTCAGTCATGCTTTTTATTGCTTTATCCGCATCGACCAGATTTCGCCGTCGTCCATTCTCAATATTGAGCGTTTCAATCGTTCTCTTGTCTTTCGGGCGTGTCGTGTCATAAAGCGCAACCACACCTGATTCGAGCCAGGCATAGCTGGGCAAGGACATTGCTTCCTTACCCTCTTCACTGAAAACCCATTCGAGTTCGAGTCGCTCGTTCTGCGCGGCGACAGGCGATAACATCAGCAGCGCGGTCGCCAGTGCGGCGAATTGACAGATTACAAGCGTATTTTTTTGCATGACATGTCCCTGCGGTCACGAGGTTTTTGTTAACAAGCGGTTCTCAAGCTGCTATTTTGCATTGGCAGTGTACCTTAGGAAATAACGAGCCGCATGAGCGACACCTCCCACGACCTTGGTGGCGATACCGAAATCGTCACTGACAGCACAGACACAGCAATGCCCAACAGCGCTGCGATTCGACGATTCGCGTTGCCGTCCTTGCTGGGGATAGCGACGTTCCTCACTCCGGTCAAAGTCGATGGAAACTGGACCATTTTGATGGGCCTGATTTCCGACACCGGGCGAGACGTGGTCGGTGCTGGCATGCCGTGGGTGGTATTCGCGTTGCTTTGCGTGAGTGCCATAGGGACTCTGTATGCCATGTCGATTGGTCGTAAGCGTATCGTCGACGGTTCGCTGTTCGCGCGGCTTTTCCGCGTTGCTCCAATTTGGGCCGCTTTGCGGGTTGTCGGCCTCGCAATGGGAACGATGACCTTGTTCCGGATCGGGCCCGAAATGTTCTGGAGCCCCGCCACGGGCGGAACGGTGCTGAATGATCTTGCCGTAAATATCGTTCCGATATTTCTGTTCGCCGGTTTGCTTATGCCGTTTCTTACTGAATACGGTTTGATGGAGTTTGTCGGGACGATGATGAAACGCATCTTCCGTCGGCTGTTTACATTGCCCGGTCGGTCCGCAATTGACGCGCTTGCGTCCTGGATGTCTTCGGCGCCCGTTGGTGTATTGATTACGATTCAGCAATATATCTCCGGGCATTACACTGCTCGGGAGGCAGCAGTAATCGCGACAAATTTTTCGGTCGTGTCCGTGCCGTTCGCATTGCTGGTCGCGAAAACGGTCGGGGTGGACGACCGATTCCCCGAGTACTACGTGGCAGTAGTGTTAACGGGCGTAATTACAGCAATGATCATGCCGCGAATTCCACCGCTGTCCCGCTTCGAGGACAGGCCATATGATCAATTGCACGTGCTTCGTGAAACTGAAAGCACGGGTGGCTCCGTTTTTCGCGAAGCGGTTTCCCTTGCGTCAAGTCGTGCGGCGCTTGCGCTGCCGCTCAGGGAACAGTTTCGTGTCGCTTCCGGGCATATCCTGGATATCTGGTTTGGCCTCGTTCCCGCGGTGATCGCTGTTGGTGGCGCCGGACTGATTATTGCCGAATACACGCCGATACTTGGTTGGCTTACAGCGCCGATGGTGCCCATCCTGGAATTCTTTGGCTTGCCTGAGGCTGCTGCTGCTGCCCCTGCGCTGATTGCCGGATTCCTCGATATGTTTCTGCCTGCATTGCTGGGCGCGGGCATCGAATCGGAGTTAACGCGATTTGTAATTGGAGTGATGTCAGTTACGCAGCTGATCTACATGTCAGAAATCGGCATCCTGATGATCAAGTGCGAGATACCGTTGAGGTTCTGGCATCTCCTGATCATTTTTATTTTGCGTACGCTGATCGGCCTGCCGATCGTCATGGCATTCGCCAATTGGGTCGTCTTTTAGTCAAACAACCCCGACTTTGCCAGTTGGCGGGCGATGCGCGTCATTTCATGGCCTTTGCGGTTTTCGTCAAACGTGCCAAAGAATGCGATCACAAGGTCACGTGATGGTGAGATGTAAAGACCCTGTCCGCCGTAACCACCTTTGAAGAAGTCGCCATCATCCATGACAAAGTCCCACTGATAGGTGTTGTGGCGTGCGGGTTCGTCATCGACTTGCCGAGCGTCGCCTTCCTGTCCGCTATTGAATATTTCCGGGCGTCCGCCTTTCTGGATTTTCTCAAGATAGGAATCGGAAATGACCGGGTGTACTCCACCGCGACCACTGGGCGTAAACAATAATCCGAAGCGCGCCATGTCGCGCAGGTTCGAACTGATTCCACCGTGAGCGATCGGTACGCCGCGCCGGGGCGCGGCAATGATACCGTCTGATTCGGCGCCCATTTTCTGCCATATCTCTGTAGCGAGCAGATCGGCATAGCTTTGGCCCGTGACCGATTCCGCGAGCCAGCCCAGAACGAATGTATTCGGAGATGTGTATTCATAGGCTTCGCCTGCCGGACGATGCGATGCGAGCCTGGCCATATACTTGTGCGGGCTATCGGGCGTTTCTGCGGTTGGCTGCACCCATCCCAGCGAGGCTTCGAACTGGTAGTAGCAGTGATCCGGGTTGGTGTAAGAATCCTCGTCGCCCTCCAGGCAGCCGATGCCGGACGCCATGTCCAGAATGTCGAGCACCGGCACGCCTTCCCAGCCGGACCCCTTCAGCGATGGCAGGTAGGTCTCGATACTTTCGCCAACGTCGATCAGCTCGCGTTCCTCGAGCTTCGCAATGAGCGTCGCCGTGAAGCCTTTCGAAACGGACATGTAGTTGTGCTTGTCTTTTGCTCGCATGTTTGGATATGCCTCAAAAACAACACGACCTTTATGCAGGACCATTGCACCATTCACGGTCGAACTATTGACGTAGTCGGTCAAAGTTATCTCGCCGTCCTGCGTTGTTGTCATGAATGTTGCGACGTCGTCACGGGGCGCCATCGGCAACTCGCGAACCGGCCCGCCCCGATTGATGATCGAGTGATTCCAGAATTCGGACATATTCATAAACACATAGCGCATCAACGGACCGCCTTCGTCCCAGTTATCCATGTTCCACTGGTTTCGAAACGCCTCGGCCTCGTCGAGCGAATAACCCTTGTCGTCGCCAAATGCAGGTGCGCAAGAACCGATCAGGCAAAGCAGGAGAATTGTCTTATTCATGATACGTTCCTCGTCAGATCAGCTCAGGTCTTTCATTGGCGATACCGAGCGTCGCTTCGAGCGCACGCCCAACCATCACTAGCTTTCCCTCTTCGAAGAGGTTGCTCCACAAGGTGACGGACCGCGGGACGCGATGCAACGTCTCGTCGGTGTCGTTCTCCGGGTGATTGAACAACGGCCGCGTTTTTCGTTCTTCGAATCCTGCGCGCAACGTGAGGCAGGGTTGGCCCGTAAAGTTCGTCAGACTCAGCATCGGTGTATCAAAACTCGGGCCAAAGACAACGTCAACCTGGGAGAAGAACACGTGGGCATCCTGCATCACTTTCCGACGTAGTCTGTCTCCCTGTACGAAATCGACTGCGGAAAAATATCTCGCCTGCCTGAAACTGTTCGGCCAGGCATTATCGATTTGCCTTCTCAGCAAATCGTCACGATTGGAGAGCGTGAGTTCCTCAAACGCAGCAGCAGATTCGACGCCGAGCGCCCCCATGATTTCGTTTACCGGCAATTCGGGCAGAGAAATTTCCCGCACGGTGGCGCCAATGTTTTTGATCTTATCCAGGGCCGCAAGGTCAATTGCCGTGACGTTATCGCTCTCGAACCATCTGGGGTCATATCCGATCGTCAGTTCACTTGCCAACTGACTGCCGTTGTAGCTGAATCCCTGATCTATTGAGCCCGCATCAAATTCGTCATACCCGTTCAGCACGCTTAGGACAATCGCGGTGTCTTCAGCGTAGCGACACATCGGTCCTATCTTGTCCAGCGACCAGCAAAGGGCCATCGCGCCGGTCCGCGATACCCTTCCGAAAGTGGGGCGTAGCCCCGCCAATCCATTGCGATCAGAGGGCGAGACAATTGAGCCCAGGGTCTCCGTTCCGATGCCGAATGAGCAGAGCCCGGCTGCCGTCGCGGAGCCGGAACCTGCCGACGATCCTGACGCACCTTCTTTCGGATTCCACGGATTTCTGGTTTCGCCGCCGAACCAGACGTCGCCCCAGGCGAGGGCACCCAGCGTGGTCTTGCCGAGCATGACCGCGCCGCTTTCCCGAAGACGCCGCACGACCATTCCGTCTGTTTCGGCGATGCGATCCTTAAACGGCTCGGCGCCCCAGGTTGTACTGATGTTTGCGGTGTCGAGGAGATCTTTGACACCGTAGGGAATGCCATGCAGCGGGCCGCGCACCTGGCCCGTGGCGCGTTCTCGATCCGCCTGCGCAGCTTGTTCGCGAGCAAGATCGGCAGTGACGGTGACGAAGCATTCGAGCGATGGACCGTGACGTTCAATTCGAGCGAGGTAGATGTCGGTTAGTTCGCGACTCGAAATCTGTCCCGTGGACATCCAGTGGGCCTGCTGTTTAACGGAAGCAAAGGCAACGTTTTCTGCATCGGACGGAATCGCTGCAATTTCTTCTGGAAATAAATCCAGCGAATTCATCTGGTCGGGATACCTGACTCCCGGAAGTCGTGGATCGAAACTGGTTGCCGGCTGCAACGTGATAGGTATGTCATGACTGCGACGATCGGCGAGCGTCTTGATTTGCTGCGCGAAAAATCCTTCGTCGCTTTGCTCAATTGCGCCGCCGAGAATCTGTCGACGCTCCGTTTCTGTGAAATTCAAACCAAACAATTTCTCAGCTTCTGCAAGTGTGCGTTCGGTGATACGTTCATCGTACCCGGTCCATATATCGTAAGCGGAGACGCTCTCCGAATTGTCGTTCCCAGTGCAGGCCGAAAGGGCGGCGGCGCCGCTACCGGCCAATGCTGCGGCGAGGAGTTTGCGTCGGTTCAGGAGTGCTGGATCGTCATTGCCCATAGTAGGTTCCCGCTCCATTCAGATTAGTCCGGTTTTGATTTGGCCGGTAAATCGCTATGCTTTACCGGATGGACGAGTTTAACACCCCATGGCGAGTCACTTCCGCCGCTATTTACACGACGCCGACCGATTCGAGAGTTGAAGTGGTCTACTAAAACCGGACACCGAGTTAAGGCGTTAAAATGCCATA